>JALVTT010000112.1 GCA_027024025.1 Sedimenticola sp.
ATCCGGACGTGCGCCTGGCGTCCCAGACGCCGCAGATTGTCCTCGACCCGGGCCAGGCGACCGGGATCCAGGTCCATGGCTGTGACCTCGAGATCGTCGGCCAGTTCCAGGATGTGCCCGGTCTTGCCGCCGGGCGCGGCGCAGGCGTCCAGGACCCGCTGCCCGGGGCGCGGGTCGAGCAGGCGCGCCGCCAGCTGGGCGCCCGCGTCCTGCACCGAGACCAGGCCGCGGTCGAAGCCGGGCAGGCGCTCCACCGGCAGCGGCGCCTCCAGGACCACCGCCTCGGGCACCGCCTCGAGCCCATGCGCCGCGATCCCCTCGGTCCGCAGCCGCTGCAGATAGTCGGCGCGCGCCTGGCGGCGGATGTCCAGGCGCAGGGTCATGGGGGCGCGCTGCTGCAAGGCCTCGAGGATCGCCACATGGCGTTCCGGCCAGGCCCGCTGCATGGCGCGCACGAACCACTTGGGCTGGGCGCAGCGAATCGAGAGATCCTCGCGCAGCTGGCGCCGCAGGGGCGAGTCGGGCTGGTCCAGCTCGCGCTGCACCCCGCGCAGCAGGCCGTTAACCAGCTTGACCGCCCAAGCGCGGTCCAGACGCCGGCACAGCTCCACGCTGGAGGACACCGCGGCATGCGGCGGCACCCGGCTGTGCAGCAGCTGATAGACCCCGAGCATCAGCAGCAGGTGGATGTCGCGGTCACGCGCGCGCAGCGGCTTGCGCAGGCGCGCCGCCACGATGGCGTGCAGCTGACGATGCCAGCGGCAGAGTTCGTAGCTGAGCTGGCGCGCGCGGGCGCGCTGCGCCTCCGGCAGGCGTTCGGTGCTGGCCGGCAGCACCGCGTCCAGGGAGCGCCCGTCCAGCACCGCGGCGAGGTTGCGCAGCGCAAGCAGGCGCGGCTCGGTCTCCGCGGGCGTGCCGGGCGCGCGCTTCAAGGGCCGCCCAGCACCACCCCCTGGATGGGATGGGCATTGATGAAGTCCTGCGCCCCCATGGCGCGCCCGCCGGGCAGCTGCAGGCGGGTGATGCGCAGCAGGCCCTCGCCGGTGGCCACGTCTATGCCCTCGCGCCCCGCCGCCATCACGGTGCCCGGCTCGGCGCATTCGCCGGGGATGGCGTGCGCCTCCCAGACGCGCAGGCCGGCGTCCTCGTAGCGGGTCTGGGCCACCGGCCAGGGGTTGAAGGCGCGCACCTGGCGCTCGATCTCCAGCGCCGGGCGGGTCCAGTCGATCCAGGCCTCGGACTTCTGCAGCTTGTGCGCGTACACCGCCTCGGCCTCGTTCTGCGGCTGTGGCCGCAGGCTGCCGTCGGCGATCCCCGGCAGGGCCTTCATCAGGGCCTCGGCGCCCAGCACCGAGAGGCGGTCGTGCAGGCTGCCGCCGGTCTCGTCGGGCGCGATGGGGGTGCGTTCGAGCAGGTACACCGGTCCGGTGTCCAGGCCCTTTTCCATGCGCATGATGGCCACCCCGGTCTCGCGGTCACCGGCCTGGATGGCGCGCTGGATGGGCGCCGCGCCGCGCCAGCGCGGCAGGATGGAGGCATGGATGTTGATGCAGCCCAGGCGCGGGGCCGCCAGCACCGGCTCGGGCAGCAGCAGGCCGTAGGCCACCACCACCATCAGGTCGGCGTCCAGCGCGGCCAGGGCCTCGATCTCGGCTGGCTCGCGCAGGCTGGCCGGCTGGCGCACGGGAATGCCGGCCTCCAGGGCGACCTCCTTGACCGGGCTGGGCGCCAGCTTGCGGCCGCGGCCGGCCGGTCTGTCGGGCTGGGTATACACCGCGACCACCTGGTGCGGCGAATCCAGCAGCGCGCGCAGCGGCGGGACCGAGAAGTCCGGCGTGCCGGCAAAGACGATGCGTAGGGGGCTGCTCATAAACGGGAACCGGGTCGCAATATGAAACAGGGAAGCTGACTAAGCTCGATGGGACGGCTCAGATGGCGGTGCCGGCCGGCGCGGGTTCGGCCTGCTGACGAGCCTCCTTCTCCAGCTTCTTGCGGATCCGCTGGCGCTTGAGGCTGGACAGATAATCGACGAACAGCTTGCCATCCAGATGATCGATCTCGTGCTGCACACATACCGCCAACAGGCCCTCCGCCTCCTGTTCGAGGGGCTGGCCCTCAAGGTCCAGCGCGCGAAAGCGTATGTGGTTGGCGCGCTTGACTTTTTCGTAGATGCCCGGGACCGAAAGACAGCCCTCGCTCATCTCCTCCACGCCGTCGCGCTCGAGGATCTCGGGGTTGATCAGCACCAGCGGCTGGTCGCGCTCCTCGGAGATGTCGATGGTGACCACGCGCAGCGGCACATTGACCTGGACCGCCGCCAGGCCGATACCCGGCGCCTTGTACATGGTCTCGAGCATGTCATCGGCCAGCTTGCGCACCCGCGCATCCACCTCGGACACCGGTTTGGCGCGGTTGCGCAGGCGCGGATCGGGGAAATGTAGGATGTCGAGAATTGCCATGGGCCAGTCCGGATTCTGTAGTAACAAATCAAAAAGCTTCGCCAGACCGCTGTTTGCGCTAGACTTTCATCCAATAAACCGCTTGCCTGACGAGCCCCTGCCGGGTAATGATACCGCAATGTCGAGGCATTCGACCGGTAGGAACCGACGTTAACGCCAAGGGAATCCCATGAAGAGAATCAGCCAATCCATCCTTCGCGCCTTCCTTCCCACGCTGCTTGGCCTGTTGCTGGCCACGCCCGCCCTGGCCGCGCCGCTGCTGCGCGCAGACCATCCCGCGCACTATGTGGTCAAGAAGGGCGACACCCTCTGGGACATCTCCGCACGCTTTCTGCGCAGCCCCTGGCGCTGGCCCGACATCTGGTATGCCAACCCGCAGATCGCCAACCCGCACCTGATCTATCCCGGCGACCGGCTCGATCTGGTGTACATCGACGGCAAGCCGCGCCTGGTGCTCAACCGCGGCCCGGTCAAGCTCTCGCCCAAGGTGCGCAGCAAGCCCTGGGACGGCGCCATCCCGACCATCCCCATCGGCGATATCGCGCCCTTTCTGTCGCGCCCCTATGTGCTGAACCCGGGCCAGGCCGACGCCCTGCCCTACCTGGTGAGCTTCGGCCAGGACCACCTCCTTGGCGGCACCGGGGTGCGCGCCTATGTGCGCTCGCTGGACAAGGCCGGCGGCAAATACCATGTGGTGCGCCCGGGCAAACCCTACAAGGACGCCGACACCGGCGAGATCATCGGCTACGCCGCCACCTACATCGGCACCGTGGAGGCGATGCGCGCGGGCGATCCGGCGACCGTGTTCTTCAACAGCAGCGAGCGCGAGGCGGTGATCGGCGACCGCCTGCTGCCGGTCGCCGAGGGCAGCCGCTGGACCAACTTCACCCCGCATCCGCCCAAGGGTGATGTGAGCGGCTCCATCATCGCGGTCATGAACGGCGTCTCGCAGATCGGCCAGTACAACGTGGTGGTGCTCGACCGCGGGGCCCACGACGGCATCGAGCCCGGGCATGTACTGCGCATCGACCAGCGCGGCGAGACCATACGCGACGTGGTCACCCCCGACTCGCGCGACACCGTGACCCTGCCCGACGAGGAGGCCGGCCTGCTGATGGTGTTCCGCACCTTCGACCGGGTCAGCTTCGGCCTGGTGCTCAACGCCATCCGGCCGATCCACATCCTCGACCGGGTACGCGCCCCCTGAGCCCCGCGCCCGTCAGGGCGCAGGCAAAACGGTATGATCACGACATGGACGCTGTGAGTACCGCCGATGCCGCCACGCTCGCCTGGCTGGCCCTGTTGCGCGCGCCCCGGCTGGGGCCGCGCCGGCTGTTGCCCCTGCTCGCGCTCCAGCCCGACCCGCAGGCCCTGCTGGCCCAGCCGCCCGCCGAGACCCCGGCGCCGGTGCGCCAGGCCCTGGCCGGGGCCGACCGCGAGGCCGCGCGGCGCGACCTCGATTGGCTGCACGAGAGCGGCACCCGCCTGCTGCCGATCGACCACCCCGATTACCCGCCGCTGCTGCGCGCGCTGCCCGACCCGCCCCTGGCCCTGTTCCTGCGCGGCGACGCGGGGCTGCTGCACCTGCCGCAGCTGGCGGTGGTGGGGAGTCGTCACGCCTCGCGCGGCGGCCTGGAGAACGCGCGCGGCTTCGCCCGCTTCCTGGCCGGCAACGGCCTGGCCATCACCAGCGGCCTGGCCCTGGGCATCGACGGCGCGGCGCACGAGGGCGCGCTGGAGCGCGGTCCCACCCTGGCGGTCACCGGCACCGGCCTGGACCGGGTCTATCCCGCGCGCCATCGCGACCTGGCCCACCGCATCGTCGAACAGGGCCTGCTGCTCAGCGAATACCCCCCGGGCACCCCGCCCCTGCCGGGCAACTTCCCGCGCCGCAACCGCATCATCGCCGGGCTGTCGCTGGGCACCCTGGTGGTGGAGGCCACGCTCAACAGCGGCTCGCTGATCACTGCCCGCCTGGCGGCCGAGATCGGACGCGAGGTGTTCGCCATCCCCGGCTCCATCCACAATCCGCAGGCGCGCGGCTGCCACGCCCTGATCCGCCAGGGCGCCAAGCTGGTCGAGACCGGGGCGCACATCGTCGAGGAACTGGGCGCCCAGCTCGGCCTGGTCGCGGCGACGCCCGACAGCGGCCCGGACCCGGCCCCCGCCGACGCCCCCGGAGAGGCCATGGACCCGGAACACATCGAGCTGCTGGAACTGATGGGCCACGACCCGGTCAGCGCCGACGAACTGGTCGCCAAAAGCCGCTTCAGCGCAGCGGAAATCTCGTCCATGTTGCTCTTGCTCGAATTGCAGGGTCATGTATCATCGGAGCCAGGTGGATTGTTCAACCGACTTGGAAAACCGCTGTCGTGAACCCATATCCCGCCCTGGATGGCCCGCTTACGGCGCCCGCTGGCGCGCCGCCGGACCGCCCTTCCCCGTCTCCCAGGAATCCCTGCCGTGAATGAAAATCTCATCGACGTACTGATTTACATCTACGAGAACTACATGGACAGCGAGGAATCGGTGCCCATGGACCAGGTCACCCTGGAGGAGGAACTGCTGCAGGCCGGTTTCCAGCAGGGCGAGGTCAGCAAGGCCTTCAACTGGCTGGACGAGCTGGCCTGGCGCCAGGGCAGCATGCTGGACCACGCCGCCGATTCGCCCAACCACACGGTGCGCATCTACAGCGACCGCGAGCAGCAGAAGATCGACCTGGAGATCCAGGGCCTGCTGCTGACCCTGGAGCAGAGCGGCATCCTCGACCCGGTGAGCCGCGAGCTGGTGATCGAACGCTGCATGGCCATCGAGACCGAGGAACTGAGCACCGACGACGTCAAATGGGTGGTGCTGCTGGTGCTGCTCAACCGGCCCGGCCAGGAAAACGCCTTCGCCCTGATGGAGGAGCTGGTCTACAACGGCGAGCCGCCCTATCTGCACTGAGCCCCGGACCACGCGAACACCCCCGATGCCCGGCCAGCCGACCGGGCATTTTTTCACCCGGCGGCTTGACACCCGGGGGGCTGCCCGGCTATCGGTATAAAAAAGGGCCTCCCTGAAAGAACACCCACGCGGCGCCGGCTCGCGCCGCCTCACCGGACAGTACCCCCTATGAACCTCGTCATCGTTGAGTCGCCGGCCAAGGCCAAGACGATCAAGAAATACCTGGGCAAGGACTTCGACGTGCTCGCCTCCTACGGCCATGTACGCGACCTGGTGCCCAAGGAGGGCGCGGTCGATCCCGATCACGACTTCGCCATGAAGTACCAGGTCATCGAACGCAACGACAAGCACGTCAAGGCGATCACCCAGAAACTGAAACAGGCCGACGCCCTGTATCTCGCGACCGACCCCGACCGCGAGGGCGAGGCCATCTCCTGGCATCTGTACGAGATGCTCAAGAACCGCAAGGCGCTCAAGGACAAGCCGGTGCACCGGGTGGTGTTCAACGAGATCACCAAGAAGGCGGTGCAGGACGCGGTGGCCCATCCGCGCGCGCTGTCCATGGACCTGGTCAACGCCCAGCAGGCGCGCCGCGCCCTGGACTACCTGGTGGGCTTCAACCTCTCGCCGCTGCTGTGGAAGAAGGTGCGCCGCGGCCTGTCCGCCGGGCGCGTGCAGAGCCCCGCCCTGCGCCTGATCTGCGAGCGCGAGGACGAGATCGAGGCCTTCAAGCGGCGCGAGTACTGGACCATCGAGGCCGACGCGCGCAAGGACAAGGCCGGCTTCGCCGCCAAACTCACCCACTTCGGCGGCGAGAAGCTGAGCCAGTTCAGCGTGGAGAACGAACAGCGCGCGCACGAGATCGAACAGGCCCTGATCCAGGCCGCCGGCGGCAGGCTGACCGTCGCCAGGGTCGAAAAGAAGCAGCGCCGGCGCAACCCGGCCGCGCCCTTCACCACCTCCACCCTGCAGCAGGAGGCCTCGCGCAAACTGGGCTTCACCGCGCAGCGCACCATGCGCATCGCCCAGCAGCTGTACGAGGGCGTGGACATCGGCTCGGGCGCGGTGGGTCTGATCACCTACATGCGGACCGACTCGGTCAACCTGGCCGACGAGGCCGTCGCCGAGCTGCGCGAATTCATCGCCGGCAAGTACGGCAAGGACAACCTGCCGGCCAAGCCGCGGGTGTTCAAGACCAAGGCCAAGAACGCCCAGGAGGCCCACGAGGCCATCCGTCCGACCTCGGTGCTCAACACCCCCGAATCCATCGCCAGGCACCTCGACCGCGACCAGCTCAAGCTCTACACCCTGATCTGGAAGCGCACCGTGGCCTGCCAGATGATCCACGCCACCCTGCACACGGTCTCGGCCGATCTGAGCGCCGGCGAGGGCAACCTCTTCCGCGCCACCGGCTCGACCATCGCCAAGCCGGGCTTCATCCAGGTCTATACCGAGGGCACCGACGACGCCAAGGCCGGCGACGACGACGAAAAGATGCTGCCGCCGCTGAGCGAGGGCGAGCAGGTCGAACTGCTCAAGATCCGTCCCGAGCAGCACTTCACCGAACCGCCGCCGCGCTACACCGAGGCCAGCCTGGTCAAGGCGCTAGAGGAATACGGCATCGGCCGGCCCTCCACCTACGCCTCCATCATCTCCACCCTGCAGGACCGCGACTATGTGGAGCTGGAGAAGAAGCGCTTCTACCCCACCGACGTGGGGCGGGTGGTCAACAAATTCCTGACCAACTACTTCACCCAGTACGTGGACTACGACTTCACCGCCCGCCTGGAGGACGAACTGGACGCGGTCTCGCGCGGCGAGGAGGAATGGATCCCCCTGCTGGAGCGCTTCTGGAAGCCGTTCAAGGCGCGCATCGAGGACACCGAGAAGAACGTCAAGCGCTCCGATGTCACCCAGGAGAAGATCGACGAGAAGTGCCCCAAGTGCGGCGGCCAGCTGTCCATCCGCCTGGGCCGCAACGGGCGCTTCATCGGCTGCACCCACTACCCCGACTGCGACTACACCCGCAACCTCAACGACGACGGCAGCGCCGGCGCCGAGCCGGAGAAGGTGGGCCGCGACTGCCCGGAATGCGGCTCCGAGCTGGTGTTCAAGCAGGGCCGCTACGGGCGCTTCATCGGCTGCTCCGGCTACCCCAAGTGCCGCCACATCGAGCCGCTGGAAAAGCCCAAGGACACCGGGGTCGAGTGCCCCAAGTGCCACAAGGGCACCCTGATGCAGCGCAAGTCCCGCCGCGGCAAGATCTTCTACTCCTGTTCCACCTATCCCAAGTGCGACTACGCGGTGTGGAACGAGCCGGTGGCCGAGCCCTGCCCGCAGTGCGGCTGGCCCATCCTGACCATCAAGACCACCAAGCGGCGCGGCACCGAAAAGGTCTGCCCGCAGCAGGACTGCAGCTTCGCCGAGCCCTATGAGCCGCCGGCGAAGAAGGAAGCCGGGGCCGAAGGCAATGGCTGACCGCCTGCGGGCCATTGCCCCCCTCCCAACCTCCCCCCGCAAGCGGAGGGAGGCGTGGTTTGGTGATTCTCCCCGCTGGCAGGCGGAAATCCGCCCCCTCCCCCGCCCGTGGGGGAGGGCCGGGGAGGGGGCCGCCGATACCCGGGCAAGCCGCGCATGAGCAGCCCCTTCCAGCTGCGCCGGGCGGCGCGCATCATCGATCAGGGCGGTGTCGTCGCCTGTCCCACCGAAGCGGTGTACGGGCTGAGCTGCGACCCGCTCAACCCCGCGGCGGTGCTGCGCCTGCTGCGCCTCAAGCAGCGTCCCGCGGACAAGGGCCTGATCCTGATCGCCAGCGACATCGAACAGCTGCGCCCCTTCGCCCTGCTGCAGTGCAAGGGCATGGAGGCGGTGCGCGAGAGCTGGCCCGGTCCGGTCACCTGGCTGCTTCCGGCGCGCCCCGGCCTGCCCTGGTGGATCAACGGCGGCCGCGACACCGTGGCCTGCCGGGTGACCGCCCACCCGCCCGCGGCCGCGCTGTGCCGGGCCGCCGGCCGGGCCCTGATATCGAGCAGCGCCAACCGCGCCGGACGCCCGCCGGCGCGCAGCCCGCTGCAGGTGCGCCTGCGTTGTCCGGGCACCGACGCCCTACTCTGTGGCAAACTCGGCAAACTGAACCGACCCACACCCATACGCGACCTGCGCACAGGCCGCCAGTACCGATAGCACCATGAGCCAGACACCCGATATCGACGCCGTCAAACACTACCTGCTGGCCCTGCAGGACAGCATCTGCGACGCCCTGGAATCCCTGGACGGGCACGCCTTCCGCCAGGACGCCTGGGAAAGAAAACAGGGCGGCGGCGGTCGCTCGCGCGTGCTCGAGGAAGGCCAGGTGTTCGAAAAGGCCGGAGTCAACTTCTCGCATGTGCACGGCGAGGGCCTGCCCCCCTCGGCCACCGCGGCACGCCCCGAGCTGGCCGGACGCAGTTTTCAGGCCATGGGCGTCTCGCTGGTGATCCACCCGCGCAACCCCTATGTCCCGACCTCGCACGCCAATGTGCGCTTCTTCATCGCCGAGAAGCCGGGCGCGGAGCCGGTCTGGTGGTTCGGCGGCGGCTTCGACCTGACCCCCTATTACGGCAACCGCGAGGACGTGATCCACTGGCACCGCACCGCCAGGGCCGCCTGCGAGCCCTTCGGCCCGGAGGCCTACCCGAGGTACAAGCAGTGGTGTGACGAGTATTTCTACCTGAAACACCGCGACGAGCCGCGCGGGGTCGGCGGCCTGTTCTTCGACGACATGAACGAACCGGACTTCGACACCGCCTTCGCCTTCATGCGCAGCGTGGGCGACCACTACATCCCGGCCTATGCGCCCATCGTGGAGCGGCGCCTCGACACCCCCTACGGCGAGCGCGAGCGCGCGTTCCAGCTCTACCGGCGCGGCCGCTATGTGGAGTTCAACCTGGTCTATGACCGCGGCACCATCTTCGGCCTGCAGACCAGCGGACGCACCGAGTCCATCCTGATGTCGCTGCCCCCGCTGGTGAGCTGGAAATACGACTGGCACCCGGAACCGGACAGCCCCGAGGCGGCGTTGTATGATGTGTACCTGAAACCCCGGGACTGGCTGGCGGAGGCCTGATCCCCCGGCACAGGAGGCTGTCATGGCGACATCGACCATCGTGATACTGGTGCTGCTCGCGGTACTGGTCGGCTATACCATCCTGATCTACAACAACCTGGTCTCGCTCAAGCACAATGTCAGCCAGGCCTGGGCCAATATCGACGTGCTGCTCAAGCAGCGTCACGACGAACTGCCCAAGCTGGTCGAGGCCTGCAAGCAGTACATGCAGTACGAGCAGGAGACCCTGGAGGCGGTGATGAAGGCCCGCGCCGCGGTGCAGGACGCCGCCGCCAGCGGCGACATGGGCGCCCTGGGCGCCGCCGAGAGCGGCCTGCGCCTGGGCCTGGGCAGGCTGTTCGCCGTGGCCGAGGCCTACCCGGACCTGAAGGCCAGCGAGAGCTTCCGCCAGCTCGAGGCGCGCATCAGCGCGCTGGAGAACAGCATCGCCGACCGGCGCGAGTTCTACAACGCCGCGGTCAACGCCAACAATATCCGCATCGAACAGTTCCCCGACCTGATCCTGGCGCGCCTGTTCCACTTCGGCCCGGCCGAACTGCTGGAGTTCAGCGAGGAGGAGACCGCCGACGTGGACCTGGGCAAGCTGTTCGGCTAAACCCATGCCCCTGCCGGCCGGCTGGCTCGCCCAACTGCAGCAGTCCCCCGGGCTGCTGGCCTTCATCGGCATCATCGGCGTGGTCGGGCTGCTGGTCGGCTTCTCCAGCCTGCGCCGCTACCGCCTGATCGAGGACATCCCCACCGCGCGCGTGCGCTCGGCGCCCCAGGGCTATGTCGAACTCCACGGCCAGGCCCGGGCTCTGCCCGGCGAGCCCATCGTCGCGCCCCTGAGCCAGACCCCCTGCTGCTGGTACAGCTTCCGCGTGGAGCAGCGCGCGGGCAAGAACTGGCGCACCATCGACTCGGGCACCAGCGACGGCCTGTTCCTGCTGCGCGACGAAACCGGCGAATGCCTGATCGACCCCGAGGGCGCCGAGATCGACACCACCCACAGCCAGACCTGGCACGGCAGCGCCGCCGGCCTCGGCCTGCCGGGCCTGCACCGCCTGGGACAGGACTTCGGACCGGGGTTCCGGGTCGCCAGCCGGGTCCTCGGGGCCTCCGGGGCCCTGCTCGGCGGCGGCCAGCGCTACACCGAGCGGGTGATCCTGGAAGGCGACCCGCTGTATGCCATCGGCTGGTTCCACTCGCTCGACGACAGCGACTTCCGCGACAGCGAACGGGTCCGCATGCAGGAGATCCTGCGCGAGTGGAAGGCCCATCCCGAGCGCCTGCGCGAGCGCTTCGACCTCGACCGCAACGGCACCATAGACCTGCGGGAATGGCAGCTGGCGCGCGAACAGGCGCGCCGCCAGGCCAGGGAGGAACTGGAACCGGCGCGCAACGACACCCATGTGCACGTGCTGCGCAAACCGCCGCAGGGCATCTACCTGATCGCCAACCGCGAGGAATCGGCCCTGGTGCGGCGCCTGCGCTGGCGCGCCCGCATCGGCCTGGGCCTGTTCGGCCTGGCCCTGCTGATCGACGGCCTGGCCCTGGCGGGCATGCACCTGGGCTGATTCGTGGCAGAATAGGCGCCCCATACAGGATTCGGACCCAAATGAACGACAACCCCCTGCTGCAACTGGAGGCCCTGCCGCCCTTCGCCCACATCCGGCCGGAACACGTCGAGCCGGCGATCGACCACCTGCTGGCGCGCAACCGCGCGCGCATCGCCGCCCTGCTGGAGTCGCTGGAGGAACCGGGCTGGGAGACCCTCATCGAGCCCCTGGAGGAATGGGACGACGAGCTGGAGCGCGCCTGGTCGCCGGTCTCGCACATGAATTCGGTGGTCAACTCCGAGGCCCTGCGCGCGGCCTACAACGCCTGCCTGCCCAAGCTCTCGGAATACGCCACCGAGATGGGCCAGAACGAGGCCCTGTACCGGGCCTACCGGCGCCTGGCCGAGTCCGGCCAGCCGCTCGACCCGGCCCAGCGCAAGGTGCTGGAGAACGCCCTGCGCGACTTCCATCTCTCCGGCATCGACCTGCCGGCGGACAAAAAGACCCGCTACCGGGAGATCTCGCAGCAGCTCTCGCAGCTCACCAGCCGCTTTTCCGAGAACCTGCTCGACTGCACCAACGCCTGGGAAAAGCGCATCGAGGATCCGGCCCTGCTGGCCGGTCTGCCACAGTCGGCGCTGGACCTGGCGCGCCAGACCGCCGAACAGCGCGGTCACGAGGGCTGGCTGTTCACCCTGGACTACCCCTCCTACTTCCCGGTCATGAGCTACGCCGACGACCGCGCCCTGCGGCGCGAGCTGTACGAGGCCTACAACACCCGCGCCTCCGACCAGGGACCGCACGACCGCAAGTTCGACAACAGCGCCATCATGGAGGAGATCCTGGCCCTGCGCCACGAGCTGGCGCAGCTGCTGGGCTTCGCCAACTACGCCGAGCGCTCGCTGGCCACCAAGATGGCGCGCTCGACCGACGAGGTGATGCGCTTCCTGGAGGATCTGGCGCGGCGCTCGCGCCCGCAGGCGGAACAGGAACTGGCCGAGCTGCGCGACTTCGCCGCCGGCGAGGGCTGCGCCGATCTGCAGCCCTGGGACATCCCCTATTACAGCGAAAAGCTGCGCCAGCAGCGCTACAGCATCAGCCAGGAGGAGGTGAAGCCCTACTTCCCCGAGACCCGGGTGGTGCCCGGCATGTTCGAGGTGGTCAGCCGGCTGTACGGGGTCAGCTTCCACGAGGTCGAGGGCGTGGAGGCCTGGCACCCGGACGTGAAGTTCTACGAGATCCGCGACCCGGACGGCAGCGTGCGCGGGCAGTTCTATTTCGATCTCTACGCCCGGCCGAACAAGCGCGGCGGGGCCTGGATGGACACCTGCCAGTCGCGCATGGCTACCCACGAACGCTGCCAGATCCCGGTCGCCTACATGACCTGCAACTTCACCCCGCCGGTCGGCGACAAGCCCGCGCTGCTCACCCACGACGAGGTCGAGACCCTGTTCCACGAGTTCGGTCACGGCCTGCACCACATGCTGACCCGGATCGACTATCCCGAGATCTCGGGCATCAACGGCGTGGCCTGGGACGCGGTCGAGCTGCCCTCGCAGTTCATGGAGAACTTCTGCTGGCAGCGCGAGGCCCTGGATCTGATCTCCGGTCATTACGAGACCGGCGAGCCCATCCCCGACGAGATGTTCCAGCGCATGCTGGCGGCCAGGAACTTCCAGTCCGCCATGATGATGGTGCGGCAGCTGGAATTCTCGCTGTTCGACTTCCGCATCCACCTCGAATACGACCCGGCCCGCGGCGGGCGCATCTACCCCATCCTGGACGAGGTCAGACGCCAGGTGGCGGTGGTCGAGGCGCCCGAGTGGAACCGCTTTCCGCACGGCTTCTCGCACATCTTCGCCGGCGGTTACGCGGCCGGCTATTACAGCTACAAATGGGCCGAGGTGCTGTCCGCCGACGCCTTCTCGCTGTTCGAGGAACGCGGGGTGTTCGATCCCGAGACCGGGCGGTCCTTCCTGCACCACATCCTCGAGAAGGGCGGTTCGCAGGACGCCGCCGAGCTGTTCCGCGCCTTCCGCGGCCGGGAGCCGCGGATCGACGCCCTGTTGCGCCACAGCGGCATCGCCGCCTGAGCCCCACCCGCCCTGAACGGAGCCGTGAGATGAACGCCCAACGACACCGCCGGGCCAGCCGATCCAGACGGCGGCGCAGCCTGCCGGCGGCCCTTCTGCTGCTGTGCCTGAGCGGTCTGGCCGCGGCCGCGCACATCACCGACAAACTGGTGGTCGGGCTGTACGCCCAACCCTCGCTGGAAGGCGAGCCGCAGCGCCTGCTCACCACCGGCACGCCCCTGGAGGTGCTCAAGCGCGGCAAGGGCGTGCTGCAGGTGCGCCTGGCCGACGACACCCGCGGCTGGGTGGAGGCGCGCTATGTGACCGACGAGAAGCCGGCCGCCATGATGCTGCTGGAGGCGCGCGCCGAGATCCGCAGGCTCAAGGCCGAGCTGGACGCGCGACAGGGCCGGACCACCCCCCTGCCCTCGCTCGCCGACGCGCGCGCCGAGCAGCAGCTGGCCGCGGCCAGGGCGCGCATCCAGGCCCTGGAAAAGGATCTGGCCGAACTGCCCGCGTTGCGCCGGGCCGCGCAGGAACGCGACCGCCTCAAGGCGCGCATCGATGAGCTGCGGCGTCTGCTGGGGGTGCAGGTGGCGGCGCGCCAGGAGGCCGAGACCGCCCGCCGCGAGCTGCCGTTGTGGAAGCGCTATCTGCCCTGGATCGTGGCCGGCCTGCTGGCCCTGCTGGGCTTTGCCGCGGGCGTGGCCTTCATCGACTGGCGCATACGCAAACGCTACGGCGGCTTCCGCCTGTAGGCGGCTTACTTGTCGCGGGTCTGCGCGGCGTACTCGAAGGCGTCGTAGTGCATCTGCGCGTCCGGCACCCCGCGCGCGCGGAAGGCCTCGCGCGCGGCGCCGACCATCACCGGCGGCCCGGCCATGTAGATATCGTAATCGGCCAGATTGGGGATGTCCTCGATCACCGCCTCGTGGACGAAGCCGCTGCGCCCCTCCCAGTCGGCATCCGGCTCGGACAGCACCGGGACATAGCTGAAGTTGGCATGCGCGCGCGCCCACTGCTCGGGCAGATCGGGCAGATACAGGTCGCGCCGCGAGCGCACCCCCCAGTACAGCCGCATGGGGCGGGTGGTGCCGGTGTGGAAGGCGTGCTCGATCTGCGACTTGAGCGGGGCAAGGCCGGTGCCGCCGCCGATGAACAGCCAGGGACGCGGGCTCTCCTCGTCCAGCACGAAGCTGCCGTGCGGGGCCTCGATGCGCAGGATGGCCTTGTCCTGCATCTGCCCGAACACCCAGTCGGTGAACTTGCCGCCGTCCACATGGCGGATGTGCAGCTCGATCAGCGCGTCGTCCTCCGGCGCGTTGGCGATCGAGAAGGCGCGCTTGCTGCCGTCGGCGAGCACGAAGTCCAGATACTGGCCGGCGCGGAACTGCAGGCGCTGGTTGTCCGGCAGCTTGAGCATCAGGCGCACCACATCGTGCGCCAGGTGATCGACCTGCTGCACCCGGCAGGGCAGCATGCGCGGCTCGATGTCGGCCGCCGCCTCCACCTCGCGCACCGCCAGGCCGAGGTCGGAGCGCGGCACGGCCACGCAGGGCAGGCACTTGTCGGCATCCTCGTGTTCCAGGGCCTCCGGCGGGCCATCGGGATAGTCCACCTCGCCCTCGAGCAGGGTCGCGATACAGGAGCCGCAACGCCCGCCGCGGCAGCCGTAGGGCAGACCGACACCCTGACGGATGGCGGCATCCAGGACCGTCTCGCCCTGTTCGACGGCAAAGCGGGTCCCGCTGGGGGAGAGTGTGACTGTGAAACGCATGCTCGTGCCCAATATGAGAGAATGCGGCATTCTCAACCATTGCAGGGATCTTATAAACCCCTTGCTGCCATGTTTATCATCGGTTGCGGCTATATCGGGCAACGCCTGGCCCGGCGCCTGCGCGACGACGGGCAGCCGGTACAAGGCCTGGTGCGCTCGGCCGAAAGCGCCGCGGCGCTGGAACGGCTCGGCATCGGGGCCCTGATCCGCGACCTCGACCGGGAGACCCTGCCCGCGGACAGCACCCGGGGGCGGCAGGTGTTCTTTCTGGCGCCGCCGCCCCCGCGGGGACAGCGTGATACGCGCATGCGGCGCTTCCTGGCCGGCCTGGAGCACAGCGGCCAGCCCAGGCGCATCCTCTACATCAGCACCACCGGGGTCTATGGCGACTGCCAGGGCGCCTGGGTGGACGAGACCCGTCCCGCGCGGCCGCGGGCCGACCGCGCGCGCCGGCGCTGGGACGCCGAACAGCAGCTGCGCGCCTGGCGCGAGCGCAGCGGCGGCGAACTGGTGATCCTGCGCGTGGCCGGGATCTACGGCCCCGGCAAGCTGCCACTGGCGCGCCTGCGCAGACAGGTGCCGATGGTGGCCGAGGCCGACGCCCCCTGGACCAACCGCATCCATGCCGACGACCTGGTGGAGGTCTGCCTGGCCGCCATGCGGCGCGCCCCCGACGGCGCCCTCTACAATGCCTGCGACGGCACCCCGGGCAATATGACCGACTACTTCAACCGCGTGGCCGACCTGGCCGGCCTGCCGCGCCCGCCGATCGTCTCCCTGGCCGAGGCCCGCGAGACCCTCTCCAGCGGCCTGCTCTCCTACCTGGCCGAATCCCGCCGCCTGAGCAACCGGCGCCTGCTCGATGAACTCGGCATACAGCTGCGCTATCCGGATCTCGAGCGCGGCCTTCCCAGCTGTTTTGGCGGCCCGGACTGACCCACCTCGACCGCCTCCGCGATGACCTCGGCGATCGGCCGGGGACGGGCGAACAGCCAGCCCTGCAGGTAGTCCACCCCCATCTCGCGCAGCAGGCCGGCGGTGGTCTCGTCCTCGACCTGTTCGGCCACGATCTCCTTGCCCGTGATGCGCCCGATCCGCACCAGGGCCCGGGCCATCTCGCGCACCACCTCGTCGGTCGCGATGGGGCGCACGAAGCTGCCGTCGATCTTGAGGATGTCGAACTCCAGATCCTTGAGATAACCGAAGGAGGCCATGCCGGTGCCGAAATCGTCCATGGCGAAGCGAACGCCGCGCTCGCGGAAGTGGCGCATGAAACGGCGCGCCTGCTCCAGCTCGGAGATCACCGCGGTCTCGGTGATCTCGAAACACAGCCGCGACGGCGCCAGGGGAAAGGCCTTGAGCAGCAGGTCGATGGCATGGCGGTTGTGCGGATCGGCCACGGTCAGCGCGGACAGATTGACCGATATCCGGCCCACCCGGCGCATGAATTCCGGGGCCTGGTAGAGCGTATCGAACAGGCGCTCCAGCACCCAGCGGTCGATGCGCGGACTCAGCCCGAATCGCTCGGCCACCGGGATGAACTGGTCCGGTCCGATGAGGGTCCCGCCCTCGCGCAGGCGCAGCAGGACCTCGTAATGCATCGGCCCCGGGGCGTGCCCGGCGTCCACGATGGGCTGCAGATAGAGACAGAAGTGGTCCTGCTCCAGAGCGGTGTTGAGCCGGCTGACCCAGTCCATGCGCACCTGGTGCCGGCGTATCTCGGGCGCGTCCAGGCGGTGGGTGACCAGGCCGCCGTGGCGCAGGCTCTTGGCCTGATAACAGGCCCCGTCGGCCGCGCTGATCACCTCGGTGGGCGTGGCCCGCTCGTCCTTGAGCAGAATGCAGCCGATGCTCACCCCGATGGGAAACTCGCGCTCCATGTAGCGGAACTCGTAGCGGTCCACGGCGCGCAGGATATCGTTGAGGAAGCGCGCGATGTCCTGCGCCGGATGATCGCGCACCAGGACCAGGAACTCGTCGCCGCCCAGGCGCCCGATCAGGGCGCCCGGCAGGCGCCGCACCTGTTCCAGCAGGCTCCGCGACAGCTCGCGCAGCAGTTGGTCGCCGGCGGCGTGCCCGCAGGTGTCGTTGATCACCTTGAAGCGGTCCAGATCCAGATAGCAGACCGCGTGATAGCCCTTGGCCGGGGGCACTTCGAGCAGGCGGTCCAGCTCCTGCAGCAGGCGGGTCCGGTTGTACAGCCCGGTCAGACCGTCGTGACTGGCCTTGTGGCGCAGCTCGGTGGTCTGGGCCTCGACCAGCTCGAGCAGGGCGTTGAAATGGGCCCGCGCCCGGCCGATCTCGTCATCCCGGTCGACGCGCAGGCGCTGGGCGAAGTCGCCGCGCGTGGCGGCCCGCTGCAGGGCCCGGCTGAGCTCCGCCAGGCGCGCCAGGAAATGCCGGTCCAGGTACTGGGCAAACAACAGCCCGGCCAGCAGCACCAGCCCGACGAAGCCGAAAAACAGGTTCTGGACGCGCCGCTGTTCGGCGTCCAGGCGCGGGCTGAAGAAGGTCAACAGGGCGTTGCCCAGCTCGATCTCGTCGAGCTTCACCGGGACATTGAGGGTCACCGAATGACGCGGCGTCGGACCCTTGTTGGGCAGACGCAGCAGCAGGCGGCCCCGGGTATCGTAGAAAATGGCGCTGTGGATCTCCGGAATGTTGGACAGACGGGCCGCCACATCGCTGGCCACGTCCGGATCGTCCAGATACACGATGCGCGCGATGTCCTGCGCCGCCAGCCGCGCCACCACCCCGGCCTGGCTCTGCAGATTGGCCTGCAGCAGCTGGTGCTGCTGGTAGCTCATGAAGCCGAAGATGGCCGCGCCCAGCACCAGCGCCATGGACAGGAACAGCAGCCCCAGCTGGAGCCGGAAGCCCGGGGTGCCGCTCTGGCCCGCGCCGCCGCTCATTCGACCGGCAGCCTCGGGTCGGCGCTCCACTCGAACCAGGAGCCGTCATACAGGGCCGCCCTGCGGCCCAGGGCCTTGAGCGCGAAATACACCACCGAGGACTCCAGCCCGCCATTGCAGTACAGGATCACCGGCCGGTCGGGCGGCACGAAGGCCAGCTTGCGCTTCAGCTCATCGAGGCCCGCCAGGCGCTCGGCCCGCCCCGGATGGCCGAAGCCCTCGGCATCACGGCGTCCGCGCACCAGCTCGAACCAGGGCAGATTGCGCGCCCCGGGGATATGCCCCTTGCGCCCGGTCAGCGAGGTCTCGCCCCGATAGTCGGAAGGGCGGCGCGCGTCCAGGATCAGGACCCGGCCCTGCTTGCTGGCCAGCAGGGTGCGCAGCTTGGTGCTGAGCACCTCGGGATGGATCTCGACCACATAGTCGGACGGCGGCCGTGGTCGCGGCTCGGCGGTCTCCAGGGGATGCTTGGCGGCCCAGGCCTGGATGCCGCCGTCGAGCACCTTCTTGCGCGCATGACCATAGAAGTCGAAGGTCCAGTAGGCGCGCATCGCGGCCAGAAAGGCCCAGTCGCCATAGAACACCAGGGTGTCGCTGTTGCGCACGCCCAGGCCGCGCATCAGGGTGCGCACCTGTTTCGGAGTCTGGACAAAGCCCTCCACGCCCTCGCGCCGGCGCAGCAGGCGCGCCAGCGGCAGGCTGTAGGCGCCGGGCACATGCCCCGCGCGGTAGGCCTCGGGCTCGCGCAGGTCCAGCACCACCACATCGGGCCGCTGGAGATGCCGCGCCAGCCAGTCCGCGTCCACCAGGTCGGTCTCGCCCGCGCAGACCCGGGACAGCCAGAGGCTGGCGACCAGGCCCAGGCTAAAGCGCATCAACAGGATTCTGACTCGCCGGTTCACGTGCTTGAGCATAGCATCCCCGGCCGGCCCGATCTCTCAGGACTCGGAGGCGATGCTCAGCATCGGACGGTCGAGCAGGGCCCGGAGTTCGGCCTCGGGGACCGGCCGGCTGAACAGATAGCCCTGCATCAGCTCCACGCCCCGCGCCTGCAGATAGGCCAGCTGTCTGGGCGTCTCCACGCCTTCGGCCACGATCTCCAGCTCCAGGCTGTGGGCCATGGCGATGATGGCCTGCACCAGGGTGTCGGCATTGCGGTTGTCGCCCAGCCCCTGCACGAAGGCCTTGTCGATCTTGAGCACCTGCATGGGGAAGCGCTGCAGATAGCTGAGCGAGGAATAGCCGGTGCCGAAGTCGTCCAGCGCCAGGGTCACGCCCAGCCCGCGCAGCTGATCGAAGGTGGCGTCGATGTCCGGCCCGTCCTGTACCAGCAGGCTCTCGGTGATCTCCAGCTCCAGCAGACCGGCGGGCAGGCCGGTCTCTGCCAGCACCTGACGCACCTCGTCCACCAGGCCCGCGCCGCGGAACTGCTGGGGCGAGATGTTGACCGCCACGCGCACCGGGCGCCCGGCCACCTGCCAGCCCACGGCATCGCGGCAGGCGCGACGCAGCACCCAGCTGCCGATCCTCGGCATCAGCCCGGCCAGCTCGGCGATGGGGATGAACTCGTCCGGGCCGACCGGACCCAGGCTTTCCGAGTGCCAGCGCAGCAGGGCCTCGACGCCGATGATGCGCCGGCTCTCCCCATCCACCTGGGGCTGGTAGAGCAGGCTCAGTTCATCGCGCTCGATGGCACGCCGCAGCTCGGTCTCGATCTGCAGATGGCGCTCGCCCTGGTCGTTCATCACCGGAGTGAAGAAGCTGTAGGCGTTGCGCCCCGCGGCCTTGGCCTGGTACATGGCGGCATCGGCGGCCTTGAGCAGATCCTCCGGGCCCTCGCCGTCCTGCGGATACAGGGCGATGCCGATGCTGGCGGTGGCATAGAACTCGTGCCCGCTCAGGGTGAAGGGCGCCTCGAACATCTCGACCAGGTTGAGCGCCACCGTCTCGGCGTTGCGCGCGTGATCCAGATCCTCGACCAGCACCAGGAACTCGTCCCCGCCCAGGCGCGCCATCAGGTCACTGGCGCGCAATTGATGACGCATGCGCTGCGCCACGCCGCATAACAGCTTGTCGCCGATGGAGTGGCCCAGGCTGTCGTTGATGTTCTTGAAGTTGTCCAGGTCGAGGTAATACACCGCCAGCAACTTGCCGCTGCGTCGCGCGCGCGAGATCGCGCGGGTGATGCTGATCTGGGAGAAGCTGCGGTTGGCCAGGCCGGTCAGCTCGTCATAGTTGGCGCGGTGCCGCAGCTCCTCCTCCTGCTGCTTGCGCTCGGTGATATCGATGGCCACGCCGACCATGCCCTCGAGGTCGCCGGTCTCGTCCGTCAGCGGCGAGCTGTGCACCTCGTAGATGTACCGGCCCACCGCCAGTTCGGTGACCGGGTTGTATCCCTGCAGGGCCGAGAAGGTCAGCCCGGCGAGACCCTCCAGCTCGGCCGCGTCCTCCAGCAAGGACTCGCCGACCGCCGGCAGCCCCACCCCAGCACTACTTCGCATGCGATGGTCGTCCACGAAGGTCAGGCGCCCAGCCATATCGGTGGCCCAGATCACCAGCGGGACATTGGCCAGGACGCTGCCAACCAGGCTCTCGGCCTCGTTGGCCAGGCGTTCCTTCTCGCGCTTGAGATCGGCGACCAGGCGCTCGTTGGAATACCGCAGCCGCACCGCATCGACGATGGCGTCCGCGGCGCGGCGCCCGGACTTGAGCAGAAACACCATCAGGAACAGCAGCAACAGGCCGATGGCCACGCCGACCTGGTCGCCCTGCAGCAGGGCCATGGCCAGCATCGGCAGCAGACACAGGCTCACGAAAGCGGCATAGGAGACGAAATCGGCGATCAGCACCGCCAGCGAGCCTGTCGCGACGCCGGCCACCACCAGTACCGTGAGCACCTGGACCTGGAGCGCCGGCTGATCGATATACAGCGCGCCCGCCAGTCCCCAGAGCGCGCCGCTCGACATCACGCCCGTTCGGTAGATCGCCAACCAATGGCGCGTAGCGAAACGACGCGGCCTACGCTTGTACAACCACAAACCGATGGCGCGCGCCAGCAGGCTGGCCTCCATCAGGGCCAGCCACTGATACGGCGAAAGCAGCGCGCGCACCTGCATGCGCTGCAGCAGATAGGCCAGCACGCAGGCCACCAGCAGGCTGATCCCCAGGGTCAGCACCCCGCCGGAATACAGGATCCGGGTGGCGTGACGCCGGATCTCGGCCCGCTCCAGGCACTGGGCGGAAGCGTCGTTCAGACAGGAAGGGTCGTTGTTCATACCGGTGATTCTCATACCCCCGGCATGGATATCGGCAGACAGGGTGATTTATTTAACGGATGAGGAGCCGGTCGCCACCGCCGGGCGACCGCAGGGTCTCAATGCCCCCGCGAACCCGCAGGCACGCTCAGGGTGACCTGACGGCCACCATAGCCGTGGACCTTGTCATGGGCGCGGATGCGCACCCAGGTCCAGGTCGGCGGGATGCGGACGCCCGACAGACCACGGGTGAAGGGCTGCTCGTGCACATGCGGATGCAGCAGGGTGCGGGTGGCGATCACCCGGCCCTCGGGGCCCAGCACCTCCCAGCGGTCGGCGTAGTGGTCCCAGCCGCTGTCGGCGTGGCGCACCGTGGCGGCGATGCGATAGCTGCCGTCCGGGGCCTGCTCGATGCGGGCCCCGAGCACGTCCGCCAGACCGGCGCCGGCCGGGCCGCTCAGGGCCAGCAGCAGGGGCAGGATCAGGCGCGGTCCAGCCAGTCGATGATGGGATCCCATAACTCCACGTCCTTGAACACCGCCGAGGGCGCCAGTTCGAACAGGCCCAGGCCGGTCTCGGCGGCCCGGATGTAGTTCTGGCTCTCGCGCAGATGGCTGAGCACCGGCACCTCGAAGCGATTCAGAAAATCTTCCAGTACATGATAGATGCGGGTGTTCTCGCGCACCCGGTTCTCCACCAGGGCGATCCGCGTCTGCCCCCTTGAGACCCGCCCGCTGCGGATCAGTTCCTCGAGGAAGCGCGCCACCGCGCGCATGTCGATGGGCGAGGGCAGCACCGGCACCAGCAGGGCGTCGGCGCGCCGCAGCAGCGCGGTCAGCTCCGGGCCGCTGGTGCGCGCCGGGGCGTCCATGATCTCGATGTCGGTGCCGCGCGCCGCGTGTTCGCCCGCGGTGCCGTCCACCCCCTGGATGTGCGGGATGCCCTCGTAGTCCTCGCGCGCCTGCAGCCAGTCCAGGCTGGACTTCTGGGGATCGTGATCGGTCAGCGCCACCCGGCGGCCCTCGTCGGCGTACCAGGTGGAGAGATTGGTGGCCAGGGTGGTCTTGCCGCAGCCGCCCTTGGCATTGAGACAGAGGATCTTGTACATCGGAATACTCCCTTGCGTCGCTGCGACCATTACAGCCAAGGGCCGGGGGAAAGGCAAGGGCGCTACAGGCCCAGGGTCTCCCATAGGGCGTCCACCCGGGCCTTGACCTCCTCGCTCATGCGGATGGGCCGGCCCCATTCGCGCTCGGTCTCGCCGGGCCATTTGTGGGTGGCGTCGAAGCCGATCTTGCCGCCCAGGCCGGAGACGGGCGAGGCGAAGTCGAGGTAGTCGATGGGGGTGTGCTCGACGATGGTGGTGTCGCGCGCCGGGTCCATGCGGGTGGTCATGGCCCAGATCACGTCCTGCCAGTCGCGCACGTTCACGTCGTCGTCGGTGACGATCACGAACTTGGTGTACATGAACTGGCGCAGGAAGGACCAGACCCCGAACATCACCCGCTTGGCGTGGCCGGGGTACTGCTTCTTCATGCTCACCACCGCCATGCGGTAGGAGCAGCCCTCGGGGGGCAGGTAGAAGTCGGTGATCTCGGGGAACTGCTTCTGCAGCAGGGGCACGAAGACCTCGTTGAGCGCCACCCCGAGGATGGCCGGCTCATCCGGCGGGCGGCCGGTGTAGGTGCTGTGGTAGATGGGGTCCTCGCGGTGGGTGATACGCTCGATGGTGAAGACCGGGAATTCCTCCACCTCGTTGTAGTAGCCGGTGTGGTCGCCGAAGGGGCCCTCGGGGGCGGTGTCGCCGGGGTGGATCACCCCCTCGAGCACGAACTCGGCGGCCGCGGGCACCTGCAGGTCGTTGCCGATGCTCTTGGCCACCTCGGTGCGGCTGCCGCGCAGCAGGCCGGCGAAGGCGTATTCGGAGAGGCTGTCGGGCACCGGGGTGACCGCGCCGAGGAGGGTGGCGGGATCGGCGCCCAGGGCCACGCTCACCGGGAAGGGCTCGCCGGGATGGGCCTGCTGCCAGTCGCGGAAGTCCAGGGCGCCGCCGCGGTGCGCCAGCCAGCGCATGATGACGCGGTTGCGGCCGATCACCTGCATGCGGTAGATGCCCAGGTTCTGGCGCGGCTTCTCCGGCCCGCGGGTGATCACCAGGCCCCAGGTGATGAGCGGGCCGGCGTCCTCCGGCCAGCAGGTCTGCACCGGCAGGCGGCCCAGGTCCACGGCGTCGCCCTCGACCATCACCTGCTGGCAGGGGGCGTTGCGGACCTCTTTCGGCGCCATGTCCAGCACCTTCTTGAAGACGGGCAGCTTGTTCCAGGCGTCCTTCATGCCGCGCGGCGGGTCCGGCTCCTTGAGCATGGCCAGCAGGCGGCCCACCTCGCGCAGGGCGGTCACCGAGTCCTCGCCCATGCCCAGCGCCACCCGCTCGGGGGTGCCGAACAGGTTGGCCAGGACCGGGATGTCGTGGCCCTTGGGGCGCTCGAACAGGATGGCGGGGCCGCCGGCGCGCAGCACCCGGTCGCAGATCTCGGTCATCTCCAGGGCGGGATCGACCTCGGCGGCGACCCGGCGCAGCTGGCCGCGCTGTTCGAGCTGGGCGATGAAGTCGCGCAGATCCCGGTAGCGCATGGCTCAGGACTCGTTGCCGGCGGGCTTGATGACCTCGTGCGGCGCCGGCGCCTCCACCGGCTCGTCCAGCACCGGGCGATTGGCCTGCGGCTGGCCGATGTGATCCGGCAGGGGGATGGGATTGCGCGCCTCGTCCCGGGTGAGCGCCTTGCGGTAGAGCTGCAGGGCGGCCGCGCCCTCGTCCATGTGTTCGAGCAGGCGCGCCAGCTCGCGGTAGGCCTCCACCGGGCCGCCGCGCGCGATGGCGGCCTCCAGATAGGCGCGCGCCTTGCCCCAGAGCTGGGCGCGCATGCTCAGCCGGCCCAGGGTCAGGAGCAGGATGGGGTCGTCCGGGTGCTCCTTGAGAAACTTCTCCATGCGCGCCAGGTGGCGGCCCGGCTGCGGGCAGTCGAGCAGGCCGTAGAGCTCGATCAGCTGCGGGTTCCAGCCCTGCTTGAGGGCCTCGCGCAGCAGCTTTTCGGCCTCCTCGTCGCGGCCGCGCTCCTGCAGATAACCGGCGTAGTCCGAGACCAGATCGGGATCGGTGCGGATGGCCTTGGGCACCGCCGCCCAGGCACGGCCCAGGTCCCGCTCGTCCTGGCTCAGAAAGGCGTTCTCCAGCAGGGCGCGGTGGGTCTTGATCTCGAGCCGGCGCAGCTCGTCGGCGGGCTCGACCTTGCGCCGGCGCAGCTCGGGGATCAGCTCGCGCAGGTGCTCCCAGTCGCCCAGCTGTTCATAGAGACGGCGCAGCAGGCGCAGTACATAGGTGTGCTTGGGCGCCACGCTGCGCAGGTGGCGCAGGGTGGCCAGGGCCTGTTCCAGCTGGTGGTCGGCGAGCTGCAGCTCGGCCTGGGTGAGGCTGACCGCCACATCGGCGGAGGGCATGTGCTCGTGGGCCAGGCGGATGTAGGCGTCGCGCCGGTCGTGCGCGCCCTGCAGCTGGGCCGCGCGCGCCGCGGCCAGGTAGTTGAGCAGCGGCGTCTCGGAACGGTCGGCAAAGCGCACCAGGCGTTTTTCGGCGCTGCGCCAGTTGCCCTCGGACATCTCCAGCAGGCCCCGGGTCATCGCCTCCTGGGCCTTGCGCGCGCCGCGCCGCTGCTTCCAGTTGGCCAGGTCGCGCGGCAGGCGGCGGGTGCGCACGATGGCGCGGATCAGGAAATACAGGGCCGCGAACAGCAGCGCGATCAGCAGCACCAGCAGGGCCAGGCTCATCTCCACGGTGTAGTGGCCGAAGGACAGCAGCACATAGCCGCTGTCGCGGCTGACCACCACGCCGAGGGCCGCGCCGGCCAGCACCACCGCCCAGATCTTGAGCAGGCGACTCATGGCCTGGCGTCCTTGCCGTTGCCGGCGGCGGACGGCGGCGCCAGGGGCCGCGCCAGGTCGGCGTTCAGCTTCTCGCGCTGGGTCAGCGCGCGCAGCGAGCCGCTGATATCCGGCAGCGGCGGCCGCACGTCGATCGCCTTGAGTTCGTCCACCGCCTTGTGCATGGCCCGGGTGTGCGCGTCGTTCGGATCGAAGTAGCTGTCCAGCCACTGCGCCACGGTATCCAGGCTGTCGCGATAGAGCTTGCGGTCGCCCCGCGCCACCGCCAGGCGCGCGGACTCGAGGTGCAGGCGCAGGTTCTGGTAGAGGAAGAACTGCTGCTCGGGCGGCAGCATGGCCTGCACCGGCTTGTCGTTGCGGCGGATGCGCACGGTCTGCTTGAAGCCGGTCCAGAGATCGTTCAGCAGGGTGTCCCAGCTGCGCCGGGCGCGCGGGGTGGTGCCGGGCTTCTGCGGCGCGCTGCGCGGCGCGCCGCCGAGGGTGGCGCCGGCCAGGCGCAGCTGCGGCACCTGCTCGGCCAGGGCCGAGAGCCGCGCCGAGAGCCCGGCGGTGTCGGGCAGGCGGGCGTTGTCCAGGGCGGTGATGTCCTGGGCGATCTTTTCCCGCACCCCGTTCCAGCCCGGGTCGCCGGTGTCGCGCAGGCGCTCGTCGGCCAGCTTCAGGGCGGCGCGCGCGGTGGCCGTGTCACGCGCCAGGGTCAGGCGGTTGTTGGCCAGGCGCAGCAGGTATTCGGCCTCGGCCACCATCCACTGGCTGCCGGAGGCGCCCACGCGCTTGTGGATGTCGGCCACGCTGGCGCGCAGTTCGGCCTCTCGCTCCTGCATGTGCCGGCGCTCGCCGGCGAGCAGCTTTTCCTGGTCCTTCATCGACTGACGGGCCTCGGCCAGGACCTTTTGCTGCTGCTCGATCGTGCCCTGCTGGGCCTGCAGGCGCCGGGCCTGTTCGCGCACCGCCTGCTCGGCGGCCTGGAGCTGCTGCTGCAGGGCCTGCTGCTGTTGCAGGCTCTGGCTGAGGCGGCTGTTGATCGCGTTCAGATCCTGGCTGGCCTGGCGGGTGTAGCGATAGGCGAACACCAGCGCGGCGATCACCAGCAGCAGCGACAGCAGCGCGATGATCAGCGGCAGGCGCGCGGCGTTGCCGCCGCTGGCGGCCGGGGGGCTGTCCTGGGTGTCCTGGGGGATCTCGTCCGGGGTCGGCGCTTCGGGCTCGGGCGTCACGTCGATGACCACACCGGGCTTTTCTGTATCGTCACTCATGCAGGGCTTCGACTCGTGTTTCCTTTCGTGGTGCCAAGCCTAGCAAAGGCGGCGGCCCGGCGTCTCCCCTCACTTTGTCCGCCTGCGCCTCACAGTGTGTCGGCCAGGCCACACAGGGCGGCCAGCATGTCGGCGTCCATGGCCGAGTCGGCCAGCCAGACCCGGCGGCAGCCGCGCGCGGCGGCCTGGTCGGCGATGCGCCGGCTGGCCACCACCATGGGGGTCTCGCGCAGCAGCGGCGCGCCCGCCTCGCCCAGCAGGCTGAACAGATTGTCGAGGATCTGCACGCTGGTGACGGTGACCACGTCCACCAGGCGCGGCCAGTTGCGGATCAGATTGGCCGGGTTGCGCCGCGGCAGGCGCCGGCGGTAGACCTCGACATAGTCCACCTCGGCGCCGCGTTCGCGCAGGACCTCGCGCAGGGTCTCGCGGCCGCCGTTGCCGCGCACGATGCGCACCCGCCAGCCGGCCACCGACTGCAGCTCGGGCAGGGCCAGCAGGCCCTCGCTGTCCATGCGCTCGGGCACCAGGGTCGGCTCCAGGCCGATCTCGTCCAGGGCGCGCGCGGTGGCCCGTCCGACGGCGGCCACCCGCAGGTCCAGGGGGATGTGCTCGGGCATCAGGGGAAAGGCGTAGCGCACCGCGTTGGCGCTGACGAAGATAAGCAGGTCGATGGACGCCAGATCGGCCAGGGCCGCGCGCGCGGCCTGCTTGTCCTCGGGCCCCAGGATCTCCAGGGCCGGAAAGCTGACCGGCCGCCCGTGCGCGGCCGAGACCTGCTCGGCGAAATCGGCGGCCTGTTCGGCCGGGCGGGTCACCAGCACGTTCAGCCCGCCCAGGTTGCACGGGGGGGGTGCGCTCATGCCTGGGCGTACAGCGCCCGCAGGATCTCGGCCGCGCCGTGTTCGAGCAGCTCCTCGGCCAGGGCCACGCCAAGACGGGCGGCTTCATCACGCGGGCCGCGGATCTCGCCACGCACGATCTCGCTGCCGTCCACGGTACCGACCAGGCCACGCAGCCAGAGCTGGTCGTCCTCGAGCACCGCGTGACCGCCGATGGGCACCTGACAGCCCCCTTCCAGACGCGCGTTCATGGCCCGCTCGGCCTCCACCCGGACCGCGGTGTCCGGGTCGTGCAGCGGCGCGAGCAGGGCGTTGACCCGGGCGTCGTCGCTGCGGCATTCGATACCCACCGCGCCCTGGCCGATCGCCGGCAGGCTGTCGGCCGGGTCCAGGGCATACCGGATACGCTCGCCGAAGCCGAGCCGGATCAGCCCGGCGGCGGCCAGGATCACGGCGTCGTATTCACCCTCGTCCAGCTTGCGCAAACGGGTGTTGACGTTGCCACGCAGCGATTTGATCCGCAGCTCCGGCCGCCGGTCGGCGAGCTGGCACTGGCGGCGCAGGCTGGAGGTGCCGACCACCGCGCCCTCGGGCAGTGCGTCCAGGCCGGCATAGCGGTTGCTGACGAAGGCGTCGCGCGGATCCTCGCGCTGCATGATGACCGGCAGGTGCAGGCCCTCGGGCAGTTCCACCGGCACGTCCTTCATGGAGTGGACCGCGATATCCGCGTCGCCCTCGAGCATGCGCGCCTCCAGTTCCTTGACGAACAGGCCCTTGCCGCCGATCTTGGCCAGCGGGGTGTCGAGGATCTTGTCGCCCTGGGTGCTCATGCCCAGGATCTCGACCCGCAGACCGGGGTGGGCGGCGCGCAGGGCGTCCGCCACGTGCTCGGCCTGCCACATGGCCAGCGGGGATTTGCGGGTGGCGATTCGGATGGTTTCGGTCATGGTGATGCAATGTCTGGTTGGGATACCGGGTCTCCGGACAGTGCGCCAATGCTACTGCCTTGCGCCGGCCAACACAAAGGAACACGCTCATGAAAACACTGCTCTCTTTCCTGCTGCTGCTCGCCACCCTGCCCGTCCTGGCGGACGACACCCTCTACCAGACCCGGGTGCGCGGTGACATGCAGGCCGTTTACAAGACCCTGTACGAGGAACTGGAATCACGCCGCCTGTTCGTGGTGTTCGAGCCGGACATCGGGCGCAACCTCGCCGGCATGGCCAAGCGTCTGGGCGAGGACTACAACCGCAATCACCTCGAGGCCATCCGCAGCCTGGTGGTCTGCAATGCCTGGTACGCCAACCGGGTGAGCAATCTGGACCCGGACATGCTCGCGCTGTGCCCGCTGCGGGTTTCTTTCACCTACAAACAGGGCGCCGCCACCCTTGGCTTCGCCCGCCCCAGCGTGCACGCACAGGGCAGCAAGGCCCTGCCCGTGATCCGCGAGATCGAGGGACTGGTGATTGAAGCCATGGACGCAACCAAGGCAAAATTCGCGCCCTGACACCGCGGCCCCGGGCCCGGTGTCCGGTCGAACCGGAAACAGGGCCCGCGCGGGCCGGGAGTGTTGCATGCAAGGATCCATCTTCAACGTCGATCTGCCCGACTTCGAGCAGCGGGTGATACAGGCCAGCCACCAGGGACCGGTCATGGTCGATTTCTGGGCCGACTGGTGCGCCCCCTGCCACGCGATCGCGCCGCACATCACCCGGGTCGTGGAACAGGCCGGCGGCGCGATCCGCCTGGCCAAGGTCGAGGTGGACGAGGGCGACAACATGAAGCTCGCCGGCCGTTACAAGCTGCGCGGCTTTCCCACCATCATCCTGTTCCACGACGGCAGGGAGATCGCCCGCTTCAGCGGCTCCCGCCCGGCCCGCTGGATCGAACAGTGGCTGGACGAACACCTGCAGCCGGCCTGACCGTCCCCCACATTCTGGGAATCCGCTTCTCAAGTTGCTTAAAGATTCCGTCGCGCCCGCCGCTAGCACGGTCAAGACAAGGCAATGGCTTGTTCTTCGATCCTCCTCTGGCGCTAGTAACAGCGCTTTCCGGGCCTGTTACCTCCCCGTGCAGGCCCGTTTTTTTCCCGCGACCTCCTTAGAGGGTGTTTACAAAAACTTACGTAGCAAGTCGCCGCGCACGCTCGTTCCAGGCATGCGTGCGCTCCACAACCCAACGTTTGGCCAGTACGACGAAGCCATTGGCATCGGCCTGGACGGTGAAAAGGTCACCTTGGTCAGGATGTCGAACCACCC
>JALVTT010000113.1 GCA_027024025.1 Sedimenticola sp.
CCTGTGGCGGGCGGGGCGGCATGGGCGGACGCCCCCAGTAGCCGGGCGGCGGGCCGTGGTGCTTTTTCTTGCTCCAGGGCATGTGCATGCCGCTGTTGTCCCAGGGACGGTTGCCGGACCAGGGCAGGTCCTCCCAGTAGCGGTCGCGCCGCCAGGGGTAGGCGCTCTTGCCGCCACCCCAGGGACCCCAGTTGCGGCCACCGCCCCAGGGGCCCCAGTTGTTGCCGCCGCCCCAGGGACGACGCCAGCTGTTGCTGTTGAAGCCCCAGCCGTTGTTCCAGCCGCCGGGGCCGCGATTGCCGCCCCAGGGGCCCCAGTTGTTACGACCACTCCAGGGCGCCCAGTTGTTGCCACCGCCGCTCCAGGGTCCCCAGTTGTTGCCGCCGCTCCAGGGGCCCCAGCCATTGGCCTGGACGCTGCCGGCCAGGCCGGCCGCGAGCAGACCGGCGGCGATCAGAGACTTCCTCATCGATAACATGCAGATTCCTCTTTGATGGTTACATCCCTATCGGATGCAAACCAATCATAGGGTATTTCTGGCTTCGTACCTATGAGGGTTTTCCTTGGGGCGGACTTGGGGGGTGGGCCGGAGCTTCTTGAGCAGGCGCTGGCACTGGCGCAGGCTGAGCTCCACCTGGTAGTGGGTCTTCAGATGTTCCTGCAGCTGGCGGCCACGCCAGCGTTCCGCGTCCAGGCCATAGCGGCTGGGCGGTGAGCGCAGCTCCTGGGCCAGGCGTTCCATGTTCTGCTCCGAGAGGCGCGAGGGGCGCCCGGGGCTGGTATCGTCCAGCAGGCCGTCTATCCCCTGTTCGTTGAAGCGTTTCCGCCAGCGTTCGATGGTGCGGCTGTGCTCGCCCAGGGCCTCGGCGATATCGCTGATGCGCTGGCCCTGCAGGATCATCAGCAGGCAGAAGGCGCGGTAACAGGCGCGCTTCTCCCGGGAATGTCCGACCTGCTTCCTGACGGCATCGCGTAGCTGTGCGATCTGCTGCTCTGTACTGCTTTGAGGCATGCGCTTCGATCCGTGGTTGCAAGACCTTGACAGTATGCAAGGGGGTCTCCGCAACCGGGGTCATTAATTGGCGTAGAATTGATCTCGATCAGTTTCCCGGGCCTGCCGGCCCGCCAGTCGGGAGAACTTTCTTGGACAAGCTCGAATACGTCTTTTTCGACCAGGCGCCGATGCGCCATTTCATGGATTTTCTGCGCGGGGAGGGCCTGGCGCCGGAGCAGGAGGACGACGACGGCCTGCTCAAGGTGCTGCTGCCGGAGGACATCGACGATGCCCTGGCCGAGCGCATCGAGTCGGAATATGACGCGATGATGGAGATGAACCGGGAGATCTACGAGGCCGGGGGCGATGCCGACGAGGTGGGCTACCATGCGGCCGGCATCACGGTGCAGCTCGAAGGCGGGGTGAATGTGTATGCCCAGGTCGACCCACGCCTGCTGGCGAGGATCATGGAAGTGCTCACGCCCGAGGAGTTCAATACCGTGGTCAACGCCATCGTCGAGGCCATCGAGCATCCGGACACGCGCAGCCTGTGTCAGCGCATGCGCGACGGGGACTGATCATTCGCCGCCGATGTGGGTGCTCGCGGCCGGCGCCTGCCGCTGCAAGCGCTCGGCGCGTTTCTGCTGCACCAGCTCGATGTACTGCCGGGGCGTGTCCAGGCTGGCGTTCTGCGGGCGCTTGCCGGGCAGGTAGTAGCCGGCGAGGGCGGCGATGAAGACCGCCAGCAGCAGAAGATAGACGTTTGCCCGGCTTGCCGGTCGCCGTTGTCGCATTCGCATGAGGGTGTCCGCTGGATGGGCCTGCTCCCATTGTAGCGCCTGCCCCGGGTCCCACCCGGAAGCGCGTTCCCTATTTCCAATTCACGCCCCACAGCGGGCCGGCGGGGCCCTGGTATTCCTGCAGGGGATGGCCGAACAGGGCGCTCAGGGCCTCGCGCGTGGCGGTCTCGGCGGCGCGACCGGCCTGCCAGCGCCCGTCGCCATGCAGCAGCAGGCAGTGGCTGGCGGCCTGGCGGGCCAGGTTGGGGTCGTGGGCCACCAGTACCAGGGCGTGGCCGTCGCGGGTGAAGTGTTGTCGCAGCAGGCGCAGCATGGCCACCTGCTGACCGATGTCGAGATGGTTGAAGGGCTCGTCCAGCAGGGCCAGGTCCGGGTTCTGCAGCAGCAGGCGGGCGATCTCGGCGCGCCTCAGCTCGCCGCCGGAGAGGGTGTTGCTGTCCTGTTCGGCCAGTGCCTCCAGGCCGACCGCGCGCAGGGCCTGCCGGGCGGCGGCGATCTCCTCCGGGGTGTCCCACCAGTGCGTCCTGCCGGCATAGCCGCCGGCCAGGACCAGCTCCAGGGCGCTGTTGTGCAGCCCGGGCATGCCGTGCTGGAACACCAGTCCCAGGTGGCGCGCGCGCCGCCGCGCCGGGAGCCGGTCCAGGGAGGTGCCGTGCAGTTCGATCCGCGCCGCCGCCGCGGGGATCAGCCCGGCCATCGCCCGCAGCAGCGTGGTCTTGCCGCCGCCGTTGGGGCCCAGGATCACCCAGCACTCGCCGGGGTGGATGCTCAGCTCCAGGCCGCGCGCCAGATCCCGCCCGGCCTGTCCCAGGTCCAGCCCCCGGATGCGCAGCAGGGGGCTCACAGGCGGCGCTCCCGATGCAGCAGCCAGAGGAACACGGGCACGCCGAGCACCGCGGTCAGCACGCCCACCGGCAGCTGCATGGGCGCGATCAGGGTGCGCGCGGCGGTGTCGGCCAGGGTCAGCAGGGCGCCGCCCAGGAGCACGCTGACCGGCAGCAGCACGCGCTGGTCGGTGGCGCCCAGCAGGCGCGCCATGTGCGGCGTGACCAGGCCCACGAAGCCGATGGCCCCGGCCTCGGCCACCGCCGCCGCGGTCAGCAGCGAGGCCAGAAAATACAGCTGTGCGCGCAGGCGGCGCGGGTCCACGCCCAGCACCGAGGCCTGGGCCATGCCGAAGGCGGCCAGGTTGAGGCGCGGCGCCAGCCACAGGGCCGCGCCCAGGCCCAGGCCCAGCACCGCCAGCAGGGGGGCGGGGTGGAGCGCGTCGCTGAGGTCGCCCATCAGCCAGAACAGCATGCCCGGCAGCTGCATGGGCGGGCTGAGGCTGAGCGCCAGGCTGATCAGGGCCGACCAGCCGGCGGCCATCACTACCCCGGTCAGCAGCAGGCGGGTGGCGCCGGGGTCGTCTTGCGAGCGCGCCAGGCCGAACACCACCAGCATGCTCAGCAGGGCGCCGGCGAAGGCCAGCGGGCCCAGCCAGGGCAGGGACAGGCCCGCGAGCATGCCGCCCAGGACCGCGCTGGAGGCCCCGCCCGAGACGCCCAGCACATAGGGGTCGCCCAGCGGGTTGCGCAGCAGCACCTGCATCAGGGCGCCGGCCAGGGCCAGGATGCCGCCCACGGCGAAGGCGGACAGGCTGCGCGGCAGTCGCAGCTGGTCGATGATGCGGTCCGCGGTGCTGCCGTCGTCCAGGAACAGGAGATGCAGCACCCGTTCGAAGGGGATCGCAGTGCTGCCGCTGGCGAGCGAGACCAGCAGGGCGAGCAGGGCGCCGCCCAGGGCCAGGGCCAGCAGGCGCTCAGGCCGCCGTCGAGGCATGGGGGCGCAGGCTGATCACGGGCCAGCCGGCCTGCCGGGCGTGTTCGCGCAGGGCCGGGTCCGGGTCCACCGCCACCGGGCGGGCGACCTGCTGCAGCAGGGGCAGGTCGTTGTGCGAGTCGCTGTAGAAGGTGGCGTCCTGAAGCGTGTGCCCGTGCATCTGCAGCCAGTGGCGCAGGCGCTCGACCTTGCCCTCGCGGAAGCTGGGGGTGCCGGCCACGCGCCCGGTGTAGCGGCCGTCGATCTGTTCGGGCTCGGTGGCGATCAGGTGCGGGATGCCGAACAGCGCGGCGATGGGCTCGGTCACGAAGCGGTTGGTGGCGGTGATGATCAGCAGGGTGTCGCCCGCCTCGCGGTGATGCGCGACCAGGTCCAGGGCCGGTTGCCCGATCAGCGGCCGGATGCGCTGCTCGATGAAGTCGGCGCGCCAGCGCGCCAGCTCGGCCGGGTCGTTGTCGGCCAGCGGGCGCAGGGAGAAGGCGAGGAAGGCCATGATGTCCAGGCGGCCCTGCTTGTAGTCCTCGTAGAAGCGCTGGTTGGCCTGCTCGTAGGCCTCGCCGTCGACCACCCCGAGCCCGGCCAGATACTGGCCCCAGAGGTAGTCGGAGTCGCCGCTGAGCAGGGTGTTGTCGAGGTCGAATATGGCCAGGGGCATGCCGGGGGTCCGTGTCTGCTGAAGGTGGGTGAATCATACAGAAAAATATTTATAAGCAATAGCTTATGCGGTTGCCCCGGGGCGCTCCCGGCTTGCGGCCGGACCGGCCGCTGTGGAAGAATGGGGCAATTGAAATCTACTGGTGAGTGATGTGATCGATGCGGATGGTTTTCGGCCCAATGTCGGGATAATTCTCGTCAACGACGAAAACCGCCTGTTCTGGGGACGCCGCGTGGGGCAGAATGCCTGGCAGTTCCCGCAAGGCGGTATCAAGGCGAAGGAGTCTCCGCGTGAGGCCATGTTCCGGGAGCTGGAGGAGGAGGTGGGTCTCCGGCCCGAGCACGTCGAGGTGCTGGGCGAGACGCGCCGCTGGCTGCGCTACCGCCTGCCCAAGCGTTTCATCCGGCGTCATTCCCATCCTGTCTGCATCGGCCAGAAGCAGCGCTGGTTCCTGCTGCGCGTGAACTGCGCCGAGAGCGATTTCTGTCTCGACCGCTGCGAAAAGCCGGAGTTCGACAGCTGGCGCTGGGTCAGCTACTGGGAGCCGGTGCGCGACGTGATCTACTTCAAGCGGCGGGTCTATGAGCGGGCCCTGGAGGAGCTGGCGCCGCTGCTGTTCCCCGAGGGCGCGCCGGATCGGCCGCGCCCGCGCCCGCAACGGTCGCACGGGCGCCGCTGATCCATGCTCGACACCCTGCATCGCATCGTCCACGCGGTCAACAAGGCCCCGGACCTGCAGAGCGCGCTGGACGTGCTGGTCAGGATGGTGCACGAGGCCATCTCCAGCGATGTCTGTTCCATCTACCTGGTGGACGACGCCTCGCGCGCCAATGTCCTGATGGCGACCGTCGGCCTGGCGCCCAAGGCCGTGGGCCGGGTGCGCCTGCCCATGGGGCGCGGGCTGGTCGGCCTGGTGGCGGAGCGCGCCGAGCCGGTCAACCTGGCCGATGCCACCGCCCACCCCCGCTATATCCGCATCGACGACACCGGCGAGGCGCGCTTTCGCGGCTTTCTGGGCGTCCCCATCATCAAGAACCGGCGGGTCCTGGGGGTGCTGGTGGTGCGCCAGGTCGAGACCCGGGAGTTCCAGGACGAGGAAGTGACCTTTCTGTTCACCCTGGCCGCGCAGCTGGCCGGGGCCATCAGCTATGCCCGGGCCAGCGGCGAGCTGGATTCCCTGACCGGCGGCGAGGCCCCCATCCAGCGCTTCCTGTCCGGCCAGGCCGGGTTTGCCGGGGTGGCGATCGGTTCGGCGGTGGTGACCTATCGCCAGTCGGACCTGCAGAGCGTGCCCGACCGCCGTATCGACGATCCGGAGCGCGAATGCCGGCGCTTCCAGCGCGCGGTCGCCCAGGTGGGCGAGGATCTGCGCCGCCTGCAGGCGCGCCTGGGCGGCGAGCTGCCGGTCGAGGACCAGGCGCTGTTCGATGCGCTGCTGCTGATGCTGGAGTCCGAGACCCTGCTGCTGCAGACCGAGGAGACCATCCACAGCGGGCTCTGGGCCCCGGCCGCGCTGCGCGAGACCATCGCCAGTCACGCCAGGATCTTCGACGAGATGGACGACCCCTATCTGCGCGAGCGGGCCTCCGACGTGCGCGACCTGGGGCGGCGCATCCTGATGCACCTGGAGCACGATCAGCCGCGCGAGATCGACTATCCCGCGCAGACGGTGCTGGTGGGCGAGGACATCAGCGCCATGCAGATGGCCGAGGTGCCGCCCGAACGGCTGGCCGCGGTGGTCTCGGCCAGCGGTTCCAGCTCCTCGCACGCGGCCATCCTGGCGCGCGCCATGGGCATCCCGGCGGTGATGGGGGTGTCCGAGATGCCGGTCAGCCGCATGCAGGGCCGCACCCTGGTGGTGGATGGCTACCGCGGCCGGGTGTATGTCGATCCCACGCCCGCGGTGCTGGCCGAGTATCAGCGCCTGCTGCGCGAGGAACGCGCCCTGGGCGAGGAGGTCGAGGCCATGCGCGGCCTGCCCAGCGAGACCACCGACGGTCACCTGGTGCCGCTGTATCTCAATACCGGCCTGGTCAGCGAGACCCAGGAGGAATCGCTGGCCGAGGCCGCCGGGGTGGGCCTGTACCGGACCGAGCTGCCCTTCATGGTGCGCGACCGCTTCCCCGGCGAGGAGTCGCAGGTCGCCAACTACCGCCGGGTGCTGGAGGCCTTCGCCCCGCGCCCGGTGACCCTGCGCACCCTGGACGTGGGCGGGGACAAGGAGCTGCCCTATTTCCCGGTGCAGGAGCAAAACCCCTTTCTGGGCTGGCGCGGGGTGCGCATCTCGCTGCAGCACCCGGAGATCTTTCTCACCCAGGTGCGCGCCATGCTGCGCGCCGACATCGGCCTGGGCAATCTGCACATCATGCTGCCCATGATCACCCAGGTGGGCGAGGTGGACGAGCTGCAGCTGCTCATCCAGCGCGCGCACGACGAGCTGCTCGAGGAGGGTCACGCGGTGTCCATGCCCCGGGTGGGGGTGATGATCGAGGTGCCCTCGGCGGTCTATCAGGCCGCCGAGCTGGCGCGGCGGGTGGATTTCATCTCCATCGGCAGCAACGACCTGACCCAGTATCTGCTGGCGGTGGACCGCAACAATCCGCGCGTGGCCGATCTCTACGACGAGCTGCACCCGGCCGTGCTGCGGGCCCTGAAGATGGTCGTGGACGCGGCCCGGGAGTTCCATCGTCCGGTCAGTCTGTGCGGGGAGATGGCCGGCAACCCGCTGGCCACCGCCCTGCTGGTCGGCCTGGGCATCGACAGCCTCAGCATGAGCGTGGGCAGTCTGTTGCGGGTGAAGTGGGTGGTGCGCAGCATCAGCCGCATGCACGCGCGTCAGCTGCTGACCGTGGCCATGCGCATGGAGGACGCGGCCCAGGTGCGCCGCCTGATGGAGTCCAGCCTGGACGAACTGGGCCTGGGCGGCCTGATCCGCCCGGGCAAGTGAGTCAGTCCTCGGCGCGCGGCATGGGGTACAGCTCGTCCAGGGTCACGCTCAGGCCGTTGTGCTGCACCACGCGCGCGTGCTGGCGGCCCAGATCGCGCGGCGAGCGCACCCCGCAGGCGTGCGCGATCATGCCCACCTCCCTGACCATGTTGAGCGCGTAGTGGGCCACCCGCCCGGCCTTGTGCGCCGGGTCCAGGCCGCGCTGCAGTTTTTCGTTGTGGGTGGTGATGCCGGTGGGACAGGTGTTGCGGTTGCACTGCAGGGCCTGGATGCAGCCCAGGGCGAACATGAAGCCACGCGCGCTGGTGATGAAGTCCGCGCCGATGCACAGCGCCCAGGCCACGTCCGAGGGGTTCACCAGCTTGCCCGAGCAGATCACGCGGATGCGCTCGCGCAGGCCGTATTCATGCAGCTTGTTCACCAGCATGGGCAGGGCCTCGCGCAGGGGCAGGCCGACCGCGTCGATCAGTGGCATGGGGGCGGCGCCGGTGCCGCCCTCGGCACCGTCCACGGTGATGAAATCCGGCGCGCTCTCGGGGCCGCGTTCGAGGATGGCGCGCAACAGGCCGTCGATGTGTCCCGGGGCGCCGATCACGGTCTTGATCCCGACCGGCTTGCCGGTCAGGCCGCGCACCTGGTCGATCATGTCCAGCAGATCGGCATGGCTGTTGATTTCGGGATGGCGGTTGGGGCTGAAGGCGTCCTCGCCCGGGCGCACCCCGCGGATGGCCGCGATCTCCGGGGTCACCTTGGCGCCGGGCAGCATGCCGCCCTTGCCCGGCTTGGCGCCCTGGCTGAGCTTGATCTCGAACATGCGCACCTGGGGGATGGCCGCGATCTCGCGCAGCCGGTCGGTGCTGAGCCGCCCCTCCAGGTCGCGCACCCCGTTCTTGGCGGTGCCGATCTGGAACACCAGGTCGCAGCCGCCTTCCAGATGATAGGGCGAGAGTCCGCCCTCGCCGGTGTTCATCCAGCAGCCGGCCTTCCTGGCGCCGCGCGACAGGGCCTGCACCGCGGGCCGGGACAGGGCGCCGTAGCTCATGCCCGAGATATTGAAGATCGAGGCGGTGGTGTAGGGGTATTTGCAGCCCGGGCCGATGGTGAGCGGGCCCGGCGGCACCGCGTCCTGCCCCAGGGTGGGAAAGGGGCAGTTCACGAACAGCACGCTGCCGGGGCGCTGCAGATCGCGGGTGGAGCCGAAGGCCACGGTGTTGCCGATGTCCTTGGCCGCGCGGTACACCCAGGATCGCTGGGCGCGGTTGAACGGCAGCTCCTCCCGGTCCATGGCGAAGAAATACTGGCGGAAGAATTCGCCCAGGTGTTCGAAGACATAGCGGAAGCGGCCGATCACCGGGTAGTTGCGGCGGATCGCGTGCTGGGTCTGGGTGATGTCGATGAGATAGGCCACCGCGGCCCACAGCACCAGCACCCCGACCGCGAACACGAACAGGGTGGCCATCACTTCCAGGCTGGTCAGGAGAAACTGCCCCAGTTCCTTGGACATCAGCTGCATCGGCATGGCCTCCGGATTCTCATGAGGGTTGTGCTACGGGTCCGGATGGTGAGACCCGGCGGCGGGTGGTTTTCATTCCCGGCCCTGTTCATTCGGCGGCGCCTGGCATCAGGCGTCTCGAAATGCCGGCGGAGACGGGACGCGATGGGGCAACCCCATGACTCAGCGCCGCCGGCCCTTGCGTCCCCGGCCGCCGGGGCGCGGGCCGGTGCCGCGGTCGGCGCGGGTGTGACGGGTGCGGAAGGCGGGCCTGCGCGCCTGGGGCTGCGTCTTGCCGCCGGTGCCGGCCGGCTGCCAGCGCGGGACCAGGTGGCGCTTGCCGTTGCCGATCAGGTCGGCGCGTCCCATGCGCTGCAGGGCCTCGCGCAGCAGGGGCCAGTTCTCCGGGTCGTGATAGCGCAGAAAGGCCTTGTGCAGGCGGCGCTGGCGCCGACCGCGCGGGGAGAACACGGTCTCTGAGTGGCGCGTCACCTTCTTCAGCGGATTGCGTCCGGAATGCCACATCGCCGTGGCCAGGGCCATGGGCGAGGGCAGGAAGGCCTGCACCTGGTCGGCGCGGAAGCCGTTGCGCTTGAGCCACAGCGCCAGCTCCAGCATGTCCTCGTCGCGCGTGCCCGGGTGGGCGGCGATGAAATAGGGGATCAGGTACTGCTCCTTGCCCGCCTGGCGCGAGTACTTGTCGAACATCGCCTTGAAGCGGTCGTAGGTGCCGATGCCGGGTTTCATCATCTTCGACAGCGGGCCGGGCCGGGTGTGCTCGGGCGCGATCTTGAGATAGCCGCCGACGTGGTGGGTGACCAGTTCGCGCACGTATTCCGGCGTCTCCACCGCCAGGTCGTAGCGCAGCCCCGAGGCGATCAGCACCTTCTTGATTCCGGGCAGGGCGCGCGCCTTGCGGTACAGGCGCACCAGCGGCATCTGGTCGGTCTCGAGGTTCTTGCAGATGCCCGGATAGACGCAGCTCAGGCGACGGCAGCTGGACTCGATCCTGGGGTCGCGGCAGTGCAGGCGCCACATATTGGCGGTCGGGCCGCCGAGGTCGGAGATCACGCCGGTGAAGCCGGGGGTGAGATCGCGGATCTGCTCGACCTCGCGCAGGATGGACTGTTCGGAACGGTTCTGGATGATCCGGCCCTCGTGCTCGGTGATGGAGCAGAAGGAACAGCCGCCGAAGCAGCCGCGCATGATGTTGATCGAGAAGCGGATCATCTCGTAGGCCGGGATGCGCGCATCGCCGTAGGCCGGATGGGGCACGCGCTGGTAGGGCAGTTCGAACACCCGGTCCAGCTCGGGGGTGCGCAGCGGCACCGGCGGCGGATTGATCCAGACCTCGCGCCTGCCATGCCGCTGCACCAGGGCGCGCGCATTGCCGGGATTGGACTCCAGATGCAGGATGCGCGAGGCGTGGGCGTACAGCACCGGGTCGTCCCGCACCTGTTCATAGGACGGGATGCGCACCACGCAGCGCGCGCGGTCCAGGCCGCGGGGGCGGCGGGTGAAGCGCACCACCCGGACTTCCCCCTTTTGGCCTTCCCCGGGGGCGGGGGCCTCCTGCTCCCGCCCCGTTTGCGGGGTTTCGGCATAGGGGTCGGGATGCGGCTCCACCGGCCCCGGCTCGTCGATCTGCGAGGAGTCGATCTCGGTCCAGCCCTGAGGTACCTGACGGATGGCGAAGGCGCTGCCCCGCAGATCCCGGATCTGGTGGATGGGTTCACCCGCGGCCAGGCGGTGCGCCAGTTCCACGATGGCGCGCTCGGCGTTGCCGTACAGCAGCAGGTCGGCCTTGGCGTCCAGCAGCACCGAGCGGCGGACCTTCTCCTGCCAGTAGTCGAAATGCGCGATGCGGCGCAGGCTGGCCTCGATGCCGCCGATCACCACCGGCACCTCCCGGTAGGCCTCGCGGCAGCGCTGGCTGTAGACGATGGTGGCGCGGTCGGGCCGCCGGCCGCCGATATTGCCCGGGGTGTAGGCGTCGTCCGAACGGATGCGGCGCTCGGCGGTATAGCGGTTGACCATGGAGTCCATATTGCCCGCGGTCACGCCGAAGAACAGCCGGGGCGGACCCAGGCGCATGAAGTCGCGCCTGTCCCGCCAGTCGGGTTGGGCGATGATGCCCACGCGGAAGCCCTGGGCCTCCAGCACCCGACCGATCACCGCCATGCCAAAGCTGGGGTGATCGACATAGGCGTCGCCGGTGACGATGATGATGTCACAGGCGTCCCAGCCCAGGATGTCCATCTCCTCGCGTGACATGGGCAGAAAGGGCGCGGGGCCGAATTTGTGGGCCCAGTGGCGTCGGTAGCTGAAGAGGTCTTTGGCGTCTGGCATCATGGGAACCCGTTGAACTGCCGGCAGTCTATCATTGCCGGATCGACCGATAACCCCGAGGAGGGCGTCATGACTGTGTTACGTTTGTCGATATTGGCCGCCGCGGTGCTGTTGTCCGCCTGCACCCAGGAGACACAGAACAAGATTGGCCGCGCGATCCAGAACTGGACCGGCACCAACGGCGTGCTGGAGATCTATGCCGGCAACCGGCTGGTGCGGCGCTTCATCAAGATCGACAAGTTGACCACCGCGATCTCCACCCAGGGGAATACCCCCAGGCCGTACCGATTCGGTTACGGCGTCTTCGATGAGAACCTGAACATGCAGCAGGACCCGGGCGAGAAGAAGGTGTATTTCGAGTTCAGCGACTATTCCACGCCCTATGTCTTTTTCGAGCATCCGTGATTCGGGCGGAGGCGGGGGCATGTCATTCCTGGGGGAGGCCGATGCGTCCCGTGGACGAGTGAGGTGGGACGAAAGCACGCGCAATTCCTGGCCGAAGCGCGTATAGTACGCGGCCCTGCTGTGTTCCCCGGGCTGTTTGCCCGGCCCGTCAATTCCGACCCACAGCATTTTCGAGGCTGTGAGTCATGACAACTGAAACGACCCCGGGGTTTTCCGAGCTGGAACTCCCCCAACCCCTGCTGCGCGCCATCGGTGACGCCGGCTACGAGACCCCTTCCCCCATCCAGGCGCGCTGCATTCCGCTACTGCTGGCCGGCCACGACCTGCTGGGTCAGGCCCAGACCGGCACCGGCAAGACGGCGGCCTTCGCCCTGCCCCTGCTGGCGCGCATCGACCTGGCGCAGCGCCGACCGCAGCTGCTGGTGCTGGCGCCGACCCGCGAGCTGGCCATCCAGGTGGCCGAGGCCATGCAGGCCTATGCGCGGCATCTGCCGGATTTCCATGTCCTGCCCATCTACGGTGGTCAGAGCTACGAGGTGCAGCTGCGCCATCTGCGGCGTGGCGTGCAGGTGATCGTCGGCACGCCGGGGCGGGTCATGGATCACATGCGTCGGGGCTCGCTCAAGACCGATGGGCTGCGCGCCCTGGTGCTGGACGAGGCCGACGAGATGTTGCGCATGGGCTTCATCGATGATGTGAAATGGGTGCTCTCGCACCTGCCCGGGGAGCGCCAGATCGCGCTGTTCTCGGCGACCATGCCGCGCGAGATCCGGGCAGTGGCGGAGCAGTATCTGCGTCAGCCCCGGGTGGTCCGGATCGCCTCGGCCACCACCACGGCGGCGACCATCCGCCAGCGCTGCTGGATGGTCAGCGGCATGCACAAGCTGGACGCCCTGACCCGGGTGCTGGAGACCGAGGCCCTGGACGCCGGGATCATCTTCGTGCGCACCAGGACCGCCACGGTGGAACTGGCCGAGCGGCTGGCGGCGCGCGGCTTTTCGGCCGAGGCCCTGAACGGTGACATCGCCCAGGCCCAGCGAGAAAAGACCGTCGAGCGGCTCAGGAGCGGCCGCATCGATCTGCTGGTGGCCACCGATGTGGCGGCGCGCGGCCTGGACGTGGCGCGCATCAGTCATGTGATCAATTACGACATCCCCCATGACACCGAGTCCTATGTGCACCGCATCGGCCGGACCGGGCGCGCCGGGCGCGCCGGGGAGGCGATCCTGTTCGTGGCCCCGCGCGAGCGGCGCATGCTCAAGGCCATCGAGCGGGCCACCGGCCAACCCATCGAGAACATGCAGATGCCCTCGCTGGACACCATCAACGAGCGCCGCGTGGCGCGCTTCAAGCAGCGCGTCATCGACCGCCTGGAGGGGGCCGGGGATCTCGACCTGTTCTACCGTATCGTGCGCGAGATCGAGGACGAGCAGGACGCCGATCCGTTGCGCATTGCCGCGGCGCTGGCGGCCCTGCTGCAGGGCGAGGCCCCGCTGCTGATCGAGCCGCCGAAGAAGAAGTCCCGGGAGAAGGCCGGCCGGCAGAGCGGACGCGAGCGCCCGGCCGAAGGCCCCGCGCGGCCGCGTGCGGCCCCGGACCGGGCGGCCCGTCCGCTCAAGGACCACCCGGATGTGCCCATGGAACGCTTCCGCATCGAGGTCGGCTACCGGCACGGCGTCAAGCCGGGCAATATCGTCGGCGCCATTGCCAACGAGGCCGAGCTGGAGGCCTGTTACATCGGGCACATCGAGATCTTCGATGATTTCTCGCTGGTCGATCTGCCCGCGGGCATGCCGCGCGAGACCTTCCGTCTGTTAAAGAACACCTGGGTGTGTCAGCAGAAGCTGCGGATCTCGCGTCTCGGTGGGGATGCGGCGGAGACGAACACTGGCGACAGCAGGCCGGCCGGTCGGCCGTCCAGGAGCCGGCGCAAGAGCGCCCGGCCTGCGTTGCACTGAGACCCGCCGCGGCGGTTCAGCGCTTGATCCGCCGCAGGGTCTTTTCGGTCCAGAAGCTGTTGCGGCGGCGGCTGTTGTACTGGATCACCGTCTGCGGGATCACCGCCCAGCTCTCCTGGCCGTTGCGCAGATCCACTCCGTACCAGGATTTCCAGAACAGGGCGCGCGGATCGTTGAGGCGGTCGTCGTCCACCCGGCCCCAGTCGCGGTCGATGATCTTGATCAGCCTGCCATCCTTGAAATACAGGGTGCGGTAGTCGGCGAAGTTGTCCACGTCCACATAGCTGACCCGGTAGTCGTACCACCAGTTGTCGCGCTTGGGCGTGCTCTTGAGCCCGTACACCGTCTTGTTGATGTGCCGGCAGGCGCGCTTGGGCAGCTGATCCACATAGCGGTAGGGCTGATCCTCCAGTTCCTTGATCACGCCCAGGCAGGTGTGCATCTTCTTCTTGCCCAGCAGTTCGTGGGTCTCGTCCTCGGGCTTGCGCAGGGTGACATCGCCGAAGGTAAACACACTGCCGCCCCAGGACTCGTCCTGCTCGGGCTGGGCGAAGCGCCGGATCTTGCGCAACGCCGGCAGCCAGATCATGTAGCTCTGGCTTTTTTCCGGATCGCGGTACTCGGTCACCAGCAGGCCGGTGCCGTTGAGCTTGCCGGAGCGGAAGATGGCCAGGTCGCGCGCCTTGATCGGGCCGCCGTGGTAGTTGTTGTTCAGGTGGCGCTCCACCGCGGTGCGGGTCGTCTTGCCGTCGGCGCTGCGGTTGATCAGCACCGTGGCCTTGCGTCCGCGCCGGCGGATGGAGAAGTTGTCGAAGGCGTAGAAATGGTTGGCGAAATAGACCTGGCGGGCCACCTCGTCGGCATCGGGCTCGCCCTTGGGCAGGGGCAGGCTGCGATCGACCCCGGCCAGCGCCGGCAGGGCGGACAGCAGCAGGCCGGCGGCCAACAGGGACGTGAACGGTTTCATCATCATGGCCTCAGAAATCCAGTGGCAGATTGCTCAGGGTGGAACGGCGGTGGCGTTCGCCCGACAGCTTGCCGCCGCGCCGCGCGGCGTAGATGTTGCTGCGGATGCCGCCGAGATCCCCAGTCTTCAAATATGCTTGCCAGACTGCTTTCTTCTGAGGCCTTGGCAGACGGGAAAACAGGATAAAAGTGCCGGGGAATTTGTGTTTGACGAAGTTGGAGAAGTCCTCGAGGCTGAGGGCGCCGTCATTCTCCGCGCCGTAGCCAGCCCAGGCTAGGTTCTTGGGGGGTAGGTATTTGCCGGTCTCGAACTCCTGGTAGTCCGCCATTACGGCATCCAGATAAGATTGTTCCACTGCTGCGCCAGCCTGCATGAGTAGAAACATGCCGGCGCCCCCAGCCAATCTCTGTAACCGGGTACGCATCACATCAACCTCTCGCTGTCCCGAATCGATTGTTTTATGTTTAATTTGTCCGTAATTCTATTAGGTGGGCAAACTCAGAGCATCGGGGTTTTCCCGCATCCTCAGCGGCTGCGGAATCGGCGCGCGATCCAGTGGTCCAGGCTGACATAACGCCCGCCACCGACGAAGAACAGGACCAGCAGCATGATGAAGTAGGTGGCCGCCAGTTCCATGCCGTTGTTCAGGATCACGAAATCGCCGGAGCTGCTGAGCCATTCGTAGTTCCTGGCGTGTTGCTGCAGGATCTCGTTGGCGATCTCCAGCTTGCGGCTGGCCTCGGGGCCTTCCGCGAACAGCGGCCAGCCGTTGGGCCAGTGCACCGTGACGGCGGCCACCACCATGGTGACCATCAGCGGCACGCTGATCCAGCGCGTGGCCAGGCCCAGCACCAGCAGGATGGCGCCGCCGGCCTCGGTCAGGGCCGCGGCCCAGGCCATCAGCTCGGGAAAGGGCAGGCCCAGGCCCCAGTCCGGGTTGCCGAACCAGGCAATGGTGCTTTCCATGTCCGAGAGCTTCTTGGTGCCGGCCATCCAGAAGATGGGCACCAGGTAGGCGCGGATGGCCAGGGGGGCCAGGAAGTCGAGCGTGCGGGTGGCGTCGAGCAGGTCTTGCAGGCGGTTCAGCAGGCGTAGCATGGGCGGATGGACTCCTGTCAGGGCTGGTGGGTGCCGAGGATGACGTTGCGTTCGTGCAGCTCGTCCAGCAGTGTGGCTCCGGCGCGGATCACGCTGTCCGGCTCGGGGTGCCGCAGTTCTTCGGCGATCTGTTTCAACAGGTCCAGACCGCTGGCCTCCGGCTTTTCTTTCAGCAACTGCAGCAGCCGTTGAGTGACCGGGTTGATCTCCAGAAAGTGCACGGCGTCCTCGCGGTCGCGGTAGACCACCAGATGGGTGGGCTGTGCGTCCGGGGCCTCGGGCAGGTAATCCGGGCCGATGCGGTGCACCGGGTACGAGTAGCTGAGGTTCCAGGCCGTGGGGGCCAGCAGGGGATGTCCGTTGAGCAGATCGCCATTCGGGTCGTAGTCGCCGAGTTGCGCGTCGGCGTCGCTGATGGCCACCGCCAGCTCCACATACTCATAGTGCGCCAGCTCCAGCAGGAAAGGCCAGTCCCCGGGCTGGGGCTCACGCTCCTGCTGCAGGTATTCGAGGAATTCCAGACCGATTTCGGTGAACAGCGGGCTGCGGCAGCGGTGCCGGGCGAAGAAGTCGCGCACCAGGGCCTGCCAGTGATCGTCCGGGGTGATCTCGCGCAGTACCGGGAAACAGGTCGAGAGCTGGTCCTCGATGCCATTGAAGAACAGCTCGGTATAGACCGCCATGCGCTCGGCCGGGATGTCCCGCGGGCGGGGGGCCGTCTCCGGGTCGCGGATGTGCGCGGTGAAGGCCAGCTGCTGGCGCTGGAAGGCCGGCTGTTGCGGTTCAGGCGACGTGCTCATGGGCCTGTTTCCCGTGGGCCTGCTGCAGTTCGCGGATCCGCTCGACCTCGCCCAGCAGATCCTGCAGCGGTGGAATGTTGAAATCGCGCTCCAGCAGGGTGGGGAAGACACCGTAGCGGGCGTAGGCCGTCTCCAGCATCTTCCACACGGGGTCGATGACATCCTCGCCGTGGGTGTCGATCAGCAGTTCGGGCGACTCGACATAGTGGCCCGCGATATGGGCATACATGATGCGCTGCGCCGGGATGCGCGCCAGATAGTCGTACGGATCGAAACCGTGGTTGGTGGCGTTGACGTAGATATTGTTGATGTCCAGATGATAGCCGCAGTCGGCCTCTTCCAGGACCGCGTTGAGGAACTCGATCTCGCTCAGTTCGCCCTCGGGCAGGGCGTAGGTGGAGACGTTCTCCATGCCGATACGGCATTCGAGGATGTCCTGTGCGCGCCGGATGCGCTGCGCGACATAGTGCACGGCCTCCTCGGTGAAGGGGATGGGCATCAGGTCGTACAACTGGCCGTGGTCGGAGCAGTACGACAGGTGTTCGGTATAGATGAGGACCTGGTTGTCACGCAGGAAGCGTTTGACCTGATACAGAAACGCCTCGTCCAGCGGGGCGGGGCCGCCGATGCTCAGCGACAGGCCGTGGCAGACCAGGGGATAGCGCTCGCGCACCTGCGCCAGCTGTTTCTTGCGGATGCCGCCGACGCCGATCCAGTTCTCCGGCGCGATCTCGACAAAGCCGATCTGCGCCGGCTGCTGTTCTAGGATCTCGGACAGGATCTCCTGTTTCAGACCCAGGCCCGCGCCTGTGACCCTGTAGCTGGATTGTCCTCGCATCGGCTGCTGTCCTCGGGATGGAATCTGGGGCAGGCCCGCCCCCGGCAGGGACTGCGCGGGGGCGGGATGGTGGATTACTTACGCTTCTTGTTGCCGCCGCACTTGCCCGTGCCGCACTTGCCACCGTTCATCTTCTTGGTGGCGGTGTCCGCCATCTTGCCGCCGCACTTGCCGTCGGCCATCTTCTGCGTCTTCTCGGCCATGTTGCCGCCGCACTTGCCGTCGGCCATCTTCTGCGTCTTCTCGGCCATGTTGCCGCCGCACTTGCCATCGGCCATCTTCTGTGTCTTCTCGGCCATGTTGCCGCCGCACTTGCCATCGGCCATCTTCTGCGTCTTCTCGGCCATGTTGCCGCCGCACTTGCCATCAGCCATCTTCTCCGGCTTCTGGGCCATGTTGCCGCCGCACTTGCCTTCCATGGCCACCTGCATGTAGCCGCCGCTCAGTTCGGTCATGCCGAACGGGTTGTCGGCCGCGGTGGCGGCGCCGGCCAGCAGCATGGTGCCGGCAATGGCGGTGCCAACGGCCTGGGCCACGGGTTTTTTGGTCGACTTCTGGGTCATATCTCTACTCCGTTTATCTCACTCGATTTATGAGTCTGTGGTTGGACGAAAGGCGGCGGGTCGTCCCTGCCGCCCAGGGTCTTCGAGCCATCGCAGCCGGACTGATTCCGGTCCGATGTCTCTGAAACTCTTGAGTTCCGCAATCCGGGGATCACGTCACTCGCGGCATTGAGACCGGGAGGGGTATGCAATTATTTCACCAGCCCCGGTTTTCCCGCGAGACGGCGGACGCATTCGAGATAGGCCTGCTCGTCCGGAGGGCGCTGGGCACGCTGCGCCTCCCACAGGGCCTGGCCCAGGCACTCCATCATCTGGTGCTCGGCCTCGTGGGGGTCCCCCAGGCGCCGGCCCAGGGTCTGGTGCAGCTCGCGGATGCCCGCGGGGCGGTCGCTCTGCAGTTGTTCAGCCAGGGCGATGTGCATGCCCATGTGCAGAAAGGGGTTGGTCTCTCCATCGGCCACCCCGAAATCCCTGTCCGTGGCCTCCGGGTCGTCCAGCAGGGCGTGGTACTCGGGGTGCTGGCGGATCACCTGGGCGATGATCCGCTCCACCCCGGCCAGTGCCTCGCCGGCCCGGTCCCGTTGCCAGACCTGGATGAAGAAGCGGCGCAGTTGTTCGCGGTCCTGTCCGAACATGGTCACGGGGCCTGGTCCGTGGTCTTGTGCCGGTATTCGCACAGGTCTTCGATCAGGCAGGCGCCGCAGCGCGGCTTGCGTGCCACGCAGGTATATCGGCCCAGCAGAATCAGCCAGTGATGGGCGTTTTGCAGGAACTCCCGCGGCACCAGGCGTAGCAGGCGTTTTTCGACCTCCAGCACGGTCTTGCCCCTGGCGATGCCGGTCCGGTTGGCCACGCGGAAGATGTGGGTGTCGACCGCCATGGTGGGGTGGCCGAAGGCGGTGTTGAGCACCACATTGGCGGTCTTGCGGCCGACGCCGGGCAGGGCCTCCAGGGCCTTGCGGTCGTCGGGCACCTCGCCGCCGTGCGACTCCAGCAGGATGCGGCAGGTCTTGATGATGTTCTTCGCCTTGCTGTTGAACAGGCCGATGGTCTTGATGTATCGCTTCAGCCCTTCCTCGCCCAGGTCCAGAATGGCCTGCGGGGTGTTGGCCACCGGAAACAGCCTGGCGGTGGCCTTGTTGACCCCCTTGTCGGTGGCCTGGGCGGACAGGATCACCGCGATCAGCAGCTCGAAGGGGGTGCTGTAGTTCAGCTCTGTGGTCGGTTGCGGATTGTCGTGGCGCAGGCGGGAGAAGATTTCCCGACGTTTCTCTCGGTTCATGGGTATGTGGCGGGAGCGGATGTATCCCATATAATACCGGGGTTCCCTAGAAACTCGAACAAATAAGCATCCAGGGAACAGGGGTAAGCTGTATCTGCGTTCGCGAGGGATAGTTCCGGGCGCTTGGCAGGCGCTCCGGAAATCGTTATGCCGCGATTCATGCGACGAATTGTCAGATGACTCGGCATATTTCAGGGTGGGATGGAGAACCCGCAAGATGCTCGATCGTCTCGTCAGGCCGGAGGTCGCCCGGTCACCGGAATTCCAGTCGGCGCTGATGCGCATCCTCGGCTGGGTGCTGATGATGTCCATCCTCGGCACCGCGGCGCTGCAGGGCGCCTATGATATTGACTGGGATCAGTTCCGGGTCCTGTTCGCGGTCCACCTGGTCTGGTTCGTGGGGATCCTGCTGCACGTGGTCAGGTATCCGCGGCTGATCCCGGCGCGCACCTACCTGGGCATCCTCGCGGATGTGAGCGGCACCAGTTTTTCCATCTATCTCTCGGGCAATCCGACCAGTCCCTTTTATCTGATCTACGTCTGGTCCTATCTGTCGCAAGGCACGCGCTTTGGCGACCGCAACCTGGCGCTGGCCGCGGCCATGAGCATGATCGCCTACACCATCGTGGCCGGCATCCTGGGCGGCTGGGTGAACCACCGTTTCGAGGTCGGCTTCAGCCTGCTGTTCCTGCTGATCCTGCCGGCCTACCAGTATGCCCTGATCCGGCAGCTGCACGAGGCCAAGCGGGCGGCCGAGGCGGCCAACCTGGCGCGCGGCCGTTTTCTGGCCACCATCACCCACGAGCTGCGCACGCCGCTGTCCGGGGTCATTGGCATGGCCGGGCTGCTGCAGGACAGCAAGCTGGATGACGAACAGCGTGAGTATGTAGATGCGATCAGCCGAGCCGCCTCCATGCTGGAGACCTTGATTGGAGATGTCCTGGATCTGTCCAAGATCGATGCCCATAAGCTGGAGTTTCGGCAAGTGCCGTTTGATATCCGCCGCGCCTTGCTGGATGTGGCGAGGGTGATCGAGCCTCAATCCTTGGACAAGCGGGTGGAGCTGATCTGCCAGATCGATCCCGAGGTGCCGGTCGAGATGGAGGGCGACGAACTGCGCTTCCGCCAGATCTTCTTCAATTTGGTCGGCAACGCGGTCAAGTTCACCCATGAGGGCGAGGTCGTGCTCTCGGCACGTGTGGAAAAGTTCCATCCCGATTTGCCGGTCCGGCACCTGTATGTGGTGGTCCGCGACACAGGGATCGGCATCCCCGAGGACAAGGTGACGCAGATCTTCGACAGCTTCTGGCAGGCGGACTCCTCCAGCACCCGGCGCTACGGGGGCACGGGCCTGGGCACCACAATCGCGCGCGATCTGACCCGCCTGATGGGCGGGACGATCGGGGTCGAAAGCCGCGAGGGACGGGGCAGTACCTTCTGGGTCAGGCTGCCGCTGTCCGGACGCGGGGCCGAGTTGAGGCCCCAGCCTCCCGAGGTGCTGAAGGAGCGGCGCGTGGTGTGCGTGGAACACAACGCCACCGCGGCCCTGGCCATGCAGGAGACCCTGGAATATGCCGGCATGCATGTGGTGCTGCTCGATCAGGTGGAAGGGCTGCGCTCGCTCGGCAAGGGCATGGATGTGGCTGACTTGGTTATTCTCAGCGATTCTCCAGCGCGTCTGGATCTGCCCGGCATGGTCCTGCAGGCGCGCCGAAAACTGGGGCGTGATTTGCCTGTACTCATTCTCCACTACGGTCGCTGGGCGCTGCACACTAACGACGCGCACCTGGCCTTGTTAAGAAAACCTTATTGCATGCGCGAATTGTGGAACAGTCTGGAGAGTTTACTGGAAGGATGTTCGAGGACGCGGGTTGATGCGCACAATGGGCAAGCGGATAAGAGGGCTGCCGCGGCGCGTGGAGCACGCATATTGGTGGCCGAAGATGAGGCGATCAATGCTAGGCTGATTCATACTCTGCTGGTCCGTGGGGGACATAATGTCATGCTGATGCGGGATGGAGAAACGGCACTGCAAGCGGCCCGCGAAGGAGATTTCGATCTGGCCATGATCGATCTGTGCATGCCCGGCATGGACGGCATCGATTTCACCCGGGCCTACCGCGAATACGAGGCCGCGCGGGCGGACGGGCGGCACATGCCCATCGTGGCGCTGACCGCCAATGTGGCTGAGCAGGCCCGAGAGCAGTGTCTGGAAGCCGGCATGGACGAGTTCCTCACCAAGCCGATCGACCCGGCCACCCTGGCCGAGGTGCTGTCACGCTTTGGCGCCGGGTCCGCCTAGCGCGGGAGATGCCCCATCACTGTGGACTGGTCAGGGCCGCCTCCAGTGTCTCCGCCTTCCGCGCAGCCTGGGCGCTGCGCTTGTCCAGGATGTTCTTGATCGCGATCAAGAACCCCAGGCCGATGAAGGCCCCGGGTGGCAGGATGGCCAGCAGCAGCCCCTGATAGCCGTCGCCCAGGGACAGCTCCCAGTGGCGCGCGGCCTCGCCGAACAGCAGGTGGGCGCCGGAGAACAGGGTGCCCTGGCCGATGAATTCACGCATCCCGCCCAGCACCACCAGGACCGCGGTCGAGCCCAGGCCCATGGACAGGCCGTCCAGGGCCGAGGCGGCCACCGGGTTGCGCGAGGCGAAGGCCTCGGCCCGGCCGATGATGGTGCAGTTGGTCACGATCAGCGGGATGAAGATGCCCAGGATCAGGTACAGCTCGTGGAACCAGGCGTGCATGACCAGCTCCACCGCGGTGACCAGCGAGGCGATGATCATCACGAACACCGGCAGGCGCACCTCGGCGCGCACCCAGTGACGGATGGCGGACACGATGACATTGGAGCCCAGCAGGACCGCGGTGGTGGCCAGACCCAGACCCAGGCCGTTGACCAGGGTGTTGGTGACCGCCATCAGCGGACACAGACCGAGCAGGGCCACCAGGGCCTGGTTGTTGTGCCACAGGCCGTCGCTCACGATGCGTCGGTAATCGATCTCAGCCATGGTCGGGTGCCTCGTACTGGGAAGGCGCCTCGAACAGTTGTTCGTGCGCCTTGCGGAAATACTGCAGGGCCTTCTTGACCGCGGCGACCACCCCGCGCGGGGTGATGGTGGCCCCGGTGAACTGGTCGAAGGCCCCGCCGTCACGCTTCACCTTCCACTGGTCCTCGGACGGGTGGTCCAGCGACTTGCCGGCGAAGCCCAGGATCCAGGGGCTTTTTTCGGCGTCGATCTTGTCGCCCAGGCCCGGCGTCTCCTGGTGCGAGAGTACCCGCACGCCGGACAGCCGGCCGTCCTCGCGAATGCCGATCACCAGCTTGATATCGCCGCTGTAGCCCTGGGCGATCACCGGCGAGAAGATCAGCGCCACCCGCTCGCCCTGACGGCGTCCCCGGTACACCCGGGTCTGCGCGGCGCCCAGGGCGCGCGGGACCTGGATGTCAATATAGTCCTTGAGCAGTTCATTGTCGTATTCATCGCGCGGCAGCACGGCGTTGAGCTGGCGGTACAGGGCCTCGCGCTCGCTCTGCGCGATGCGGTCGGCGGTGCCGACATAGGTCAGGCCCACCAGGCTGGCTCCGAGTACCGCAAAAACGCCCAGCACCGCGGCCGAGATCAGGGCCGAGACCCAGGGGCGTTCGGAGGACTTAGCCATGTTCGTCCTCCCGCGCGCCGAATACCCGGGGCTGGGTGTAGTGATCGATGGTGGGCGCGGCCATGTTCATCAACAGCACCGAGAAGGCGACCGCATCCGGATAACCGCCCCAGCTGCGGATCACGAACACCAGCAGCCCGATCAGGGCGCCGTAGATCAGCTGCCCGCGCGGCGTGGTGCTGGCGGTGACCGGGTCGGTGGCGATGAAGAAGGCCCCCAGGATGGCGCCGCCGCTGAACAGGTGGAAGGCCGGGAAGGGGTGGGTCTGGGCGTCGATGGCCCAGAACAGGCCGGCCACCAGCAGCAGCGCGCCCAGCATGCTGGCCGGGATGCGCCAGCTGATCACCCCGCGCCAGACCAGGAACAGCCCGCCCAGCAGGAACCAGTTGCCGACCCATTCCCAGCCGCGCCCGCCGAAGTCGCCCCAGACCGGGCTGCGGCGGATCTCGCTGATCATGTGGTTCTGCGACAGCTCGGTGCGCATATGTCCCAGCGGAGTGGCGCCGCTGATCATGTCCCAGGTCGGGCCCAGGGCCTGCTTGCCCTGGAAGATGGTCTGCCAGGCCTCGCCGAAGGAGACGCTGTGCTGGCTCAGCACCGAGGGCAGCAGCCAGTGGGTCATGTCGGCCGGAAACGAGATCAGCAGCAGGGCATAGGCGGCCATCGCCGGGTTGAAGGGGTTGTAGCCCAGGCCGCCGAACAGCTGTTTGACCAGGACGATGGCAAAGGCCGAGCCGATCACCGTCTGCCACCAGGGCAGCAGGGGTGGCAGCGCCAGGGCCAGCAGCCAGGCGGTGACCAGGGCGCTCAGATCCGCTATCGCCGGACGCGGGTCGCGACCGCGCAGGCGCAGCACCACCCATTCGCTGAGCACCGCGGTGAGCCCGGCAATGCCGATGTTGATGACCACGCCCCAGCCGAAATACCACCACAGGGCCAGGGTGCCGGGCAGCAGGGCCAGCAGCACCTGCCCCATGACGCGCTGGACATCGTTGCCGCCCTGGACGTGCGGCGAGCTGTCAATGGAAAACTGCATCAGGACTCGCTCTCCTGTCGGACTTGTTCGCGGGCGGCCTTCTTGGCGGCGACCCGTTTCATGGCGGCCTCGATCTCGGCCTTCTTGCCGTCACCGCCGGCGGCCTGCTTCTTTTCCAGGGCCTCCTTCTTCTTGCGCAGGCGGGCCTTGCGCTCGGCCTCCAGCCGCGCCAGGCGGGCCTCGCGGAACTCGTGCCGGCGGCGCGCGTGGTCGGACTTGCGGCGCTCGCGCTCGCTGGCCCAGATCTCGGTCTTGGCAAAACGGTAGTAGTGCACCAGGGGGATGTGGGCCGGGCAGACATAGGCGCAGCAACCGCACTCGATGCAGTCGAACAGGTGGTAGTCCTGGGTCTTGTCGAAGTCGCGCGCGCGGGCGTACCAGTAGAGCTGTTGTGGCAGCAGTTGCGCGGGGCAGACCTTGACGCATTCGCCACAGCGGATGCAGGCGCTGGCCGGTCGGGGTGGCGGGAATTCGCCTTCGCCCGCGACGATGAGGCAGTTGCAGCCCTTGGTGACCGGCAGACCGTCGTCGGGCAGGGCGAAGCCCATCATGGGGCCGCCCATGACCAGCTTGTGCGCGGCCGGGGTGTAGCCGCCCGCCTGTTCGACCAGTTCGCCGATGGGGGTGCCGATGCGCGCGCGCAGATTGCCCGGCGCGCCCAGGCCGCCGCCGGTGAGGGTGACGATGCGCGAGATCAGCGGCCGTCCGCGCAGCACTGCGTCCGCGACCGTGGCGGCGGTGGCCACGTTCTGGCACAGGATGCCGACCTCCAGGGGCAGGCCGTGCGAGGGGACCTCGATCCCGGTCAGCAGGCGGATGAGCTGCTTCTCCCCGCCGCTGGGGTATTTGGTCGGGACCACGCACAGGCGGACATCCTCGAGTCCGCGCGCCTCGATCTCGGCGCCGAGCGCCTCGATGGCCTCGGGCTTGTTGTCCTCGATGCCGATCAGGACCTGACCGGCATCGACGATGTGTCTGAGGATCAGGGCGCCGTCGATCACATCATTCGGCTGCTCGCGCATCAGGCGGTCGTCGCAGGTGATGTAGGGCTCGCACTCGGCCGCGTTGATCACCAGGGTCTGGATCGGCCGCCCGCCGGTGTTGGTCTTGACGCTGGTGGGGAAGACCGCGCCGCCCAGGCCCACGATGCCGGCCCAGCGCAGGCGTTCGCGCAGGTCCGCCGGGTCGGCCTGCAGATAATCGGTGATGGGCTCGGGCAGCTCGCCCCAGCGGTCCTCGCCGTCGGTCTCGATCACGATGCATTCCGCCGGCAGGCCGGAGGGATGCGGGATGGGGAGTTCGGCGATCTGGACCACGGTGCCCGAGGAGGGCGCGTGCAGATTGGCGCTGACATAGTCGCTGGCGCGTGCCAGCAACTGCCCCTTGAGTACCTTGTCGCCCACCTTGACCACGGGCTCGGCCGGCTGGCCGATGTGCTGTTGCAGCGGCAGCTGCAGACGCCGCGGCAGGGCCGCCTCGCGGACCGGCGAGGCCGCCGATTCGGCCTTGTGGTCGTCGATGTGCAGGCCGCCGTGGAAATCCGCCACCGGCCGGATGATCTCAGGCATGCCGGACCTCCTTCTGCCAGATGCCGGGCTCGGGATAGGGCCAGCGCCAGGTCTCGGGTGTCTCCTTGATCGGCTGCATGACGATGCATTCCACCGGGCAGGGCGGCACGCACAGTTCGCAGCCGGTGCACTCGTCCTCGATCACGGTGTGCATTTGCTTGGCCGCGCCCACGATGGCGTCCACCGGGCAGGCCTGGATACACAGGGTGCAGCCGATGCACTCGGTCTCGATGATGTGGGCCACGGCCTTGGGTTTGGCGGCGGCCTCCTGGTCCTCCAGCGGGACCGGGTCGCGTCCGAGCAGGTCGGCCAGGGCGATCATGGTGGTCTCGCCGCCGGGCGGGCAACGGTTGATCTCGGCCTCGCCGCTGGCGATGGCCTCGGCGTAGGGACGACATCCGGCAAAGCCGCACTGACCGCACTGGGTCTGCGGCAGCAGGGCGTCGATCTGGTCCACGATGGGGTCGCCCTCGACCCGGAAGCGCACCGCGGCCCAGCCCAGCAGCAGGCCGAACAGCACTGACAGCAGGGTCAGGGTCAGAACCGCGCTGAGGACCGCCAGCATCAGCCCGCCACCAGGCCGGCGAAGCCCATGAAGGCCATGGACATCAGGCCGGCGGTAATCAGGGCGATGGCGTTGCCCTGGAAGGGCTCGGGCACATCGGCCACGGCGACCCGCTCGCGTACCGCGGCGAACAGCACCAGCACCAGCGAGAAGCCGACCGCGGCGCCGAAGCCGTACAGCGCCGATTCGACGAAGTTGTGCTGCTCTTGGGTGTTGAGCAGGGCCACGCCGAGTACCGCGCAGTTGGTGGTGATCAGGGGCAGGAAGATGCCGAGTACCTGGTACAGCACCGGGCTGGTCTTGTGCATCACGGTCTCGGTGAACTGAACCACCACCGCGATCACCAGGATGAAGGCAATGGTGCGCAGATAGCCCAGGCCCAGGGGCTGCAGGATGTAGGTGTCGACCAGGTAGCTGCTGGCGGCCGACAGGGTCAGCACGAAGGTGGTGGCCAGGCCCATGCCCATGGCCGTTTCCAGCTTGCGGGACACGCCCATGAAGGGGCACAGGCCAAGAAACTTCACCAGTACGAAGTTGTTGACCAGGACGGTGCTGACAAGGATGAGCGCGTATTCAGCCATGAGGCAATCCGGAACTGATGATCCCGCCTAGCTTACGCAAGCGGGCGGGCCGGGGCAAACCGCAAAAGCACCGGGCATTCATGCCTTTGAGCCAGGTCAAGCGAAGTCGTGCATGGGGGGCGGAGGGGCGGCGGTGTTCAGCTGATTTCCTCGATCACGGCCTGGATGCGTTCGCGCTTTTCCAGGGTGTCGGCGCTGCTGAGGGCCTGGTCCAGGATGCTCAGGGCCTCCTCCTTGTCGCCCAGTTCGACGTAGGCGCGCGCCATTTCCAGCACGATGTCCAGGCTTTGATCCTCATCGGTATCAGTCTCCACCTCCTGAAGTAGGGAGTGGTCATCATCGGCATGATTTTCTGGGATGTTGATCTGGTTCCAGAAACCAACGATGTTGTCCTGGCCGCTTTCATTGTCGATGTCAAGGCTGGCGCCATTGGCAGTCAGAATTTCATCGAGTTCAGGCAGTTCATCCAGTCCTTGTGTTGGTTCTGGAGTAGAAGTGGGTTCCTCAGGCAGGCTATCAATAGAGATTTCCTGGGTAAGAGGCTCCTCGGCAAACGATTTGCCGTCCTCCTCCCGGGACTCGGGGGGCGGCTCCGGGACAACCTGGTCCAGCATCTCTGTGGCGCCAGACTCTACCAGATGCTCACCGGCATCGGTATTGTCTTCACTTTCTGAATAGGGCCTGGAACCTGCCTTGGCCACTTCAGGGTGGATGGCAAGCGGTACATCGTCTTCAGGAAGGGGGTCTTCGTTGCCACGACGGCGCAGAATTATGGCCAGTAGCAATACCAGGCCGCCACCCAGAGGCAACCATAACCAGTCTAAGGCGAAAAGAGAATCGCTTTCTTTGGAATCTTGCCGAGTCTGCCGGACTCGCGGCGGATGTCTGTTTTCTATGTCTGGTTGAAGCTGAGTTTTGCGGACTTTCGGGGCTGTCTCTCTCTGGACATGGTTGCCACTGGGCCGGTTGATTTTTCGCCACCCAGTATTCTGATGATCCGGTTCAGGCGTGTCAGAGGGGTGAGGAGGCCCCAGTCCAATATCGCTTCGGGTGGATTTGGTGTCTTCTATGGCCGCCGTTTTTTCTGGAGAAGCCCCCTCATCCAGAGTTTTTCTGGCGTCGATGATTGCCTGCAAGGTGGCGATCTGTCGGTCCTTGAGCTTCAATAGGGCCTTCATTTGCCTAACTTGGGTCTGCAGGCCGGAGATCTGGAGGCGCAAGTTGCTTTGCTCGATTTCGTGGCTCCCGATTTGCTCCTGGGTGCGGAGAATATCGGTTACGATCTGTTCCCGGTTTTTTTCCGGTCTACGCGCGTCTTCTGCACCAGCCTTGGCTGGTAGCACTTGGAGCTTAGCCTGTGTCTGTTGTGGGGCCAGTGTACGTTCGACTTCCGCTTCCAAAATCTGAAGATCTGTCTGAGAAGTGGCGTGTGATGAGTTCTCCACCGGTGGAGGGGGGGGCAGAGGTTCACCCTTCTTCCAAGCCTGTTCCTGACGATGGAAGTCGCTCAAAGCCTCACCGAGGTTGATGCGGCGGACCTGTTCCGTGGTGGGTACGCGCAACACGCTTCCGGTGATCAGCTTGTTGATGTTGCCGTCCTTGAAGGCGTTCGGATTCATGCGCTGTAGGGCGATCATCATTTGCTGACTGGTGACGTCTTCCGAGCGCAAGTAGTAGGCGATAGGCCACAGGGTTTCGCCGGGCTTGACTCGGTAGGTGCGGATGTTGGGCGCTACTTTCCTACCGTTTGCGTCGAAGATTGGTTGCGGGCCCTTGACCTTGGATTTGCTTGCGGGTCGGTGCGTGGCGGGGCGTGGATAGGCTGCAGTCCGCACTTGCCGTTCATCTGGGTCGAGCAGGAAAGTGATGGTCTTGACCAGTTTTAGCTTGCCGTTGCGAATCTTCAGCGGAAACTGTAGATAGGGTTGTTGTACTGGGGTTGGAGAGCTGACGTGAATGATCCAGTGGCCGTTTTTCCGTTGCGTTTTCAGTTTGATTTGTACTGGTAGCTCGTCCCAGCTGATGCCTAGACGCCTAAAGTCCTCTTCATCTCCAATATCAACGTGCAGATTTTCTATGGCCAGATTGTCTGTCCCTTTCAACTCAATATCGGCATCCAGGGGCTGCATGAGGCGCGAATGGACCTCGGCACGACCTATTGAGACTGCATGGGCAGATTCGGCCAATAACGAGCCGTAAAGTACGGCCGCGGAGAGGAGCCAAATCCATTTGCGGGCCGCGTGCCCTTTATTTCCTCTTGCTACTGTGTTCAAACGCCGAACTCCATAGCTGCGTGCCGGCTCTAGGCCGGGTACCGACAGTGGTTGGTTTTCACTGGCCGTGAATCATACCGGTAGTTGGCAAAAATTTCAGCAGCAACAGTTTGTTCTGTTAGGAGCAAATAAACTGTCCGGACTTGTAGCACGTGATCTGTCCGGTTTCATGGCCACCCAGGAGGTGAGCCATGAGACCGACAGAAGTGCTACAGGAGATCCGGAAAATGCGATTTGAAGAAGCCTATGGCGCCTGGACGGAAAAGCGCCTGACCCAGGAAGAGGCGGCGAGCCTGCTGGGGGTCTGCGCAAGGGCCTTCCGGCGCTACATCGACCGTTACGAGGAAGAGGGCCTGGATGGCCTGATCGACAAGCGCCTCGGTCAGGTGTCTCACCGCAAGGCGCCGGTGGATGAGGTGCTGCGCCTGGAGGCGCTCTACAAGGAGCGCTATGACGGCTGGAATATCAAACACTTCCACAGCTTCTACCGCAA
>JALVTT010000114.1 GCA_027024025.1 Sedimenticola sp.
CGAAAAATCCGGTAGAATGGCGCGGCGGTTTGGGTTGGGGTTTGGTTGGCCTCGTAGACTGCCACATAACGATAAGGGGAGCCCGGCGCTTCCCGAAGCCGTTCGAGAGGGACCTGGACGGACGGAGAGATGGAGACCATGCACGAGAACCTGATCACACCGGAACAGGCCTTGACCCTGGATGGCCTGCTCGCCATGCGCCTGCGGCGCAGCCCGGACGGCGAGGCCTACGGCTATTTCGACAAGGCCGCCAAGGCCTGGCGCAGCTATACCTGGCGGCAGATCGCGGCCCAGGTGGCGCGCTGGCAGCAGGCGCTGGCCGCCGAGCCTCTGTCGCGGGGCGACCGGGTGGCCTTGCAGCTGCGCAACTGTCCGGAATGGGTGATGTTCGACCAGGCCGCGCTCGGCCGGGGCCTGGTGACCGTGCCGCTGTACACCGACGACCGTCCCGACAATATCGCCTACATCCTGGAGGAGGCCGGGGTGCGGCTGCTGCTGGTGCAGGACGCCGGCCGCTGGCGCCGCCTGGCCGGGGTGATCCCCGCCGAGGGGGTGCTCAAGCGGGTGCTGCTGCTGGACGACAGCGAGCAGGCGCGGGCGCTGGCGCGCCAGGACGAGCGGGTGCGCCTGGTCTCGGACTGGCTGCCGCGCGAGGCGCCGGAGCTGCAGCTGCGGGAGAACCGGGATCCGCACGCCCTGGCCTCCATCGTCTATACCTCGGGCACTACCGGCCGGCCCAAGGGCGTGATGCTCAGCCATCACAACATGCTCTCGGTGGCGCATGGCGGCCTGACCATGCTGGACGTCTATGAGGAGGACAGCTTTCTGTCCTTCCTGCCGCTGTCGCACACCCTGGAGCGCACCGCCGGCTATTACCTGCCCATCATGACCGGCTCCAAGGTCAGCTATGCGCGCTCGGTGGCGCAGCTTGCCGAGGATCTGAAGCAGGTCCGGCCCACCCTGCTGATCGCGGTGCCGAGGATCTTCGAGCGGGTGTATGCGCGCCTGAGCGAACGCATGGAGAAACAGGGCGCGCTTTCACGCCGGCTGTTCGGGCTGGCGGTGGACTGCGGCTGGAAGCGTTTCCTGCGTCAGCAGGGGCGGGGCGGCTGGTCGCCGGCGCTGCTGCTGTGGCCGATGCTCGAACGCCTGGTGGCGCGCAAGGTGCTGGCGGCCATGGGTGGTCGCCTGCGCGGCGCGGTCAGTGGCGGCGCCCCGCTCAACGAGGGCGTGGCGCGGGTGTTCATCGCCCTGGGACTGCCCATCGTGCAGGGCTATGGCCTGACCGAGACCGCGCCCATCATCAGCGTCAATCCCCTGGAGGACAATATCCCGGCCAGCGTGGGCAAGCCCATCCGCAAGGTGGAGCTGCGCATCGGACCAGACGAGGAGCTGCTGGTCCGGGGGCCTGGCGTGATGCTGGGCTACTGGAACAATCACAAGGCCACGGCCCAGGTGATCGACCCGGACGGCTGGCTGCATACCGGCGACCAGGCACGTATCGACGCCAGTGGCCATCTCTACATCACCGGGCGCATCAAGGACATCCTGGTGCTGTCCAATGGCGAGAAGATCCCGCCGGGCGACATGGAGATGGCGATCGCCATGGACCCGCTGTTCGAGCAGGTGATGGTGGTCGGCGAGGGGCGGCCCTATCTCAGCGCCCTGATCGTGCTCGATGCCGATCGCTGGCCGGGCTTCGCCCAGGATCTGGGCCTGGACCCGCTGGACCGCGAGGCGCTCGGCAATGACCAGGTGCACCGCGAGGTGTTGCGGCGGGTGCGGGCCGCGCTCAAGGACTTTCCCGGGTATGCCAAGATCCGCCGGGTGTGTCTGATGCTGGAGCCCTGGACGGTGGACAACGGGATGCTGACCCCCACCCTCAAGATCAAGCGTCCGCGCGTGCAGGAACACTATGCGGCCGAGATCGAGCGCATGTACGTCTAGCAGGCCGTTGAAAAATGCCTTTTTTCAGCGGTACGCTGGGATATAATCGCTCACGATCCGCGGGTGTAGTTCAATGGTAGAACTTCAGCTTCCCAAGCTGACTACGTGGGTTCGATTCCCATCACCCGCTCCAATCCCGTGCAGACGCAGACCCCGGTGGCCAGGCCCCGGGGTCTCGTGTCTTCAGTGGACGCTGCCGAAGGACAGGTCGGTGGTGTTGGGGGGCAGCGGCAGGCCGGCGATCTTGCAGGCCTGATAGACGGGGCCGTGCGGGAACAGGCGGTACAGATAGCGTTTGCCGCCCTGGTCCGCGAAGCGCTCGGTCAGGGCCTTGAGCACATGCCGGGCGCTGCAGGAGGCGCCGCGCGCCTTACAGTGGTTGCGCAGGAAGTGCACCACTTCCCAGTGGGCATCGGTCATTTCGATCCCTTCTTCCTTGGCCACTTCAAGGGCGTATTGCTGAGTCCAGTCCTCGTATCCCTCGGGCAGGTCCATGCTTTCGGTCAGCAGGGGGGAAGTGTGTTGCATTGCGAATATCCTCCACTCTCATGGTGTTTTATATGGCCGGGCCCGGTGTTCCGGGTGGCGGCGGCCGCGGCCTATCCCGTTTGGGAAAGGCCCGCCACTGCATTAGGTATAGACCCTGGCGGGATAATTACCAAGTAAAATTGTCGGATATAGGCGGACGTACCGGCCGGACGCGGGGCCGGCTGAGGCGGAGGTGGCCGAAGTTGACGCCGGATCGGCGGGGTTTCAGGAGGATGGCTGCGCCAGGGCCTCTTTCAGATATTTGGCCAGGGCCTCGGCGGTGTCGGCATGATGCACCAGGCTGCTGATCTTTCCATCACGCCCGATCACATAGATGATGGAGGAGTGGTCCATGGAATAGCCCATGGCCGAGCCCTCCATCTTCACCTTCTGGAAATAGACCAGATAGCGCTTGGCCACCCGGCTCACCTCGTCCAGCGGGCCGCTCAGGCCGATGCCGTCGGGAAAGAAGAAGCGGGCGTACTCGCTGGCCACCTTGGGGGTGTCGCGCTCGGGGTCGATGCTGATGAAGATCGGCTGTACCTGGCCCCGTTCCTCCGGGTCGAGGCGCTTGAGCGCCTGCGCCAGCTTGCTCAGCGAGGTGGGGCAGACATCCGGGCAGCGGGTGTAGCCGAAGTACAGCGCCACCACCTTGCCCTTGAAGTCGTGCAGGCTGACCGGCCCCTTGTCCGACTGCAGGGTGAAATCGCCGCCGATGTTTTCGGTGGCGGGGTTCTTGTGCGGCTGAACGGGGGATTGCAGGCCGAACCAGATGCCGGCGGCGATGCTGGCGACGGCGACCAGGGCGAGCAGAAGTCTTTTCATGGGCCGGGTACTGCGGAATCGGGGGTGTCCCAATACTACAACAGATCGGGCCGGGTGATGGGCGGATCGCAGCGGGTGCCGGTGCAGCGGTAGGCCACCGGCCCCCCGGCGCGCGCGGCCTTGGCCGCCAGGGCCGGGGGCAGCGCCGCGCCGGGCGGGATGGCGAACACCTGCCGGCCCGGGCGCGGATCCTGCTCGAGGACCGCCAGCCAGGGGGCGAGCGCCTCGGGCTCGCCGCGCAGGATCAGGGTCTCGGGCGGCTCCAGCCAGGTCTGCAGGGCGCCGAGCAGCGCGGTGCAGCCGTACGGCGCCTGCCGGATCTCCGCCGCGCCGGCGCGCAGGGTCCGTTCCGCGGCCTCCAGCCAGGCGCCCTCGCCCAGCAGATGCCCGAGCCGCAGCAGGGCGGAGGCGGCGATGGCGTTGCCCGCCGGCATGGCGTCGTCGCTGAAGGGGCGCAGGCGCACCGGCAGGGTCTCGTGGTCGTCGGCGGTGAAGTAGAAGCCGCCGTGTTCGCGGTCCTCGAAGTGCGCCATCAGGGCCGTGGCCAGCTCGCGGGCCAGGTCCAGGTCCGCGTCCGACCAGCGCGCCTGCAGCAGTTCCAGCAGCGCGTCCAGCAGGTAGGCGTAGTCGTCCAGATAGGCGTCCAGACGGCCCACGCCGTCGCGGCTGCTGGCGAGCAGGCGCCCGTCCTTCCAGTGATGGGCGCGCAGATAGGCCAGCGCGGCCTCCGCCGACCGGATCCACGCCGTCTCGCCCAGCAGGCGCCCGGCGCGGGCCATGCCGCGGATCATGAGCGCGTTCCAGCTGGTGAGGATCTTCTCGTCCCGCCCCGGGCGGACGCGCTGCTCGCGCCGGGCCAGCAGCAGGTCGCGGGCCTGCCGCAGGCGGCGCCTCACCTCGCGGGGCTCCAGGCCGTGACGTCGGGCCAGGGTGGTAGTGTCCCGGCACACATGCAGGTGCCAGCGGCCCTCGAAGTTGGGTGGCCCGTCCAGGCCGTAGCGGGCGGCGAACAGGGCGTATCCGGTATCGTCGAGCAGGGCGGCGACTTCATCCCGGTCCCACACATAGAAGCGGCCTTCCTCGCCCTCGCTGTCGGCGTCCAGGCTGGAGTAGTAGCCGCCCAGCGGGGACTGCATCTCGCGCATCACCCACTCCGCGGTGCGGGTGCAGACATGCCGGAACAGCGGCGCCCGCCCGGCCAGCGCCCAGGCGTCGGCGTACAGGGCCAGCAGCGGGCCGTTGTCATAGAGCATCTTCTCGAAGTGCGGGATCATCCAGCGCTCATCCACCGAATAGCGGCAGAAACCGCCGCCGAGCTGGTCGAAGATGCCACCCTCGGCCATCTTGCGCAGAGTGAACAGGGCCTGTTCCCGGGGCCCGTCCTCCCGGCGCCGGAGGCCCTGTTCGAGCAGGAAGGACAGGCTCTCGGGATGCGGAAACTTGGGCGCGCCGCCGATCCCGCCGTGTTCGGCATCGAAAAAGCGATCGAGCTGCGCCAGGGCCTGGTCGATGGCCTCGCGGTCCGGCATGCCGGCCTGCCGCGGCTGGTTGAGGCGCGCCAGGGCCTGCTGCATGGAGCGGTTCTGCTCGCCGATGGCCTCGCGCTGCTCGTGGTAGGCCTGGGCCACCGATTGCAGCACCTCGCGGAAGGCGGGCCGGCCATGACGCGGGCGGGGCGGGAAATAGGTCCCGGCGAAGAAGGGGGTCAGGTCATCGGGCATCAGGAACACCGTCAGCGGCCAGCCGCCGGGGCGCTGCGCCAGCAGCTGGTGCGCGGTCTGGTAGATCTTGTCCAGATCCGGCCGCTCCTCGCGGTCGACCTTGATGTTGACGAACAGCGCGTTCATCAGCGCGGCGGTGTCCGGATCCTCGAAGGATTCGTGCGCCATCACATGACACCAGTGGCAGGCCGAATAGCCGATGGACAGCAGGATGGGGCGGTCGAGGCGGCGCGCCTGGCTCAGCGCCTCCTCGCACCAGGGCCACCAGTGGACCGGGTTGTCCGCATGCTGCTGGAGGTAGGGGCTGGTGGCCTCGGCCAGGTGGTTTTTTGCGCTGTCCATGCACACATCATAGACACTGCCGCGCGGCGGGTGCCTTTACGCCGGGCAGGGTATTGCGAGCGGGGCGCTTGTCGGCTGCTCAGCGCCCGCCCAGGATGGAGCCGAGGATGCCGCGCACGATGCGCCGGCCGATGGTCGAGCCGATGGAGCGGGCCACGGACTTGGCCAAGGCCTCGCCGATGCTCTGGCGGCGGCGACCGCCGGACCGGCGGGCCGCGGCCTTTTCCTCTTTCTCGCGCTGTTTGCGCGCCTCCTCGGCCTGTTCGGCGGCCTGGCGCTGCTTTTCCATCTCTTCGCGGCGTTTCTTGAGCCGTTCGTAGGCCGACTCGCGGTCCACCGCCTCCTCGTAGGTGCCCTTGAGCGGTGAGCGGCCGCGGATCTCGGCGCGTTCCTGCGCGTCCAGCGGCCCGATGCGCGAGCGCGGCGGGGCCATCAGGGTGCGCTCGACCACGCCGGGGACGCCTTTCTCGTCCAGGGTCGAGACCAGGGCCTCGCCGACGCCGAGCTGGGTGATCACTTCGTAGGTGTCGAAGGCCGGGTTGGGGCGGAAGGTCTCGGCGGCGACCTTGACGGCCTTCTTGTCCTTCGGCGTGAAGGCGCGCAGGGCGTGCTGCACGCGGTTGCCGAGCTGGCCGATGACCTCGTCGGGCACGTCGTTGGGGTATTGGGTGATGAAGAACACGCCCACCCCCTTGGAGCGGATCAGGCGCACCACCTGGGTGATCTTCTCCAGCAGGGCCTTGGGCGCGGTGGAGAACAGCAGGTGTGCCTCGTCGAAGAAGAACACCAGTTTGGGGCGGTCCGCGTCGCCGCGCTCGGGCAGCTCTTCCATCAGCTCGGAGAGCAGCCACAGCAGGAAGGTCGCGTAGATGCGCGGCGAGTGGTACAGGGTGGTGGCGTCCAGCAGGCTGATCACCCCACGCCCGGAGAAG
>JALVTT010000115.1 GCA_027024025.1 Sedimenticola sp.
ATCGATCGCTGTAAGCGATTGATTCTGGAACAAGCCGCAAACCGCGTTTGCGGCGCGGTGTGCCCTGATAAAGCCAGGGATGGCTTTTATCAGGGCTTCCCTTATAGGGATTTCCCCCATTGCGCGGTATGCGGGCAGCCATAATGATGGCCGTGCGGTAATAAAAAATCTCCCTGTAAAGAAGGGAAGGTCATAAGAGCCAGCATTGGAGTGATGGAGGAATCATGGGCTTGATGAAATGTGTGTTCGGGGTGACCTGGACCAGCGGTATCGTGTCCGGGGTGATTACCTGGCTGCTGTTCACCTTCGTGGACCCGGCCGGTCTGATGAATCTGCTGCAGCCGGCGATGCCGGAGGAAACCTTCCGCATCGAGATGTACGCCGGAACCTTCCTGTTGATCTGGGCGCTGTTGAACGCCTCGGTCTATCTGAACTGTTTCTTCAGCAGTCTGCGCGAGCAGCGTGAGGGTCACGGCCAGCCGCAGGCATAGCCCCGTGGTTCAGGGCTTCTGATAGGTTCCGATCAGCTGGCCCTCGCCGATGACCCGTCCCTGCATGGCCTCGAGCACCTGTGACTTGGTCGGGGTGCCGAGGTCGCCCAGCGGCTGTCTGAGCGCGTACAGCTTGAAGAAATAGCGGTGCCTGCCGATGGGCGGGCAGGGACCGCCGTAACCGGTGCGATGCCAGTCGTTCAGGCCCTCGCGCGTGCCGGCTGGCAGCGTCCGCACGGCCTCCGGCAGGCCCTCGCTGTCGGCCGGCAGGTCGTACAGCACCCAGTGCACCCAGGTCATGCGCGGCGCCGCGGGGTCGGGCGCGTCCGGGTCGTCCACGATCAGGACCAGGGCCTGTGCGTCCGCCGGTATGCCCCGCCAGCTCAGCGGCGGCGATATGTCTTCGCCCTTGCAGGTATAGCGGGTGGGGATCTCCCCGTCCGGCGCAAAGGCCGGAGAACGGATCTCGAGTGTGTGCATGCCGTCTTCCCCCCAGGCATCGCCGCCGGTCGCGGCCAGCGCGAGCAGGGCGATGCCGATGATGCCAGTGTGCGTCTTCATCAGGTTTTTCGCTCCGGGTCTGTCAGCCGAAGTGTAGTATCTTGGCGGCTGGATGTGGGTACAATGAGCGGGTCAGTCGCTACCCGCCGGGTGTGGTTTCATGAAAGGCCGTTTTTTCCTGCTCCTTTCGGGGCTGTTGCTGCTGTCGGGCGCGTGGGCGGACGCGCCCGCGAAGATGAAGATCGTGCTGGAATTCCAGCCCGATCCGCTCAACGGCCGCAAGGTGTTCGATGTGTGCGCGCGCTGCCACATGCCCGAGGCCTGGGGCAACGAGGATGGCACCTATCCGCAGCTCGCGGGCCAGCACGCCACGGTGCTGCTCAGGCAGTTGATGGAGATCCGCACCGGCCAGCGCGCCAACGCCCTGATGCGTCCCTTCGTGCAGGAACGCACCCTGGGCGGTTATCAGAACCTGGTCGATGTGGTGGCCTATATCTCGCGCCTGCCCATGGACCCGGCCTACATCCGCGGGCCCTGGTCCGAGGGGACGCCCGAATACGACAAGGGCCGGCAGATCTACACCGCCCATTGCGCGGCCTGTCACGGGCCCGAGGGGGAGGGCAATGCGCAGGGGGCCGTGCCGCGTCTGCAGGGTCAGCACTATCCCTATACCCGCCGCCAGGCGATCGCGATCAAGCGCGGGCAGCGGCGCGCCGACCTGGCCATGCAGGCCGTGGTCAGCCAGCTCGACGAGCACGAGCTGGAGCTGGCGCTGAACTATGTGTCACAGCTCGAGGTGCCCAAGACCGATCTGGCGCCGACACCGAACTGGCGCAATCCCGATTTCAAGTAGAGGTGCCCTGTGAGCGATCAAGCCGGATTCAGCCGTCGACGTTTTCTCCAGGCCAGCGGGCTGCTGGCGGCCTCCGCGCCGGCCCTGGCGGCCGAATCGGTCAGGCCGGAGGCCTCCGGCAAGGGTGAGGGTGGCGTCCCGCCGGCCTTCGCGCGCCTGCTGCGCAAGGCCGATCTGCCCGCGCCCAGGGGCGCCCGGGTGGTGGTGGTCGGGGCCGGCTGGTCCGGCCTGAGCATGGCCAAATACCTGAAGCTGCAGAACCCGGATTTCGATGTGGTGCTGGTGGATCGCCAGGCCTCGTTCACCTCGCTGCCCCTGAGCAATCCCTGGCTGGTGGGCGAGATCAGCATGGACTTTCTCTGCCACAGCTTCTTCGACGCCGCGCGCAACCACGGCTATCTGTTTCTGCAGGCCACGGTGCTGGGCCTCGATCGCGAGGCGCGCCGGGTGTTCACCGACGCGGGCGTGATCGGCTACGACTACCTGGTGCTGGCGCCGGGCATCGACTATGACTATGAGCGCATCGGCGTCGAGGATCCGGTCGAGCAGCAGTTGCTCGCGCAGCGCTATCCGGGCGGTTTCGTGAATGCATCGGAACTGCTCACCATCCGGCGCAAGATCCAGCAGTTCCGGGGCGGGACCTTCCTGCTCACGGTGCCGGACGGCGACTACCGCTGCAGCGCGGCGCCCTATGAGCGGGCCTGCACCATGGCCGCCTGGTTCAAGCACAACGGCCTGCCGGCGAAGATCCTGCTGCTGGACATGAACAACGAGATCAAGATCATGAAGGACGGCTTCGCGCGCGCCTTCTCCGAGCTGTACGGCGACTATATCGAGTATCTGCCCAGTTCGCTGATCTCCTCGGTGGACGTGGCGGGCAGGACCGTGTCCACCGAGTTCGACGACTACCGGTTCGACGACGCGGTGATCTATCCGCCCATCCGCGGCGCGCGCATGCTGGAGGAGGCGGGCATCATGAACCCGCACAGTCCCGAAAAGACCGCGAACACCGACCCTTTCCGCTATCACGTGATCGGGGACGAGCGGGTGTATGTGACCGGGGATTCCCGCTCCCAGCCCTTCTCCCGCGGCGGCCATACCGCCAATTCCGAGGCCCGTTATGTGGCCGAGGTGATCGCCGGGCATGCCCTGGGGCGCGAGGTGGCCTGGCGCAGTCCGCAGACCATGTGCTTCTCCGCCATCGACATCCGTCCCATGCGGGCCATCAGTCTGATCACCTTCTACCGTTACGACGAGGTAAAGAAGGATTTTGCTTTCGACCGTACCCACGCGGTCGAGCAATGGGACGAGGTCGGCGGTCGCGCCAGCGTGGCCTGGGCCGAGGGCCTGTTCCAGGACATGTTCTACGAGTAAGGCCTCATGTCAGCCCGCCCCGAGACCATCGCCGAGGACCAAGGCCAGCAGGCCCTGCTGCCGATCTATCTGTCCAGCCTGCGCCAGCGCTTCAAGGCCGAGATCAACCGCCTGAGCAGCGGCGGCATGGCGCGCCTGCTGGACGGCCGGCCGGACGCCGGGCTGCTGGCCTTTCCGCTGACCTATCTCTACGGCTGGCACTGGCTGCGCCACAATGTGCCCGAGGCCTATCGCGAGGGCGTGCTGGCGGCCTTCCGCAACCCGCAACGCCTGTTTCTGATGCGCCTGCTGATCGAGGCCGATTCGGCCGAGGCCTTTCTGCACGGTTATTTCGAACACTGGCAGCGGAGCGCCCCCGGCGGCCCGGTTCAGCAGGCGCAGGCCCAGCAGCTGCTGGCGGCCCACGCGGGCGACCGGACGGCCGCGGTGGCCGCGATGCTGGCGGTCTGGAAGTCCTTCGGCCTGTTCGTCCAGACCTACAAGCTGGCCTATGCCGGCCTGGCCCGCCAGGAAAGAGACCGCTATGGCGAGATGCTGGGCGAGGCCGATCAGGAACGCCTGGCCCTGGTGGACGCGCTGCCCGACCCGCGGCCCGGCGGCGAGCCGCGCTTCGCCAAGCTCGGCATCATCCCGGCCATGGGCTGCCCGCAGACCTGCCGCCACTGCATGTTCATCTGGCGCCCGCTCAAGCCGACCGACCCGCAGCCGGACAAGATCTATGGCATCGTCGACCGCCTGACCGACAATGTGCTGTTCACCGGCGGCGACCTGACCCGGCACATGGATGCCTTCTACGACGGCATCCGCGCCATGCGCCACGTGACCACCTTCGCCATCCTGCTCAATGGCGATTTCGCCGACGATCCCGAGACCACCGAGGCGGTCATCGGGCGCATGGCCGCGGCGATCGAGGGACGTCCGGCGCACTGGCCCCGCGCGCGGGTGCTGTTGCAGATCAGCTTCGACGAGTTCCACCAGGAGGTGATCGTGGACAAGAAGGGGCGCCTCAAAGAGCGCATCCCGGTGGCCAAGATCGCCAATATCGTCGAGTGCGCGCCGCGCTACCACGAGCAGGTGCAGCTTGCCCTGCTGCACAAGCAGACCGGCCTGAATTTCTCCATGGACGTGCTGCACAAGGGCGTGTTCGCGCGCCTGGTCAACGAGCTGGGCGCGCGCGGGCACCAGGTGCGGGTGCTGTCCACCGCGCCTTCGGCGCGCCTCAAGACCCACCCCCTGACCGGCGAGCGCGGCAGGATCCTCAAGGACGCCAGCTTCGTGCTGGCGCGTCATCCGCAGGCGCCCATCTTGATGACCAGCTCCACCATCGACGGCTATGGCCGCGCCGAGCTGATGGAGGAGGGCGAGACGGTCAAGGAACGGGAGCTGCTGCAGCAGGTGCTCACCCAGGGGCCGCCACCGGGCGAGTCCTTCGATATCGACCTGATGTTCTGGTTCAACGGCTGGGCCACCCTGTTCAACGCGGTGCACATGTGCCTGGGCGATGTGTATCAGGACGGGGTGGCGCGCATCCTGGCGCGCCAGCGCAAGGATCCGCTGACGCAGGCCCTGCATCGCTTCGACCGGCGCCTGCTGGATCTCTACGCCGAGGTCCGGCCCGACCTGGAGCGGCTGCTGGAGAAGGCCACCGGCCCGCACCATCTGTTCCACATGCTGACCGAGGATGCCGAAGTACGGCTGCACATGACCCGGCGCCTGCTGGAGAGCGGGGCCGCCGGGGGCTAGACCGCCTGCTTTCAGGCACTTGCGTCGCTCGATGCGGCGGGCTGCCTGTCCCGGTCTTTCATTCTGAACTCGGCCGGCGCGGCACGATTGGCGCCGTCCCGCCGCCGGGGGTATGCTTTCCGGCCTGAGCCCGATACCGGTCAAGACGCCCGCATGAATCCGTCCTTCGTCCACCTCCATGTCCATTCCGAGTTCTCGCTGGTGGACGGGACTGCGCGCATCAAGCCGCTGGTGCAGGCGGTGGCGGACAAGGGCATGCCGGCGGTGGCGCTCACCGACCAGTCCAATATGTTCGCCCTGGTGCGCTTCTACAAGGCCGCCATGGCGGCGGGCATCAAGCCGGTCTGTGGCTCCGATGTGCTGCTGCGCAACCCCGAGGACGCCAATCAGCCCTTCCGGCTGGTGCTGCTGGTGCAGTCCAACCGGGGTTACCGCAATCTCACCGAGCTGGTCTCGCGCAGTTACCAGGAGGGCCAGCATCTGGGCCGGCCGATGATCGATCCCGAATGGCTGACCCCGGCCAGCTGCGAGGGTCTGATCGCCCTGTCCGGCGCGCGCGACGGTGATGTGGGCCGGGCCCTGCTGGCCGACAACCGCCCGCTGGCCGAGGACCGCCTGCGCCACTGGCTGGCGCTGTTCGGCGACCGCTATTACCTGCAGCTGGTGCGCACCGGCCGCCCCGAGGAGGAGGACTGCCTGCACGCCAGCGTGGCCCTGGCGGCGGATTTCGATGTGCCCGTGGTGGCGACCAACGCGGTCTGTTTCCTGGAGCCGGAGGCCTTCCCGGCGCACGAGGTGCGGGTGTGCATCCACGATGGCCGCACCCTGGATGACCCGCGCCGCCCGCGCAATTACAGCGAGCAACAGTATCTGCGCAGCCCCGAGGAGATGGCCGAGCTGTTCAGCGACATCCCCGAGGCGCTGGAGAACAGCGTCGAGATCGCGCGTCGCTGCAATCTGGAGCTGACCCTGGGCAAGAACTTCCTGCCCGATTATCCGGTGCCCGAGGGCATGAGCATCGCGGAGTTTCTGGTCCAGGAGGCGGAGAAGGGCCTGGAGTGGCGCCTCGATCGCCTCTTCGACCGCGATGCCCCGGACTTCGCCGAAAAACGCCGGCCCTATGACGAGCGCCTGCATACCGAGCTGGAAGTGATCAACAGCATGGGCTTCCCCGGCTACTTCCTGATCGTGGCGGACTTCATCCAGTGGGCCAAGGACAACGGCGTGCCGGTGGGGCCGGGGCGGGGCTCGGG
>JALVTT010000116.1 GCA_027024025.1 Sedimenticola sp.
CGTCCACGGGCTCATGGCGCCGACGCGACAGTCGCTCGACGTCGGCGTGGACGCCTGGGAGATGCAGCCCGACGGCAGCTATGTGCAGCGCATGCCGGCCAGCGAGGCCGAGGAGAAGGGCTGCCAGCAGCGCCTGATCGAGATGGCGCAGGAGCGGGTCAAGCGCGCCAAGCGTTACCAGATGGGCAAGACCCGGCGGCGGATCGCGGGGCGCAATCTGCGCTATTGACCCCGCGTGGCCGTGAACGGCCATTCCCACAGTCTATCTCAGGTTAAGGATTCCCCCATGCCTGGGAATTTTGTGCTCGGGGATATCCCTGAGTCGGCATAAATTCTTGATATTGGTCAAGGTTTTCCGTTTCCCCTCCCTCAAGTATCCGCGCCATGGAAGGCTGAATGCTGTTCAGGTATTTGTGCGGTTGGCCTGATTTCCGTCCTCCAGCCGGCGCGGTCTCTCGCTCGCCGACAGGCTCGCCGGCCAGTTCCAACAATCACAAGACTCGAGGGGGTTACCGATGAAAAAAGGGTACCTGATGGCAGCGGTCGGTCTGCTGTTCATGCTCCAGGGCGTGGCGGTGGCATCGGTCAAGGCGCCGCCCAAGGATTTCTCCAAGGAGACCCGGGAGTGCGTCAAATGTCACAAGAAGAACAACCCCGGCATCATCCAGCAATGGGGCCACAGCAAGCACTTCCGCGCCAAGGTGGGCTGTTACGAATGCCACAAGGCGGACAAGGGGGACCCGGATGCCTTTCTGCATGATGACAAGAAGGTCAAAAAGCTGATCTCCATCATCGTCTCACCCAAGGACTGCGCGAATTGCCACGAGAAGGAGGTCAGGCAGAACAGCGAGTCGCACCACGCGGCGGCGGGCAAGATCCTGGGTTCCCTGGACAACCTGCTGGCGGAGGTGATCGAAGGTAACAGCGATTTCCTCACCGATGGCTTCCCGCAGGGCAATTCGGCCTCGGCGGTCAATGGATGCTGGCAGTGCCACGGCGCCCCGATCAAGGTCCTGGAGGATGGTGAGCTGGATCCGGCCACCTGGCCGAACTCGGGTATCGGGCGTCTCAATCCCGATGGCTCCAACGGCTCCTGTACCGCCTGCCATGCGCGTCACGAGTTCTCGGTGGCCCAGGCCCGTCAGCCCGAGACCTGCGGCAAGTGCCACCTCGGTCCCGACCATCCGCAGAAGGAGATATACGAGGAGTCCAAGCACGGCATCCAGTTCGCCACGCACCGCAGCAAGATGGACCTGGAAAGCTCTAAGTGGATTCCGGGCGAGGATTTCTTCACCGGCCCGACCTGCTCGACCTGCCACATGGGCGCGACCCGTGAACAGGACGTGACCCATGATGTGGGGATGCGGATTTCCTGGAACAACCGTCCTCCGGTCTCCATTCGACCCGAGAAGGCCGATGCCAAGATGGGGCTGCCCGGAGCCAATGTGAACTGGGAGGATCGCCGCGACAACATGAAGGATGTGTGCTCCGCCTGCCACAACGAGGACTGGGTGGACAACTTCTATGCCCAGTATGACGGGCTGGTGAAGCTGTACAACGAAAAGTTCGGCAAGCCGGGGCTGGCCCTGTACAAGGCTGCCAAGCCGTTGCTCAAGCCGGCCAAGTTCAGTAACAAGCTGGACTGGATCTGGTTCGAGCTGTGGCATCATGAAGGCCGTCGCGCGCGTCATGGCGCCGCCATGATGGGGCCGGACTACACCCATTGGCACGGGATGTATGAAGTCGCGCAGCACTTCTATACCAAGATGGTGCCTGAGCTGGAGCATCTGATCGCTCAGGGCAAGGCCTCGGGCAACGCGGCCAAGAAGAAGGCAGCCGCGGCCCTTCAGGCCAAGCTGGATGAAGTGCTCAACAGCAAGAACCACAAGTGGTATCTCAACAAGATGGATCCCAAGGAAAAGGCGCGCCGCAAGAAGGCGGCCGCCGAGTTCAAGAAGCGTTACAGCAAGTAACCGGAACGGTAAGGTCCGCCCCGGAGGTCGGGGCGGGCCTTTCTCCATCGAGAGACTACTTGAGGGTATCCAGTCATGAGTCTGTCCAGACGAGAGTTCATCAAGGCCCAGGCCGCCGCGGCCACCGCGGCGGCGGCCGGCATCACGCTCCCTTCGGTCGTGACAGCCGAGGATCAGGAAAAATGGGACAAGGACATCCGCTGGGACAAGGCGCCCTGCCGGTTCTGCGGCACGGGTTGTGGTGTCCTGGTGGGTGTCCGCAACGGTGAAGTGGTGGCCACCCAGGGTGACCCCGATGCGCCGGTCAACAAGGGCCTGAACTGCATCAAGGGCTATTTCCTGGCCAAGATCATGTACGGCAAGGACCGCCTGACCCAGCCGCTGCTGCGCAAGAAGAATGGCAGATACGACAAGACCGGCAATTTCGAGCCGGTCTCCTGGGACGAGGCCTTCGATGTGATGGCCAGGCAGTTCAAGAAGGCCATACGAAAGGACCTGGCGGAGAACCGGGGCAGGCCGGCGGACAAGATCACCTCGCGGGTGGGCATGTTCGGCTCGGGCCAGTGGACCGTGTGGGAGGGCTATGCCGCCTCCAAGCTGTACAAGGCCGGCTTTCGTTCCAACAACATCGACCCCAACGCCCGCCACTGCATGGCCTCGGCGGTGGGTGGCTTCATCCGGGCCTTCGGCGCGGACGAGCCCATGGGTTGTTATGACGACCTGGAGCACGCCGACGCCTTCGTGCTGTGGGGCTCCAACATGGCCGAGATGCACCCCATCCTGTGGTCGCGTCTGACCGACACCCGCCTGACCAAGCCGGGCTGCGAGGTGCATGTGCTGTCCACCTATGAGCACCGCTGCTTCGAGCTGGCCGACAACGGCATGGTGTTCACCCCGCAGACCGACCTGGCGATCCTCAACTACATCGCCAACTACATCATCCAGAACAAGGCCTACAACCAGGACTTCATCGACAAGCACGTCAATTTCACCAAGACGCCGACCGATATCGGCTATGGCCTGCGGCCCGAGGATCCGCGCGAGAAGAAGGCCAAGAACCGGGCCAAGGGCAAGCTGACCAAGATCAGCTTCGAGGAATACGCCAAGTCGGTCGAGCCCTACACCCTAGAATACGCCTCCAAGCTGTCCGGCGTACCGGCCGACCAGCTCGAGCGCCTGGCCAAGCTGTATGCCGATCCGGACAAGAAGATCACCTCCTTCTGGACCATGGGCTTCAACCAGCATACCCGCGGCGTGTGGGTGAACGGCCTGATGTACAACGTGCACCTGCTGACCGGCAAGATCTCCGAGCCGGGCAATGGCCCGTTCTCGCTGACCGGCCAGCCCTCGGCCTGCGGCACGGCGCGCGAGGTCGGGACCTTCGCCCACCGCCTGCCGGCGGACTATGTGGTCAAGAAGAAGGCGCACCGCGACTTCGCCGAGAAGATCTGGAAGCTGCCCGAGGGCACCATCCCGGGCAAGGTGGGTTATCACGCGGTGCTGCAGAACCGCATGTTGAAGGACGGCAAGCTCAACGCCTACTGGGTGATGTGCAACAACAACATGCAGGCCGGCGCCAATATGAACAACGAGACCTATCCGGGCTACCGCAACCCGGACAACTTCATCGTGGTCTCCGATCCCTATCCGACGGTCACCGCCATGGCGGCCGACCTGATCCTGCCCACCGCCATGTGGACCGAGAAGGAAGGCGCCTACGGCAACGCCGAGCGGCGCACCCAGTTCTGGCGTCAACAGGTCAGCGCGCCCGGTGAGGCAAAATCCGACCTGTGGCAGATCATGGAGTTCTCCAAGCGCTTCAAGACCGAGGAGGTCTGGCCCGAGGAGCTGCTGGCCAAGGCGCCCGAGTATCGCGGCAAGACGCTGTACGAGGTGCTGTTCGAGAACGGCCAGGTCAATCAGTTCCCCTACCAGCCGGGCACGGTCAAGGACGAGCGGGGCAATGTGTATGACAACCACGAGTCCGCCCATTTCGGCTACTACGTGCAGAAGGGTCTGTTCGAGGAGTATCGCCGCTTCCAGCACGAGGGTGTGAAGAAAGGTCACGAACAGGCGCCCTTCGAGATGTACCACAAGGCGCGTGGCCTGCGCTGGCCGGTGATCAACGGCAAGGAGACCCTGTGGCGCTACCGCGAGGGCTTCGACCCCTATGTCAAGGCCGGTGAAGAGGTCAAGTTCTATGGCAAGCCGGATGGCCGGGCCAACATCATCACCGCACCCTATGAGCCGCCGGCCGAGAGCCCGGACCAGGAATACGATCTGTGGCTGTGCACCGGCCGCATCCTCGAGCACTGGCACTCCGGCTCCATGACCCGGCGCGTGCCCGAGCTGTACCGGGCCTTCCCCGACGCGGTCATCTTCATGAACCCGGAAGACGCCAAGGCGCGCGGGCTGCGGCGTGGCATGCCGGCCAAGGTGGTCAGCCGGCGCGGCGAGATCACCGCGCGCATCGAGACCCGCGGTCGCAACAAGCCGCCGCGCGGTCTGATCTTCGTACCCTGGTTCGATGCCAGCCGCCTGGTCAACAAGGTGACCCTGGATGCCACCGACCCGCTGTCGAAGGAGACCGACTACAAGAAATGCGCGGTCAAGGTGGTCAGGGCCTGAGGCCGGAACACAAGGCCCCGGCGCCGGCCGGGGCGGGAGACCTGATGCATGAGCAGCAAGGGCGACAATCCGGGTAACGCGGCACGCCGCAAGTTCCTCGCCGATCTCCTGCGTACCGCGGGCGGCGTGGGCCTGATGGCGGCGGGCGTGGGCCTGTTCGCGCGTCAGAGCGCGGCCCTGCCGGCGACCGCCATCCGCCCCCCGGGCGCCCTGCCCGAGGACGATTTCCTCGGTGCCTGCATCCGCTGCGGACTGTGCGTGCGCGACTGTCCATATGACACCCTGCGCCTGGCGAGACCGGGCGAACCGGTGCCGCCGGGCACGCCGTATTTCGTGGCGCGCGAGGTGCCCTGCGAGATGTGCGAGGACATCCCCTGCGTGGCCGCCTGTCCCAGCGGCGCCCTGGATCAGTCGCTCAAGAAGATCGATGACGCGCGCATGGGTCTGGCGGTGCTCATCGACCAGGAGAACTGCATCGCCTTCCGTGGCCTGCGCTGCGAGGTCTGCTACAACGTCTGTCCGGTACGCGGCAAGGCCATCACCCTGGAATATGAGCACAACCGGCGCAGCGGCAAGCACGCGCGCTTCCTGCCGGAGGTCCATTCCAACGCCTGTACCGGCTGCGGCAAGTGTGAGGAGGCCTGCATCCTGGAAGAGGCCGCGATCAAGGTGCTGCCCATCCATCTGGCGCGTGGCGAGCTGGGCCACCATTACCGGCTGGGCTGGGAGGAAAAGCGGAAGGCCGGTCACGCCCTGGTCAGCCCGGACCAGCCGCACCAGTACAACCTGCCCAAGGGTCTGGACTACGACCTGCAGGGCGAGGGCCTGCTGCGCAAGGAAGACGGCCGTGAAGTGCCTTATTCGGCCAATCCGCTCGATACACTCAACCGCAGGAGCCGGCCGTGATGGATCCGCGTGAGCGCATTCCGGGACAGGAATCCGCGGCGGCCAGGGGCTGGCTGCACGCCCATCGCTGGCTGATCCTGCGCCGTGCCACCCAGCTCGGCCTGCTGGGCCTGTTTCTGCTCGGCCCCTGGTTCGATATCTGGATCGTCAAGGGCAACCTGGCCTCCAGCCGCACCCTCGATGTGTTGCCCCTGACCGACCCCCTGGTGCTGCTGCAGGAACTGTTCGCCGGCCATATGCCGACCACCACGGCCTTCATCGGCGTGGCCATCGTGCTGGCCTTCTACCTGCTGGTGGGCGGACGGGTCTATTGCTCCTGGGTCTGTCCGATCAACATGGTGACCGATGCCGCCGACTGGTTGCGCCGGCGCCTGGGGCTGCGCGGTGGCGCGCGCTTCCCCCGCGAGACCCGCTACTGGGTGCTCGGCGCGGTGCTGTTGATGGCGCTGGTCAGCGGCCAGCTGGTCTGGGAATGGATCAACCCGGTCTCCATGGTGTTCCGTGGCCTGGTGTTCGGCATGGGACTGGCCTGGGCCATGGTGGCGGCGATCTTCGTATTCGACCTGCTGGTAGCGCGGCGTGGCTGGTGCAGCCATCTGTGCCCGGTCGGCGCCTTCTACGGCCTGCTCGGCCGGGGCGCGGTGCTGCGCGTGGCCGCCGACCGGCGCGAGGCCTGCGACGACTGCCTGGACTGTTTCGTGGTCTGCCCCGAACAGCAGGTCATCCGCCCGGCCCTCAAGGGCGCGGACAAGGGGCTGGGGCCGGTGATCCTGTCCGGCGAATGCACCAACTGCGGCCGCTGCATCGATGTCTGCGCCGAGGACGTCTTTCACTACACCACGAGATTCAATAACCACTCGCCCGTGATCGGGCACGAAGAGAAAAGCGAGGTTCTGCCATGAAAATGCAAGCAATGCTCAAAATGGTGCTGCTCGGTGGCGCACTGGTTTGTACCACTCAGGTCCTGGCCAATCATGTGCAGTCCCTGCGCGGTGATTCGGATCTGACCGAAGACACCATGGCGCCGGAGGTCAAGTACTACAACAAGGACGGCCTGCCACTGGACCGCGACTATGTGCAGCAGCCGCCGCTGATACCGCACAAGATCGATGGCTACCGCATCACCAAGAAGCACAACAAGTGCCTGAGCTGCCACAGCTGGAAGAACTACAAACGCATGAACGCGACCAAGATCAGCCAGACGCACTTCGAGAGCCGCGATGGCCTGGTGCTGGCCAATGTCTCGGCACGGCGCTACTTCTGCGTTCAGTGCCATGTGCCGCAGACCAATGCCAAGCCGCTGGTCGAGAACGAGTTCCAGCCGGTGGAAATCCTGCGCCACTGAGCGCCCGGGGGCTAGCTACACACACAGGGGCTGTCATCATGTCGACATCTAAGATCAAGAAATACGGCCTTGCCTGCCTGTCGGTGGGCGTGGTCCTGGGCATCATCCTTTGGGGTGGTTTCAACTGGTCAATGGAGCTGACCAACAACGAGCAATTCTGTATCTCCTGTCACGAGATGAAGGACAACGTCTATCAGGAGTACAAGACCACGGTGCACTATTCCAACCGCTCCGGTGTGCGTGCGACCTGTCCGGATTGCCATGTGCCCAAGGAATGGATCCACAAGGTCATCCGCAAGATCCGGGCCAGTAACGAGCTCTACCACAAGGTGATGGGCACCATCGACACCCGCGAGAAGTTCGAAAAGCATCGCCTGGAACTGGCCAAGCATGTGTGGAAGACCATGAAGGAGACCGATTCGCGCGAGTGTCGTAACTGCCACAAGTACGACTACATGGATTATCCCTCGCAGGGCCGGCGCGCCATCAAGCAGCACATGAAGGGCTTCGACGAGGGCAAGACCTGTATCGATTGTCACAAGGGGATTGCGCACGAGCTGCCCGATATGTCCGAGATCGACCCCAGCGCCACCCTGCTGGAGCATGGAGCGCAGTGAGTGCGAGCCGGGTCCGGCGGGCCGCCGGGCCCCTGTCTTGCCGATCATTTTCATCAACACAAAGCAGTATTCGGAGTCATGATGAAAAAAACCGTTTTGCTGGCCCTGGCGGCCACCCTGGGCGCACTGTATCTGCCGGCTGGCTCGGCGGGTGAGCCGATCAGCGACACGCCGGATGTGCTCAAGGCCCGCGCCCTGGTGAAACAACTCGGTGGCGCGCTCAAGAAGGAGCTCAAGGCGGCGCTCAAGGCCAAGGGGCCCGCCGGCGCCATCGAGACCTGTCATCTCAAGGCGCCCGACATCGCCAAGGCGGTGGGGGATCAGTCTGGCTGGCACGTGGCGCGAACCTCGCTGAAGGTGCGCAATCTGCAGGATGCCCCCGACAAGTGGGAGCAGCAGGTGCTCAGGATGTTCGAGGAACGCAAGGCCGCCGGCGAACCGCTGGACAAGATGGAATATTCGGACGTGGTGATGCAGGACGGCAAGCGCCTGTTCCGCTACATGAAGGCCATCCCCACCGGGAAGGTCTGTCTGCAGTGTCACGGCAGTGACCTGAAAACAAGAGTGTCCATGCAACTGGACAGCCTGTATCCCTTCGACCAGGCCACGGGGTTCAAGGTGGGCGATATACGTGGCGCATTCAGTCTGAGTCGGGAACTGCCCCGTTGATTTGACAATTGTCAAGGCATCCGGGGAGGTGGGGTGAGATTTTCCCTGCCGGGAGTAGGGAGTCATCCGGCCGGCCCGAGGGGTCAGACCGGGGAACCGCCGAGTCTTACGAGAAACCAAGCAGGAGTATCAACCATGCGCTTATCCAATCATCCGTTTCAGCGGCGCGCCAGGCTGGCGGGGTCGATCGGCCTGTCGGTCGCGGCGGCCCTGGCGTCTTCGGCGCTGATGGCCGCTACGCCCTACAAGGACATCAAGCCCGCCAAGACCATCAAGGGCCGGAGTGTCACCGAGTTCGTGAGTTCGGAGTGCGGCGGCTGCCACAACCCCAAGCTCACCGGCGCCACCGGACCCAATATCACCATGAACCGTCTGCGCAACGGCCTCAAGGGCAAGGCAGCGAAGAAGGCGGGCCGTTATACCTATCCGATGAACGAGGAGTTCATCTATCAGACCATCTACCACGGCCGCAGCGGCACCTCCATGCCGAAGTGGAGCTCGGACGCCAACCCGATCGGCAAGGCCCTGACCGAATCGGAGATCAAGGCCATCGCCCAGCACATCTACAATGTGCCGCCGCCCAAGGACTTCAAATGGTCCATGGACGACATGATGAAGACCTGGCAGGTCCTCGAGGGTGGCAAGGTCGCGCACTCGCATACCGCCCAGCGGGCTGGAGATGTGGATGATCTGCTGCTGGTCACCGAACGTGAGAACTTCTCGGTGGCGGTGATCGACACCAAGAGCCAGAGTGTGGTGGCCCACCTGCCGGCCGGCGCGCGGGCCCACGGCTATACCTTCAGCCCGGACGGGCACTATGCCTACAACCTGGGCCGTGACGGCTGGCTCTACCAGTACGATCTGCATTCCCTGCAGGCCACCCGCAAGGTGCGCCTGGGCCTGGATGCGCGCGGCATCGCGGTCTCGGACAACGGCAAGTACCTGCTCACCGGCATGTACATCCCGACCCAGGCCGTGATCGTGGACGCCATCACCCTCAAGCCGCTCAAGATCATCGACACCCACCATGTCAAGGATCCGGACGGCGACTATGTGGACTCGCGTATCTGCTCGGTCAACGACGTGGATCCGAAGAAGGTCGGTCCGTACTTCCTGATGGCCCTCAAGGAGGGCGGGCAGGTGTGGCGCATCGACTGGAGCAAGCCGGACTTCCCGGTCACCAAGGTGGCCAATGTCGGCAAGATCCTCCACGATGGCTTCCTGCGTCCGGACAACAAGGTCTTCTACCTGGCATCGCAGTCCTCCAACTGGGTGGCCGCCATCGATGTCAAGAACATGAAGATCATCAAGCAGATCAAGACCGGAACCAAGCCGCACCCGGGTGAGGGGGCCGTGTGGGAAGAGGACGGCGTCGAATATGCCGCCACTCCGCATATCGGCGAGGGCAAGGTCACCATCTGGCGTACCGATACCAACAAGATCGTCGGTACCGTCAAGACCGAGGCTCCCGGGCTCTTCATCCGTGCGGCGCACAACATGAAGTATGTCTGGGCCGACTCCGTATTCCCGCCCAAGCCGAGCGAGATGACGGTGTTCGAGCGCAAGCCGCCGTTCAAGGTGGTGAAGTACATCAACGACGGTACCCAGACCCTGCACGCCGAGCCGGACAACGATGGCAAGTTCGTCTATGTGTCCGACTGGAAGGAGAACGTGGTGCGGGTGTACGACGACGAGACCCTGAAGCTGGTGAAGACCATCACCGGGGTCAAGACGCCGACCGGCATCTTCGCGGTGCATCGTCGGCACGAGACCGGCGGTCACTGATCGCGGTCTGGCCTGGCGCGGCCTGGCGGTCGCGCCGGGCGTGTTTCGGGATGGGTGGATGCCTCATGGGCGTCCACCCATTTTTGCCTGTGCGGCGGGTCCGTTTTTCGGCAGCGGTATCGGGCATGCCGGATGGCCTGTTGATCTGGGTCAAACCACCGTTTCGGGCATTTGACAATTATCAAGGTTGCGTCCCCACGGGACGCTAGCATGGGCCTCAATCCGAAAAACGACAGGGCAACACGATGCAACATCGGTCTCAACAGGGCAGGGTGTATCTGGTTGGCGCGGGGCCGGGCGATCCCGAGCTGCTGACGCTCAAGGCCGCCCGCCTGCTGGAGCAGGCCGATGTGGTGGTTTACGACCGTCTGGTGTCCGAGGGTGTCCTGGCGCGCATCCCCGAGGGCGTCTCGCGCATCCACGTGGGCAAGGCCGCCGGCCATCACAGTCTGCCGCAGGACGAGATCAACGCGCTGCTGGTGCGTCTGGCCAGGGGTGGGCGCCAGGTGGTCCGGCTCAAGGGCGGCGACCCCTTCGTGTTTGGACGCGGCAGCGAGGAGGCGCTGTATCTGAGGCGCCACGGCATCCCCTTCGAGGTGGTGCCCGGCATCACCGCGGCGGCGGCCTGCACGGCCTATGCCGGCGTGCCGCTCACCCACCGGGGCATGGCGCGCGGCGTGCGTCTGGTCACCGGCCATCTGCGCGAGGATCACAGCCTGGCGTTGGACTGGCGCGCCCTGGCCGACCCCGAGGCGACCCTGGTGATCTACATGGGGCTGTCCACACTGGACACGGTGGTTGCGCGTCTGCTGGAGCAGGGCATGGACCCGCACACCCCGGCGATGGCGGTGCAGAACGGCACCCTGCCGCAGCAGCGCCAGGTGCAGGCCGATCTGCGCGGCCTGCCGGAGGCGGTGGCCGGGGCCGGTCTGGCGGCGCCCCTGCTGATCGTGATCGGGCGCACCGTGGCCCTGGCCGGCGAGCTGGACTGGTTCGGGACGGCGGACGAAGACGGGAGGGCGGTCCATGCGGCGGCTGGCGCTCGGCATCCTGCTTAGTCTGGCTTCGGCCGCGCTGCTGGCCGGGGTGCCCGACCGGCAGCGCCAGACCGAGCTGATCGACATCCTGCAGCAGGACTGTGGCTCCTGCCACGGCATGACCCTCAAGGGCGGCCTGGGCCCCTCACTGCTGCCGGATCAGTTGCGCGGCAAGCCGAGGGACTTTCTGATCGCGACCATCCGCGAGGGGCGGCCCGGCACCGCCATGCCGCCCTGGGGCCCGATACTGAAAGAATCCGAGATCGCCTGGCTGGTCGATCAACTGCTGGCCGGGAAGGGGGCCTATAGACAATGACAGATCCAAATCCCGCAGCGGCCCCGGCATCCGCCTGCCCGGTCAACCGCCTGGGCGAATGGCGCACGGTCGCCCTGGTGGCCCTGTTCGTGCTCGGCATGCTGTCCTCGCTGGTGGTGCACGCGGCCCAGGCGCTGCGCGGCACGGGTGATCTGGCGGTGATCATCGAGCGCGCCGACGGGGCGGTGCGCATCGTCGAGACCACGCACAACAGCGTGCTGGGGCGGGTCGAGGGCCTGGGCGATCTGTCGCACGCCTCGGTGGTGTACTCGCGTGACGAGCGCTATGCCTATGTGTTCGGCCGTGACGGCGGCCTGACCAAGATCGACCTGCTGGAACAGCGCATCGTGCGCCGCATCATCCAGTCGGGCAACAGCATCGGCGGCGCCATCTCGCAGGACGGGCGACTGATCGCGGTCTCCAACTACACCCCGGGCGGGGTGCGGGTGTTCGACGCCGAGACCCTGGACCCGGTGGCCGACATCCCGGCGGAATACGCCCCGGGCAGGCGCTCCAAGGTGGTCGGCCTGGTGGACGCCCCGGGACAGCGCTTCGTGTTCAGCCTGTGGGACGCCAACCAGATCTGGATCGCCGACATGCACGATCCCAAACATCCCCGCATCACGAAGTTCAGGGATATCGGCAAGAATCCCTACGACGGCATGATCACCCCGGACGGCCATTACTACCTGGCCGGCCTGTTCGGCGAGGACGGCATGGCCCTGCTCGACCTGTGGCATCCCGAGCAGGGGGTGCGCCGGGTGCTGGAGCACTATGGGCGGGGCGACCAGAAGCTGCCGGTGTACAAGATGCCCCATCTGGAGGGCTGGACCGTGGCCGGCACCCGCGCCTTCGTGCCGGCGGTCGGGCACCACGAGGTGCTGGTGATCGACACCCAGGACTGGAAGCAGGTGGCCAGCATCCCGGTCTATGGGCAGCCGGTGTTCGTCATGGCGCGGCCGGATGCGCGCCAGGTATGGGTCAACTTCGCCTTCCCCAACAACGAGGCGGTACAGGTGATCGACACCGAGACGCTGAAGGTCATCGAGACCCTCAAGCCCGGCAAGGGCGTGCTGCACATGGAATTCGAGCCGCGTGGCGAGGAGGTGTGGATCTCGGTGCGTGACCGCAGCCTGGTCCAGGTCTATGACACCGGCACCCTCAAGATGAAACGCATGATCACCGTACACAAGCCCAGTGGCATCTTCATGAGCGCCCGGGCGCACCGGATCGGGCTCTGAGCATGGGCGTGCAGCTGAACGAAACCGAGCGCCGCGTGCTGAACGAGTTTCAGCACGGACTGCCGCTGGAGCCCAGGCCCTTTGCGCGCATGGCCGCGCAACTGGACTGCGATGAGGCGGGCGTGATCGCACTGTTGCGCGACCTGCAGGCGCGCGGGCTCATCACCCGGGTCGGTCCGGTGTTCCATCCGCGCCGCATCGGCGCCAGTACCCTGGCGGCGATGGCCGTGCCGCCGGAGCGTCTGGAGGAAGTGGCGGCGCTGGTCAGCGCCATCCCCGGCGTCAACCACAACTACGAGCGTGAGCACCACATCAACCTGTGGTTCGTGGTGACCGCCGCCGACCAGGAGGCCCTGGCCGCGACTTTGGCGGACATCGAGGCGGCCACCGGGCTGGAGGTCCTGGACCTGCCCATGCTGGACGACTATTTCATCGACCTGGGGTTCCAACTGACATGGGCGTGATCCATTCCCTGCTGCCGGACGCGGATACCGAACGCGAGCTGGACCTGATCGCGGCCATCCAGGACGGCCTGCCCCTGGTGCCACGCCCCTATGCCGCCATCGGCGAGCGGATCGGCATGAGCGAGGCGCAGGTGATCGCCGGGATCAAACGCCTGCTGGAGCAGGGCGTGATCAAGCGCCTGGGGGTGGTGGTCCGGCATCGCGCCCTGGGCTATCGCGCCAACGCCATGGTGGTCTGGGATGTGCCCGACGAGGATCTGGCGCGCCTGGGTCCGTGCATGGGCCGCTTTCCCTTCGTCACACTCTGTTATCACCGCCCGCGCCGCCCGCCGGCCTGGCCCTACAACCTGTTCACCATGATCCATGGACGCGACCGGGGGGAGGTGCTGGCGCGGGTCGAGGAATTGATCGAGGCCTGCGGGCTGCAGGAGATTGCGCACCAGGCCCTGTTCAGCCGCCGCTGCTTCAAGCAATGCGGCGCACGCTACGCACCGGCGAGCGCGCCCGATCGGGCGCCCGGGACGGTGCGACCGGCCGGCGGAGGTGCCTCGTGAACGCACCCGATCCGCTGGAACTGGCCTTGATCAACCGTTTTCAGGGTGGCTTCCCGCTCTCCGAACGACCCTACTCCCAGGTCGCGGCCAAGCTCGGAACCACGGAGGCCACCCTGATCTCTACCCTGGAGACGCTGCTCGAGGACGGCCGGCTCAGCCGCTTCGGCCCGCTGTACGACGCCGACCGCCTTGGCGGCGGGCTCAGCCTGGCCGCCATGTCGGTGCCCGAGGCGCGCTTCGAGGAAGTCGCCGGCATCGTCAACGGCCTGCCCGAGGTGGCGCACAACTACCGCCGCGATCACCGTCTGAACATGTGGTTCGTGCTGGCCACCGGCACCCCGGAGGAGATCCCGGGGGTGCTCCGGCGCATCGAGTCGGCCACCGGCCTGCGGGTCTTCAACTTCCCCAAGGAACGCGCGTTCTACCTGGGCCTGTGGCTGCGCCTGGACGGCGAGGGCGGGATCGAGACCGTGCCCGCGCCCGCGGTCAGCCATGGCGGCGTGTATCGGCCGGACGCGCTGGACCGCGCCATCGTCCAGGCCACCCAGGCGGGCCTGCCGCTGGTGCCCGAGCCCTATGCCGCGCTGGCCGCCGAACTGGAGATCGACAGCGCCCGCCTGCGCGAGCGCATGGGCCGCATGCTGGCGGCCGGGGTGATCCGGCGCATCGGCGTGGTGCCCAATCACTACCGCCTGGGCCTGCGCGGCAACGGCATGACGGTGTGGGACGTGCCCGATCGCGAGGTGGTCGAACTGGGCCGGCGTCTGGGGCGGATCGATTTCGTCAGCCACTGCTATCAGCGCCCCCGCCATCCCGGGGTCTGGCGCTACAACCTGTTCGCCATGGTGCACGGACGCGACTGCCTGGAGGTGCTGGCCAAGACCGAACAGCTGGCCACCCTGCTGGACGGCCATTACCATGCCCACGACGTGCTGTTCAGCAGCGCGGTGCTCAAGAAAACCGGCCTGCGTCTGGCGGCCTGAGGAGAACACCATGTTCCGCATGACACGCTATATGCAGGCCCTGAAGGACGACGCCCCCCGGCGCCCGACGCCCGCGCATGTCCGGGGCGGCGGGCCTGTGGTGATCTGGAACCTGATCCGGCGCTGCAATCTCACCTGCCGCCACTGCTATGCCACCGCCGCCGACAAGGACTTCCCCGGCGAGCTGGACACCGGGCAGGTGTACGCGGTGATGGATGATCTCAAGGCCTTCGGCGTCTCGGTGCTGATCCTCTCCGGCGGCGAGCCGCTGATGCGCCCGGATATCTTCGATATCTCGCGCCGGGCCCGCGAGATGGGCTTCTATGTCGGGCTGTCGAGCAACGGCACCCTGATCGACGAACACAATATCGAGCGCATCGCCGAGGTCGGTTACGACTATGTCGGGGTCAGCCTGGACGGCCTGGACAAGACCCATGACTGGTTCCGCCGCCGCGAGGGCGGCTTCGACGAGGCCCTGCGCGGCATCCGCCTGTGCCGGGACGCCGGGATCAAGGTCGGCCTGCGCTTCACCCTCACCCGCGACAACGCCGACGACCTGCCCGGTCTGCTCGACCTGATGGACGCGGAGGGCATCGACAAGTTCTATCTCTCGCACCTGAACTATGCCGGGCGCGGCAACAAGAACCGGAGCGAGGACGCCCACCACCGCATGACCCGGGAGGCCATGGATCTGCTGTTCGCGCGCTGCTGGCAGTCGATCGAGCAGGGCCGGCCCAAGGAGTTCGTGACCGGCAACAACGACGCCGACGGGCTCTATCTGCTGCACTGGGTGCAGCGCCACTTCCCCGAGCGCGCGGCGCGGGTGCGCGCCATGCTGGAGCGCTGGGGCGGAAACGCCTCGGGGGTGAACATCGCCAATATCGACAATCTGGGCAATGTGCATCCCGATACCATGTGGTGGGAATACACCCTGGGCAACGTCAAGCAGCGCCCCTTCTCGGAGATCTGGACCGATACCCGCGACCCGCTGATGGCCGGGCTCAAGCAGCGGCCGCGCCCGCTCAAGGGCCGCTGCGCCCGCTGCGCCGGGCGGGCCATCTGCGGCGGCAACAGCCGCACGCGGGCCTGGCAGCTGACCGGCGATTTCTGGGCCGAGGATCCCGGCTGCTACCTCAGCGACCGCGAGATCGGGGTCGAGGACGCCCCGCCACGGGTCGCGCTGACCCCCTACACCCGCAGGAGAGACCAAGCCGCATGCGCCGACTCCAGCGTATCCTGAACACCAGCCTGGCGGCCCTGGGCCTGCTCTGGGCGGGGCTGGCGCCGGCGGCCGCGGGAGAGGCGGCCATGGCCCTGTTCCGCGCCCACTGCGCCCAGTGCCACGGAGCCGACCGCCTGGGCGGCATGGGGCCGGCCCTGTTGCCGGAGAATCTGGTGCGGCTGAAGCGCGACAGGGCCGCCCGGGTGATCCGCGACGGTCGGGTGGCGACCCAGATGCCGTCCTTCGGCAAGCTGCTCAGCGCGGCGCAGATCCAGTCCCTGGTGGATCTGATCTATACCCCGCCGGCGCGCAAGCCGGCCTGGGGCCTGGCGCAGATGCGGGCCACGCACAAGGTCTTCGTCGATCCCGCTGGCCTGCCGGACCACCCGGTGCATCACGCCGATCCCATGAACATGTTCGTGGTGGTCGAACTGGGCGACCATCACGCCACCATCCTCGATGGCGACACCTTCACCCCGCTCAAGCGGGTGGCCACGCATCGCGCCTTGCATGGCGGGCCCAAATATTCGCCGGACGGGCGTTTCGTGTACTTCGCCTCGCGCGACGGCTGGATCAGCAAGTTCGACATGTGGAGCCTGCGGTACGTGGCCGAGATCCGCGCCGGCATCAACACCCGCAACCTGGCGCTGTCGGACGACGGGCGTTACGTGATGGTCGCCAACTATCTGCCGCACACCCTGGTGGTGCTGGATGCGGTGGATCTGAGGCCGCTGAGGATCATCCCGGTGCGGAGCGGGGACGGGCGCGAGTCCCGGGTCAGCGCGGTCTATACCGCGGCGCCGCGCGGCAGCTTCGTGGCCGCGCTCAAGGACCTCCCCGAGGTCTGGGAGATCGGCTACCGCGGGGCCGCCTTCCGCGTGCGCCGCCTGCGTCTGGCCGATTATCTGGACGACTTCTTCTTCGACCAGTCCTACCGCCTGCTGATCGGTACCGCGCGCGATGACAGAAAGGGCCAGGTGATCGACCTGGACCAGGGCCGTCAGATCGCCACCCTGGACATCGACGGCATGCCGCATCTGGGCTCGGGCATCACCTGGAAGTACCGGGGGCATACCGTGCTGGCCGCCCCCAATCTGGGCAAGGGCGAGATCAGCATCATCGACATGCAGAGCTGGAAGACCATCAAGCGGATCAAGACCGACGGGCCGGGCTTCTTCATCCGCAGCCATGAGAACACCCCCTATGCCTGGGCGGACGTGTTCTTCGGCCCGCACCGCGACGAGGTGCATATCATCGACAAGCGCACCCTGGAGATCGTCAAGACCCTGCGCCCGGTGCCGGGCAAGACCGCCGCCCATGTCGAGTTCGACAAGGACGGCCGTCATGCCCTGCTGAGCATCTGGGACATGGACGGCGCGGTGATCGTGTACGACGCGGCCAGCTTCCGCGAGATCAAGCGCCTGCCCATGGTCAAGCCCTCGGGCAAGTACAATGTGTACAACAAGATCACCCGTTCCGCGGGCACCAGTCACTGAGTGGGGCGGTCCGGGGGACAGGGATAGTGGAAAGTCGCCTGCAGCGAGTCCTCGGGCAGGGCGCATACATCGGCGGCCTGCTGCAGGACCTCGCGGTCGAGGATCTGGACATGGCCGCCCTTGACCGAGACGACCTGCTGGCGGCTCAGGTTCTTGAGGATGCGTGAGAAGGTCTCGGGGGTGATCGACAGGCACGAGGCCAGGATCTGCTTGGCCACCGGCAGCTCGTAGGTGTCCTGGTCTGCGGGCGCCAGCTGCAGCAGCGAGGCGGCGACCCGGCAGGTGGCGCTGTGCAGGCTGAGCTCGTCGATCTCGCGCAGCAGGCCGCGCAGGCGCTGGCTCATGTCGCCCAGCAGCAGGAAGCAGGTGTCCACCGATTCACGCAGCATGCGCTTGAAATCGGCCGCATCCACGCTGATCAGCTCGGCCGGGGTCAGGGCCTGGGCGCCCACCGGATAGTGCGGCCGGTCCTGGAACATCAGGGCCTCGGCGAAGGTGCTGCCGGGGGTGATGACCTCGATGACCTTCTCGTTGCCCGCGGGTGAAAGGCGGTACAGCTTGATCTGGCCCTTGACCACCAGATAGAAGCGCGACACCGGATCACCCTGCTCGAACACCGATTCGCCTTCCTTCAGCCTCACCCAGGAGGAATGCTGGTCCACGCGCACCAGCTGTTCGGGGGTGAGTTGGGCGAACAGGGGGTTGGTCTGCAGGGCTTCTTTCATGCTTGTCGTTGGTATCGAGCCGGTAGGGCATTGTAGTCGGATCGCCGGACAAAGTGGTAAAAGAGAATGATTCTCGATCACGGCCGGCACGGCCCCAGCCGGACCGGTCGGTTTCCTGAGCGGATTGCCGGGGTGCTTGATAAATATCAAGGGAAAACCCCGATCCTTCGGCTCAAATGGCATCACCGTATTCATATCCGGAGGGGAAAACATGTCACAGGCTTTCACCAAGGCCATGGCACGAAACATCTTCTATGGAGGCAGTCTGTTCTTCATTCTGTTGTTTCTTGCCCTGACCTTCGATACCGACTCAACGCTCCCGAGCAGGGACAACCACGCCGCGATCACCGAGAAGGTGGCCATGGGCAAGGCCCTGTGGGAGAAGAACGATTGCATCGGCTGCCACACGCTGCTGGGCGAGGGGGCCTATTTCGCGCCCGAGCTGGGCAATGTGTACAAGCGTTTCGGCAGCACGGACGCGATCAAGGCCTTCATCAAGGGGCGGCCCAAGAACGGTATTCCGGGGCGTCGCAGCATGCCGCAGTTCAACTTCACCGACGAGGAACTCGATGCGATCGCGGCCTTCCTGAAGTACGCCTCCGAGATCAACACCAACAACTGGCCCCCGAACATCCAGGGTTGACCCATACAGGAGTATCGAGACATGCAATACCAATCACAGAGGGTGGCAAAGCCCTATTTCATTGCGGCCATCGGGCTCTTTGTCGGACAGATCCTGTTCGGCCTGGTCATGGGGCTGCAGTACGTGATGGGAGACTTCCTGTTTCCCGCGATTCCCTTCAACGTGGCCCGCATGGTCCACACCAACCTGCTGATCGTGTGGCTGTTGTTCGGCTTCATGGGCGCGGCCTATTACCTGGTGCCGGAGGAGGCCGAGCGTGAGCTGGTCAGTCCCAAGCTGGCCCTGGCCATGTTCTGGATCTTCCTGGTGGCGGGCGCGCTGACCATCCTGGGTTATCTGTTCGTGCCCTATTCCAGCCTCGCGGACATGACCGGCAACAGCATCCTGCCGACCATGGGGCGCGAGTTCCTGGAACAGCCGACCATCACCAAGCTGGGCATCGTGGTCGTGGCCCTGGCCTTCCTGTTCAATATCGGCGCCACCATCCTGTCCGGACGCAAGACCGCGGTCAGCCTGGTGCTGCTGATCGGTCTGGCCGGTCTGGCGGTGATGTTCCTGTTCTCCTTCTACAACCCGGACAACCTGGTCAAGGACAAGTTCTACTGGTGGTGGGTGGTCCACCTCTGGGTGGAAGGCGTCTGGGAGCTGATTCTCGGTTCCATTCTGGCCTTCGTCCTGATCAAGACCACCGGCGTGGACCGCGAGGTGATCGAGAAGTGGCTGTACGTGATCATCGCCATGACGCTCATCACCGGGATCATCGGTACCGGCCACCACTACTACTGGATCGGCACCCCGGCCTACTGGAAGTGGTGGGGTTCCATATTCTCCGCCATGGAGCCCATCCCGTTCTTCATGATGACGGTGTTCGCCTTCAACATGGTCAACCGGCGGCGCCGCAACCACCCCAACAAGGCCGCCGTGCTGTGGGCCCTGGGGACCGGCGTGATGGCCTTCCTGGGCGCGGGCGTGTGGGGCTTCCTGCACACCCTGGCGCCGGTGAACTACTACACCCACGGCACCCAGATCACCGCGGCCCACGGCCACATGGCCTTCTACGGCGCCTATGTGATGATCGTGCTGACCATGATCTCCTATGCCATGCCCATGTTGCGCGGCCGCGAGGCGGCCAACAGCAACCGCTCGCAGGTGGTGGAGATGTGGGGCTTCTGGCTGATGACCGTGTCGATCGTCTTCATCACCCTGTTCCTGACCGCCGCGGGCATCCTGCAGGTCTATCTGCAGCGCATGAGCGAAAACCCGCTGCCCTTCATGGTGGTGCAGGACAAGCTGGCCCTGTTCTACTGGCTGCGTGAGATCACCGGCGTGGTGTTCCTGATCGGGCTGGTGGTGTATATCGCGAGCTTCTTCGTGGGCAGCCGCGAGCCGGAGGCGAGCGTCAGCCCCGCTCCGGCCGAAGCCGGCGCGTAAATCCGGACCTGGCCCCGGCCGCTTGGCCGGGGCCGGCCGAGCCACCGGGCTGAACAATGGACATGCATATCAAGACCACTGAACAGCCCACCCGGCCCGCACAGCGCCGCTATCCCCCAGGCGACCTGGCGCTGTGGATCTTCATCCTTGCCGAACTGTCGGTGTTTGCCGTGTTCTTTTCGGCCTACGCCTTCACCCGGGCGCAGCACGTCGAGCTGTTCAGTACCTATCAGGCCACCCTGGACTGCAATTCCGCCCTGGCCAATACCCTGGTGTTGATCACCGCGAGCTTTTTCGTGGTGCGCGCGGTGGCGGCGATCCAGCGTGACCGGTCCGCGGAGACGGTGCGCTGGCTGTGGCTGGCGGTGCTGATGGCTGGCCTGTTCCTGCTCATCAAGGGCCATGAATACGCCCATCACCTGGCCGCCGGCGTGACCCTGAGCACCAACACCTTCTACATGTTCTATCTGTCGCTGACCTTTTTTCATTTCATGCACGTGATCCTGGGCATGCTGGTGCTGCTGGTGCTGGCGGTGCGCACCCGGCGCGGGCACTACAGCGCCGCCGAGCATACCGATATCGAGAGCGGCGCCAGTTACTGGCATATGGTGGACCTGGTGTGGATCGTGCTGTTCCCGCTGGTCTATGTGATGCGCTGAGGGTACATATGACGAATACGCGATCGGCCTGGATCGTCTATCTTCTGCTCAGTGGGCTCACCCTGTTCACCTGGGGCGTGGCGCGCGCGGGCTACAGCGGCTTGGGCGTGACCCTGCTGGTGCTGGGCGTGGCCCTGCTCAAGGGGCAGATGATCGGGGACTGGTTCATGTCCCTGCGCGGACTGCGTGGTTTCTGGCGCTGGGTCATCGTATTGTGGCTGCTGCTGGTCGGTGGATTGATCACGGCCGCCTTCATGATTGCGACTGGGGGTTGAGATGAGCAACAGCGGACTGCATCCGGTGGATGAAAACGAACAGGCGGCGCTGCCGTTCTATCGCGAGCAGGGCAACGAGGTCGCCCTGTTCGAGCACGCGTGGCGGCACCAGCTGCCGGTCCTGATCAAGGGGCCGACCGGTTGCGGCAAGACCCGCTTCGTGCAGCACATGGCGGCGCGCCTGGGGCGGCCGCTGTACACCGTGGCCTGCCACGACGACCTCACCGCGGCCGATCTGGTGGGGCGTCACCTGATCGGAGAATCCGGCACCTTCTGGTCCGACGGGCCGCTGACCCGCGCGGTGCGCGAGGGCGCGATCTGTTATCTGGACGAGGTGGTCGAGGCGCGCAAGGACACCACGGTGGTCCTGCATCCGCTCACCGACGACCGTCGCATCCTGCCTCTGGAGCGTACCGGAGAGACCCTCAAGGCCCCGCCGGAGTTCATGCTGGTGGTGTCCTACAACCCCGGCTACCAGAACCTGCTCAAGGGCATGAAGCCCTCCACCCGCCAGCGTTTTCTGGCGATGAGTTTCGATTTCCCCGATCCGGACCTGGAGCTGGAGATCCTGCGCGGCGAGACCGGTATCGACGCCGAGACCGGGCAGCGCCTGGTGGGCCTGGCCGGCGCCCTGCGCGCGCTCAAGGACCACGATCTGGAGGAGGCCGCCTCGACCCGGCTGCTGGTGTACGCGGCGACCCTGATCAAGGGCGGCTTCGATCTGCGCCAGGCCTGCCGCGCCGCCCTGATCGAACCGCTGACCGACGACGACGCCACCCTGACGGCGCTGATGGAGGTCGTGGATGCCACCCTCGGCTGAGACCCGGGGCAGCGGCGCGGCGACCGCCGCCGAGGCCCTGTACCTGGCCAATCTGCTGCTGGCCCCGGGGCTGGCCTTCGCCGCCCTGCTCCTGCTGTGGTGGCGCAGCCGTGAGTCGGCCCCGCCGCTGTTGCGCGCGCATCTGGCCCAGACCCTGTCGGCCAGCCTCTGGGGCGGGGTGCTGCTGGTGCTGGTCAATCTGCTCATCCTGGCCCTGGGCGGCTATCGCGGGGCCCATGTCTGGGTGGTGGTGATCACCTATTTCACCCTGGTCCACTCCATGCTGGTGGTGTTCGGCGCCTATGGTCTGGCCAAGGCCATGGCCGGTCAGTGCTGGCGTTTTCCCCTGGTCGGGCGGCCGCTGCCGGCGGGCTGCCGGGAGGCGGAACGGACATGAGCCGGACGCGCCTGCAGCGGCGCCGGGCCTGGTTCCAGGCCGGCTTCTTCGCCCTGTTCGTGCTGGCGCCGGTGTTCGACATCCTGCGCATCGATCTCACCCGCCATCACGCCATCCTGCTGGGCATGGACTGGACTCTGGGCATCGACGGCTTCATCCAGGGGCGCGGCGGGATCGCCACCGCGGCCTTCAATCTGTTCTGGCGCGGCTTCGTGCCGCTGATCGGCGGCGCCGCGCTGTTCCTGTGGATTGCCTGGCGCTACGGACGCCTGTACTGCGGCTGGCTGTGCCCGCATTTCTCGGTGGTCGAGCTGATCAACGGCCTGATGCTGCGCGCCACGGGCCGTCCCAGCCTGTGGGAACGCCGGCCGTTGCCGCGCACCCTGCCCGACGGCAGCCGCCTGCGGGTCAACGCCTGGTACTGGATCCCGACCCTGCTGGCGGTGTTCGGTTTCGCCTTTCTGTGGGCCGTGGTGTTCCTGACCTATCTGCTGCCGCCGAGCGAGGTCTATGGCAATCTGTTCAGTGGCAGCCTGACCCGCAACCAGACCATCTTCCTGAGCGCGGCCACCGTTGCGCTGAGCGTGGAATTCCTGCTCGCGCGGCATCTGTTCTGTCGCTTCGCCTGCGCCGTGGGCCTGTTCCAGAGCCTGGCCTGGATGGCCAATGACCGCGCCATGGTGGTCGGCTTCGAGCGGAGGCGGGCGCGCGAATGCGCCGACTGCAACAACGCCTGCGACAACGCCTGTCCGATGCGCCTCAAGCCGCGCACCATCAAGCGCAAGATGTTCACCTGTACCGAGTGCGCCGAATGCATCTCCGCCTGCAGCCAGGTCAAGGCCGGACGGCCCGGGGGCGGGCTGCTGCACTGGGTGGCGGGCGAACAGGCCCTGCCGGTGGTCAGCGGGCGTGATCCCGCGCCGCCTGCGCCACAGGCCCGGATCCGCCTGGAGCCGCGCGTCCGGCGCGCCGGGGAGGGCTGAGATGGAAGAACAGGTCGGCGCGCTCTGGCATCGCCTGGTCACCCGCCTGGCGGAGACCCACTACCCCAGGGCCGCGGTGGCCCTGTCCGAGGTGGACCGGACCGTGGGGGTGCTGTTTCGCGCCCTGGGCGGTGACGGCGCGCTGGAGATCACCTCGGCCGAGGCCACGGCGCATGGTGCCAGGCGGAACTGGCGGCAGCGGCTCGCGGGCACTCACCGCAAGGTGGCGCTGGCCTGGCGCGATGACCGCTTCCTGCGCCTGCCGGCCCAAATCGACTGGCTGCCCAGCCGCGCCCTCAACCGCGATCTCTATTTGTGGCTGGCGGCCCTGGCGGCCAGCGCCGGCGAGGCCGGGGGCGACTGGCTGCGCGACAACCAGCGCTGGGTGGGGGCCGCCCTGGAGCGCTATCCCGGCCTGAGGGCGCGCTACCAGCGCCTGGCCGAGGCCCATATCGCCACCCGTCCGGACCCGGAGCGTCTGGCCGCGCCCGAGGCCGAACGCGAGCGCGCGGTGCGCGCGGCGCTGCTGCGGCCCGGCTCGGTCGAGTCCCTGCCGGAGGGACGGCGCGCGCCGCAACCGGTGCCGCTGTGGCTGCATCCCGATCCGCCGGGACGCGGCGCGGGCGCGACCGGCGACGGGGACGGTGGAGAGGGGGGCGGCGACGCGCGGCAGCACGAGGTCGAGGATCTGCACCGCCAGGCCGAGCATGTGCGCCCACCCGAGACCGACCGCGGTCTGGTCACCATCCGCATGGAGAACATCCTCACCTGGGGCGAGTTCCTCAACGTGGACCGGGGCAGCGAGGACGAGGAGGACGCGCAGCGCGCCGAAGACATCGCGCGCGATCTCGATCACCTGGCGGTCAGCCGCAATGGCAAGCGCGCCCGCCTGACCCTGCGTTTCGATCTCGACCTGCCACCCGAGTCGGAGGACGACCAGGTGCTGGGCGAGGGCATCCGGGTGCCGGAGTGGGACTGGAAGCAGCGCCGCCTGGTGCCGGACCGCTGCCGCATCGTGCCCATGCTGGCCGCCGATGCGCCGCCCTGCGAGCTGCCCGGCGGCCTGCAGCGCACCGCGCGCCGCCTGCGTGCCCAGTTCCAGGCGCTGGCGCCGGCGCGGGTCTGGCACCGCGCCCAGCCGGACGGCCAGGACATCGACCTGGAGGCCTATATCCGGCATGCCAGCGACCGTGCCGCGGGCATCGCCACCCCAGGCGACCGTCTGTATCGCGAGATGCGCGAGGGCGCGCGCGACCTGGTATGCGCCCTGATGGCCGATCTGTCCCTGTCCACCGATACCTGGGTGGACGACCGGCAGCGGGTGATCGATGTGATCCGCGACAGCCTGTTTCTGTTCGCCGAGTCCTTGGCCGCCACCGGCGACCGCTTCGGCCTGTTCGGCTTCTCCTCGCGCAAGCGCGACCCGGTGCGCGTGCACACCCTCAAGACCTTCGATGAGACCTACAGCGCCGGAGTGCGCGGGCGCATCCAGGCGATCAAGCCGGGCTATTACACGCGCATGGGCGCGGCCCTGCGCTACGGCGCGCGCCTGCTGGCGGAGCAGCCGGGCGGGCGGCGCCTGCTGCTGTTGCTGACCGACGGCAAGCCCAACGACCTGGACCAGTACGAGGGACGCTACGGCATCGAGGACACCCGCCAGGCGGTGATCGAGGCCCGCCGGCTGGGCCTGCAGCCGTTCTGCGTCACCATAGACGCCAAGGGCAACGACTACCTGCCCTACCTGTTCGGCAAGGGCGGCTATGTGGTGATCCGCCAGCCCGCCGACCTGCCCCGGGAGCTGCCCCTGCTCTACGCCCGGCTGACCGCCAACCCCTGATCCGGCGCCGTGCAGCGGTGCGGTTCCTGCGTCACCGGCACCCTACGGATCGGAGGTGGGGTGTGGTGAGGGTACAACCGCGCCGAAGCGCCGGGTTTCCGCTCAGTGCCGGAAGTGGCGCATGCCGGTGAACACCATGGCCATGCCGTGTTCGTTGGCGGCGGCGATGACCTCCTCGTCGCGCATCGAGCCGCCGGGCTGGATGACCGCGACGATGCCGGCCTCGGCGGCGTTGTCGATGCCGTCGCGGAAGGGGAAGAAGGCGTCCGAGGCCATCACCGAGCCCTTCACCTCCAGGCCGGCGTGTTCGGCCTTGATGCCGGCAATGCGCGCCGAGTTGACCCGGCTCATCTGGCCGGCGCCGACGCCGATGGTCATGCCGTCGCGCCCGTACACGATGGCGTTGGATTTGACGAACTTGGCCACCCGCCAGCTGAACAGCAGGTCGCGCATCTCGTTCTCGCTGGGCTGGCGCTCGGTCACCACGCGGGTGTCGCTGAGCAGCTGCAGATCGGCGTCCTGCACCAGCAGGCCGCCGTTGACCCGCTTGTAGTCGAGACGGTGCAGCGATTCCGCGGCCCATTCGCCGCAGGCGAGCAGGCGCACGTTCTTCTTGGCGCTGACCGCCTCTATGGCCTCGGCGGACACGGTGGGAGCGATGATGACCTCGACGAACTGGCGGTCCACGATGGCTTGCGCGGTCTCGCCGTCCAGTTCCTGGTTGAAGGCGATGATGCCGCCGAAGGCCGACTCGGGATCGGTGCTGTAGGCGCGGTCATAGGCCTCCAGCAGGCTGCCGCCCAGGGCCACGCCACAGGGGTTGGCATGCTTGACGATGACGCAGGCCGGGCCCTCGTCGAACTGCTTGACACACTCCAGCGCCGCGTCGGTGTCGCCGATGTTGTTGTAGGACAGTTCCTTGCCCTGCAGTTGGTGGGCGGTGGCGATGCTGGATTCCTCGATCCGGTCCTCGACATAGAAGGCCGCCGCCTGGTGCGGGTTCTCGCCATAGCGCATGCCCTGGGCCTTGCGGAACTGCAGGTTGATGGTGCGGCCGAAGGCCTGGCGGCCGCCGTCGGGCTCGACCGCGCCCAGGTAGTTGGCGATGGCGCCATCGTATTGCGCGGTGTGCTCGAAGGTCTTGACCGCCAGCTCGAAGCAGGTGGCGGCGCTGACCTGGTTGTCGTTCTCGCGCATCTCCTGGATCACCCGCCCGTAGTCCTGCGGATCGACCACCACCGCCACGTCACGGTGGTTCTTGGCCGCGGCGCGGATCATGGTGGGGCCGCCGATGTCGATGTTCTCGATGGCGTTCTCCAGGGTACAGTCCGGGTCGGCGACGGTCTGCTGGAAGGGGTAGAGGTTGACCGCGACCAGGTCGATGCGCCCGATGCCGTGCTCGTCCATCACCTCGTCGTCGGTGCCGCGCCGGCCGAGGATGCCGCCGTGGATCTTGGGGTGCAGGGTCTTTACCCGGCCGTCCATCATCTCGGGGAAGCCGGTGTAGTCGCTGACCTCCAGCACCGGGACGCCGTTCTCGCGCAACAGCCGGGCGGTGCCGCCGGTGGACAGGATCTCGACCCCGCACTCGGCCAGGTCGCGGGCAAATTCGATCACGCCGGTCTTGTCGGAGACGCTGATCAGGGCTCGGGTAATGCTGGGCATGGTGTCTACCTTTTCTCTACAAACACAAACGCGGCCGGCCGGACCGGCCTGGGCCGCGTCTCACCCTTGGGTGAAACAGGATTCAGTCGATATTGTACAACGCCAGCTTCTTGCGCAGGGTGGCGCGGCTGATGCCGAGCAGCCCGGCGGCGCGGGTCTGGTTGCCGCCGGTGTGCTGCATCACGCGCTCGAACAGCGGGCGCTCGGTCTGGGCGATGACCATCTGGTACAGATTGCTGGGTTCGGTCCCGTCGAGCTGGTCGAAATATTCGTCCAGTGACTGGCGGACCCGCTCGCTCAGCGGATCACTGCGTTTCTTCCGGCCGACGCCGGGCTTGCCCCCCACAGGCGGGTATTCACTGGTGTTCAGGCTCATGCGGCCTTTTCCTCCCTTGGCGACAGGCTGTTGAAATAGTCGTTGATCAGCCTGTTCTGTTCTTGTGTCGTCCGGGCCTGGTTGATGCGCTGCCGGAAGGTGTGGCTGCCGGGCTGGGTGCGGCTGTACCAGGCGATGTGCTTGCGCGCCACCCGCACGCCGTGCTCGGGGCCGTAGAAGCGGTACAGGGCCTCCAGGTGGCCCAGCAGCAGGTCGCGGATCTCGTCCGGGGTCGGTGGCGGCAGGGTCTCGCCGGTCTCCAGGAAGTGCTGGATCTCGCGAAAGATCCAGGGCCGCCCCTGGGCGGCGCGCCCGATCATCAGGCCGTCCGCGCCCGTCTCCTCCAGCACCCGGCGCGCCTTGGCCGGGCTGTCGATGTCGCCGTTGGCGATCAGCGGGATGCGCACCGCCGCGCGGATCTCGGCAATGGTCGCATATTCGGCCTCGCCGGCGAAGCCGCAGGCGCGGGTCCGGCCGTGCACCGCCAGGGCCTGGATGCCGGCCTGCTCGGCGATACGCGCGATGCGCACCCCGTTGCGTTCCTGCGGGCTCCAGCCGGTGCGGGTCTTGAGGGTCACCGGCACGTCCACCGCCGCCACCACCTGCTCCAGGATGCGCCCGACCAGGCGTTCGTCGCGCATCAGCGCCGAGCCCGCGGCCACCTTGCAGACCTTCTTCTTGGGACAGCCCATGTTGATGTCGATGATCTCGGCGCCGCGGTCCACGTTGACGCGCGCGGCCTCGGCCAGCTTGCGCGGATCGCTGCCCACGATCTGTACCGCGATGGGCCCCGGCTCGCCCCGGTGGTCCAGGCGCTTGAGGGTCTTGCGGCTGGCGTACAGGCTGGTGTCGGCACTGACCATCTCGGACACCGCCAGCGCGGCGCCGTGGGCGCGGCACAGCTGGCGGAAGGGCCGGTCGGTCACGCCCGCCATGGGCGCGAGGATCAGCCGGTTCTGCAGTCTGTGCTTGCCGATTTGCATGCGGTAACCCGGGGTGCGCGGTGGATGCCCCCGAGGCCGGGGGCGGGCGCAGAAGTTTACGCCCCTGCGGGGGAAGTGCAAGCGACCCATGTGTGTCGCCCGCACGACACCAGATCCTACAGGAAGGTGATTCGGAAACCGCGCACACGGGG
>JALVTT010000117.1 GCA_027024025.1 Sedimenticola sp.
CCGATCACCAGGTTGAGCACCACATGCTTGTAGGCCAGGGTGACCTGCAGCGCCGAGTTGAGATCGGCGAAATGGAAGCCCACCACCCGCGAGGCGGTCAGGGCGCCCTCGACCAGCTGCACGTCGAAGTGATAGGAGATCACAAACAGCAGATTGACCAGGATCAGGGTGATCCAGCGCCGCCGCTGCCACTTGTTGCAGCAGGTCTTGCGATGCTCGTGGCGCTTCTCCTCGAGCATGGCCTTGGTCAGCTTGCCCTTCTTGCCCTGGTAGATGGCCTTGACCGCCTCGGACTGCTCGTCCTTGGCCGGGCGCCGCGGCGCGGCACCGAACACCACCGCCAGGGAATCGCGTATATAGCCCATCTCAGCCTCCCACCGAATCCGCGGTCTTGTCCAGATCCACCACGATGGCGCTGCCCTCCACCGGACAGATCATCTCGCACACCCCGCAGCCCACGCAGCCGTCGAGTATGGTCGGGATCATGCGCCCGCTGTCACCGCCCAGCGGACGCAGCTCGATGGCGTGTCTGGGCGGACACTCGTGCCCGATCTTCCTGGCCACGCGCGCCTGGTTCTGCTGCTTGCCCTCGTCCGCCGCGCATTGGGTGATGCGCTGCTCGATGGGGCACTGGCGCACGCACAGATCGCACAGTTCCAGATCATAGGGATGATCGGCCACCGGAATGGGGTTCCAGCGGTCCACCTCGCTGTAGCGCAACACCCCTTCGAACCCGGGACCGCGCGCCTGTCCCTTGAAGCCCTTGCCCTGCACAGCCAGGCAGGCCTTGGGCCGGGCCAGGCGCGCAAAGCCCATGCGCGCGTCGGCCGGGAAGTCGAGATGATGGGTCAGGGCCCCGGTGGGACAGGCCAGCACGCACTGCAGGCCGTCACAGGAGAAATCGCAGGCCTGCTCGCGCGGCTCGATGAAGGGCACGCCCACGCCGAAGCCCTCGTCCAGATCGCTGAGCTTGATCGCCTCCACCGGGCACACCTGCACGCACTGGCCGCACTTGATACAGGCCGCCAGGAACTCCTGCTCGTCCAGGCGATCCTTGATCGCGCCCGGCGGCCGCAGACGCACCGAGGCCCCGCTGAGCACCGGCGCAAAACCGGCCAGGGCCGCCACCGTCATCCCCGCCGCCAGCAGGCTGGTGCGGATGAACTCACGCCGGTTCTGCTCCCTGCGCCGGGCAGAGACCGGCGGGCGCTTCGCGCGGGTTTTCTTGGTATCTGTCATGATTACGCACCCATCTTGATCAATGCCGTCCCAGCGACTGCCGCAACAGATCGAGCGAACTCGGCCCCTTGCCGCGCCCCGCCTTCTTGTTGCCGGGCTTGGAGGGCGGCACATAGTCCCGGGTCACGGCCGCGGTAATGAACGGCTTTTCGTCACGCAACATCAGCTCGGGCTCGTTGAAGGGCGCCAGGCGGTCGAGAAAGTCCAGCACCTCGAGCATGGGCGAACCCTTGAAGAACTGCGCATCCGGCACGTCCATCCAGATCCGGTCGGCGTAGCCGTACAGCTCGTAGGGCTTGTCCCCGACCCCGTCGCCGTCCTGGTCGAAGCCCTCGTAATCGTCCCAGAAATTACCCTTCCAGATATTTCTCCTGGCGGTCTTGCCGCCTTCCACCGCCACCTGAACGATATTGCCCTTGAAGCGGTTGCCCCGGAAATCGTTGCCGTGCCAGTCGTTGAGAAAGCGCACGCCGATGCCGTTGTAGGCCACCAGGTTGTTGTAGATGCGATCGATGGTGCCGGGCTGGAAGGGCGACACATCCAGGTAGAGGCCAACCGCGTTGTGCAGCACCCGGTTGCCCTGCACGGTCACGTCCGAGCTTTCCTTGAAGCCGATGCCCAGCCCGGTGGGACCGTTGGCGCGCGCGATATAGTTGCCCTTGATCACCACGCCGTCGCTGTACATCAGAAAGATGCCGACCGAGTTGTCCTCGTAGTGATTGTCCTCGACCAGGTTGTAGCGCGAGTACATGAAGTGCAGCGAGTAGCGCCCGCCGCGCGAGTCGTTGCGGGCGATCACATTGTTGGCCGAGTACCACACCACCATGTCGCGCGCGCCGCGGATCACATTGTCGGTGACCTTGTTGTGGAAGCTGTACCAGAGGCGCACCGAGTCACCACGCTCTCCCAGGCTGAAGGGCTTGGATGAGATGTGATTGCGGCGCACGATGTTGTTCTCCGACTGCTGCATATCGACTCCGAACAGGCAGTCGTCGATCACATTGTCCTCGATGATGTTGAAGTTGCCGCGCACCTGTATCCCGGTATCGATGTCGTTGTACGACTCGCCGGAACCGGTCAGATGCAGATTGCGGATCACCGCATTGTCGGTGTGCAGATAGATCACCGAGCCCTTGCCGCCGGCATCGATGGTGACCTTGCCGCCGCCGTCCAGGGTCAGCGGCTTGTCGATGCGCAGCGGGCCCCGGTAGCGACCGGGCGGCGGCTTGATCACCGCGCCCGGTTTGGCGGCATCGACCATGGCCTGCAGCGGCAGCGGCGTGGCACCGGCCGGCGCGCCCAGCCACAGCAGCGCCAGGCCCAGCAGCCAGGGACCGCAGCGGCCGACCCGGCCGCGGCGGGCGCCGGCCAGCCGTTCCCGCCTCCTGCCTGCCGCGGCCGGACGCATGGCTCAGCCCCTCTGCATGCGAAGTTCTTTGCGCTTGAGCAGCGCGGCCAGGGCCAACATCACCGCCAGCACCAGCATCAGTCCGAAGCCGAGGTCCGGGTAGGAGTGGGTCGCGAACTGCGCCACCTTGCCGTCACCGAACACGGTCGGCATGAAGGGCTTGACCGTAAAGGCCCCCATGGAATTGAGCCGGTGCCCATACCACCACAGCCAGGCCGAGTAGTCGATCACGAAGAACACCGGCAGCGCCATCGGCACCACCACCAGCAGCCAGTACAGCAGGCTGCCGGTCTTGCGGGCGCCCCAGAGCAACAGCAGCATGGCCGCGATCAGCCCCCAGTAGACCACATGGGCGGCGGCGGACATGCGCGCCACCATGGGCTTGATCTCGGCCGGGTTGTTGAAATAGCGGCCCAGGCTCTTGCCATAGTGCCAGGCCAGCACCTGCGCGCCGCTGCCGTTCCAGACCTTGCGCTCGGCGGGCGGCAGATTCTCCTGCTCCTTCTCGAAGGTCACCCGCAGGTTGTCGATCAGGCGCTCCTTTTCGGTCTTTGGCCCGGATTCGGCGGCCTTGTCCTCCTGCACCTGCACACCGCTCTTGGCCAGGGACTTCTGCAACTGCTCGATCAGGGCCTCGCCCGGCGAGACCTCCTCGTCCGGCTCGTCGCCCGAGCCCTGGTCCAGTGCCGTGACCAGGGCGGAGACATAGCCTTCGTTCTCGTAGCGCAGGCCGTTGTCGGTATAGAAGTAGAGCGTCATCCACACCACGATCACGCCGAAACCGGCCGCCATGACCAGAGTGCGCAGCCGCGAGTCCGGCAGCATGAAGCCGATCAGCATCACCCCCAGCATGGAGACCAGGAAGGGCGAGAAGGCGCGCTCGATCACCCCACCGGCAGCGATCGGATACATCCCCACATAGTGGTTGATGGTATCCATCTCGTGCACGCAGTCGAGGGCCTCGGATTCCTCGATCTCCTTTTTCTCGACCTTCTTGCACCCGTTGAACACCCCGTTCATGTGGAACTCGATGCGCACTCCGTCCGGAAAGGACTCCGGCGGATAGTTCGGCGCGGTCAGAGACACCCACCAGATCGAGGTGTAATAGATCACCGCCAACAAGGCGATCGCGCCCAGTGTCAGCAGGTAGACCAGTGGAGACTTCTTGTTGGCAGCGGCATTCATCGGTGCTTACCCCGGCAGCATTGGTGTGATTGAAAACCGGGCCATCCGCCTCATGCGGCGGACGGCCCGCCCGGCCTCAGTCGAAGTCCGGGTTGTGCCAGTCCTTGGAAGGCGCCAGATCCTTCTTGGGTACCGGAATGCGCGACACATAGTTGATGACCATCTGCTGGTCCTTTGGAGTGAAGTTCTTGATCTGCTTCACCATGTCCGGGTTGGCGTTGCGCCGCTTGCCGGCCTCGATCCACTTGAACTGGCGCAGCATGTACTCGTAGTGCTGGCCCTGGATGCGCGGATAGAACTTCTCGGCATTGCCCTGGCCCTTGTCGCCATGGCATTTGACGCAGTTCTTCTTGAACAACTTCTCGCCCTGCGCGTACTCCGGCGTGCCCTTGGGCCAGGGGCCCTTCCCGTTGTCCGGATTCATGGGCAGGGTCTCGATGTAGGCGGTCACATCCGCCAGGGCCTGCGCGTCGCCGATGGACTCCGGCAGGGCGAAGGGATACATGGTGGGGTTGTCACGGTTCTTGGCCCGGATGTCGGCCAGCTGCTTGATCAGCACCGTGCGGTGTTGCCCGGCCAGCTGCGGGAAGGTGCCGTCCTTTCGGCCCCAGCCCTCGGGCAGGTGACAGGCGGAACAGACCTCGAACACGTCCCGGCCGTTTTCCAGGTCGGGCTTCAGTTTCAGGGCCTCGTCCTTCTCGCCGCCGGCGGCATTCCAGCCCGCCGAGGCCGTACCCAGAGTGAGCCCCATGGTGACAGCCAGGAGCGTACGCGACAGTTTTTTCATGGATAACCTCCAATCGGGGATGCGGGCTGCCACCTCGTATCGCGCGAAGGACAGCACATGAAACAACGATGAATCAAACATAGCAGGCCGCCCGTTCATTGCCTTGACAATGATCAACCCGCCCACCGGGCGGCAGCGGCCATGCGGTCTATTTCAGGGTCGAGAGCCAGTCGGCCAGGACGCGCATATCGTCCTCGCTGACCAGGCCCATGACGCCCTTCATGGCGGCTGTCTGGCCGTTGCTGCGGGCGCCGGACTTGATGTCTTTCATCTGGTTGAACAGATAGTCCGCGTTCTGCCCCGCCAGCTTGGGATAGAAGGGCATGATCGGGGTCTTGGCGTCCTTGCCGTGGCAGGACCAGCAGGTCTTCTGCTTGAACAGGGCCGCGCCGTCGGCCGCCGACACTGTGGCCGCCCCGGTGAAGGCGAACAACAGGGCCGTGGCGGCCAGGATCTTGATCGGTTTCATCTCAAACACCTCTGCTTTTCAGGGTTATTGATCTTCCTAACGTCGGCGGGGGCTCGAACGAGCCCCCGCCTTGCCTACCGGAAACTCAGTTCCGGATCACTTGACCACCTTGGCTCCATGCTCCTCGAGGTAGGTCTTGGCGCGCAGGCCCAGGTCAGCGGTCTTGACCTGGTACTGCCACCACTGGTTGGCCCAGAGCATGGCGTTCTGGTAGTCGCCCTTGGCGGCGGCTGCCTCGGCCTTCTCGCGGGCGCCCTTGGCGAAGCCCAGCTGGTCGGTGGCGTCTTCCACCAGTGCCACAACCGTCGGGAAGTCCTTGAAGTTGCGGGCGGTGATGAAGGCGACCACCTGGTCGATGACCTTCTGGGTCTTGAGGTTGGTGGCAACCTGCTTCTCATAGTCCGCCTTGGTGTAGACGGTACCGGCCTTCAGCGATGCCTTCTCGGCCTTGTAGCCCTTGGGCTTGACCAGCAGATAGCCTTCCATCTCCAGGTGCAGGGCCGAGCAGAACTCGGTGCAGTAGTAGGGGAAGACACCTTCCTGATCGGCCACGAAGGTGGTCGAGACGGTCTTGCCAGGCTCGATGGAGAGCTGGACGTTGTGACCGTACATGGCGAAGCCGTGTACCTCGTCCTCGGCGCGTTCCAGGTTGGTCAGGTGGATCTTGACCGTATCGCCCTGTTCAGCCTCGATGATCTCGGGGTTGATGTGCGAGCGGATGACGGTGCCGAACACCTCGACCGTGCACTTGCCGTCGGCGTCGCAGTGACGCTCGGTCTTCTCGCGACCGGCGCGGGTCTTGTACGGCGAGCGGCTGTCGGTACGGCTGTTCCAGCCGGAGCGGTAACGCACCTCGGGCTTGAGCTTGTCGGCCTTGATGGCAACGGCATAGTGCGGCTCACCCAGCGGAATGGGCATGTCGTACAGCAGTTGCATCTTCTTGCCGCTGATATCGATCAGCTGGTGGTTCTGCGGATGCAGCGGGCCCACCGGGTTGAAGCGGTCGATGGACAGCTTGTTGAGCGCCACCAGGTACTTGCCGTCAGGATGCTCGGTATCCCCTTCCATCGCCATCAGGTGACCGATGTTGTAGTGGATGTGGATCTGGTCGAGCACCTTGCCCGCGCAGTAGTCCCACTTGGTGACCATGGAGTCCACATAGATGGAGGTGTAGACCACGCACTTCTTGGCGTCGAACTGGGTGTGCAGCGGGCCCAGGCCGACCTGCACCTGGGTGTGCAGCACGTCCTTCATCGGCAGGATGGGGATCCCGTACGGATCCTTGCCGGCGAACTTCTTGGCCTTGATGGCCTTCATGATCTTGTCGAAGCTGTACACCGAGGTGTGGCTGTCGAGCTTGCCGGAGACGATGATGTACTTGCCGTCCGGGCTCACATCCACGCCGTGCGGACTCTTGGGCTCGGGCACCAGGAACATGACACCGTTCTTGACGGCCACGTCGATCGGCAGCACGTTGAAGCCGTTGATCTTCTTGCCCTTGCCCTCGGCGATCAGCTTGGCCGCCTTGCGCCAGTTGATCACGTGCAGGAAGTCGGTGTCCTTGGAGGAACAGCCGGCCTCAAAGGGCGGACGGCCCCGCTCGATGCCGCCGACATAGCGCTCGGAGCAGAAGGAGTTGGTGAACGACCAGCCGTCACTCGCCAGCTTGCCCGCGTCGGACAGATCCTGACTGTAGGGCGGCGCCTCGACCACGAAGGACTTGGACGGGTCGATACGCCCCTTCTTGCGGTCGAACTTCCAGTAGGTGATGCCGCCACGGTACTTCTCGTTGAACTGGTCAAGCGGCACATAGCCGTTCTCATACGGCGCCGGGTACTGGGAAGCCGTGATGACGTACTCGGTGTTGGGCGTGACGAAGGCGCCACCGTGCTGCGACTTGAACAGCGGGTTGACCACGATCTGCTTGGTCTCGAAGTCCTTCAGGTCGATCACCGCCACGCGCGGGTTGGCCTTGTCGTTGATGAAAAGATACTGGCCGTCGTAGTCGCCATTGGTCTCGGAGATCGCCGGGTGGTGGGTGTCGCCATAGGTCAGATGCTGACCGCGCACATCCCCCTGCGCCAGGACCGCCTTGGACTCGTCGTCGAAGCCGTAGCCCTGCCAGGGTTCGGGCGTGAACACGCCGATGTACTTGAGGATGCGCATGGACGGAATGCCATACACGATCACCTGCCCGGACTGGCCGCCGGAGGCGAAGGCGAGGTACTCGTCACGCCCCCCGGTTGGCGTATAGGTCTTGGCCGCAGCCAGGATGTCCTTCTGCGTCAGACCCCGCGCCTTCATGATTTTTTCCAACTGCCCCTGGGCGAAGGCGCCGGAGGATATCGCCAGCCCCACGGCAGTACTCACCAACAGTGAGAGTATGCGCTTTTTACGTTTCATTGATTGACCCCTCGAAGAATGCCTTGTATCCAGGGGCCAGCCACGAAAGACACCGGCCCCCGTCCCTGCGAAATGCCTTCACAGGCGATGTGCGGTTTCCACACGAGGTCAATGGTTGGAGATTCGGATCACGCTGTACTTGATAAATATCAAGAATGTCCGATTTACTGATATTGTCGCGCGCACCCCGGCCCGCAAGCATGAAAAAACCGCCACGCGGGCGGTCTTTTCATATCCGGGATGGGCGTCCCGCGCTCAGGAGCAGCCGCCCTGCGAACCGCAGGTGCCGCAACCGCCGCCGGTGGGCTGGAGGTTGTTGAAGACGAAGCGGGCATCGGCTCCGTCACCGACAAAATCGATCTCCACGCCGCGAATGTGCTCCAGGGTGGCCGGATCCACGATGACCTTGAGATCGTCGTAGGCGCGCACATGGTCGTCGTCGTTGAGCTGGTCGGTGAAGGTCATGCCGAAACTCACACCACTGCATCCGCCGGGCGTGGCAAACACGCGGATGCCCTCGATATTGTCTTCCACCTGGCCCATCAGCTCGGCCATCTTGCCCTGGGCCGGGGGGGTCAGGGTCAGTTCCGCGTCGGTCAGTGCAGTACTCATCTCGGGTTACCTCAACAATAAAACTTGGCTCAAAGCCTTATATTGTAGCACCAAATCCGGATTACAAGAGACGCCGCGCGCGCAGACCGTAGAGATGGCGTTCCGCGTCGACCAGGTGCTGGCCCCAGTGGAGACGGAAGCCGGCGCCCCAGCAGCGCAGGGTCGGCGTCACGCTGCGCTCGGTGCGCAGCCGCTCCAGGCCGGCCTTCAGCTCCCAGTAGATGTCGCTCAGATCGTCGGCCAGGCTGCCGCTTTTTTCCTGCCAGTCGCGGCCCACGTCGAACTCCAGCCAGTAGGCGTCCTTGTCGCCGAAGGCCCGGCGCAGCCGGCTGTACAGGGAGAAACGCTGTTCCGGGTCGATGCCGGCCAGCAGGTCATCGGTGGCATCGCTGTCGGCAAGCACGCCCACGGCCATGTGGAGACGCGGCAGCAAGTCGCTAACCCGCTGAATAAACATGGAAAAATCGATATCCTCGGAGGAATCGAAGGCCTCGATCAGGGCGCAGTACTCGCGTGCGACCTGGGTCAGCGCACGGGCTTCTTCGGTCATGCTCGCCTCCACTGCCGCACGCGGCGGCCGCTATGCCATGCCGCAAGTGTAGACGAGAATGGATGCCCTGCTCAGATCGCCATCAGCTCGAAATCCGCCTTGCTCACGCCACATTCCGGGCATTTCCAGTCCTCCGGCACGTCCTCCCAGCGCGTGCCCGGCGGGATGCCCTCGTCCGGCGCGCCACGCGCCTCGTCATACACATAACCACAGATCACGCACATATAGGTCTTCATCGCCCGTCTCACTCCATAGCCGCGCCCGAAATCAATCGGGGCTTCCTATAGTCTGCCAGAATCCAGTACCCTGCTGTACACCATGTCACAACGACCCCGAATACTGTTCATCGGCGGCCACGATCCCAGCGGCGGCGCGGGCATCCAGGCGGACATCGAGACCGCGCTGGCGCACCACTGCCGGGCCAGCAGTCTGATCACCTGCCTGACCACCCAGGACAGCAGCGATGTGCGGGCCATCCACCCGCAGGATCCGGCGGCCTTCGAGGCCCAGCTGGAGCTGCTGCTCGCCGACGGCCGGCCCGATATGGTCAAGATCGGCCTGCTGGGCAGCGCCGCCCTTGGCGAAGTCCTGGCCAGGCGTCTGCCCGGGCTGCCCCTGGTGCTCGACCCGGTGCTGGCCGCAGGCGGCGGGCGTGCCCTGTCCGACCCCGATCTGGAGGCGGTGATCCGCGAACAACTGCTTCCGCGCACCCTGCTGCTGACCCCCAACCACGACGAGGCCCGCCGCCTGGGCGATGCGCAAAACCCGACCGAGGCGGCCAGAGCACTGTTGAAGCGCGGCTGCCGGCACGTCCTGCTCACCGGGACCGACGGCACCCAGGGCAGTATGATCCGCCACCAGCTGCTGAGCCGCGACAGCCGCCAGGCCTTCGAGCAGGCACGCCTGCCCGGCCGCTACCACGGCTCCGGCTGCACCCTGGCCTCGGCCTGCGCCTGCCGCCTGGCGCGCGGCCTGCCGATGCCCGACGCGGTGGCGCGCGCCCTGGACTGGACCTGGCGCAGCCTGCTGGCCGCCGACCGCCCGGGCCAGGGCCAGCACCTGCCCTGGCGCGGGGTGCCCAGCGCATGAGGCCCGGCGGCACCCGCCTGCCACGGCGCGGCCTGTACGCCATTACCGACGCCGCCCTGCACGGCGACGGCATTCAGCACCAGGTGGCGCGCGCCATCGCCGGCGGCGCGCGGGTGATCCAGTATCGCGACAAAGGCCGCGACCGGCAGCGCCGGGAGCAAGAGGCCCGCGCCCTGCTCCGGGTGTGCCGCGCCCACGGGGTGCCCCTGCTGATCAACGACGACCCCGATCTGGCCGCGCGCATCGGCGCAGACGGGGTGCACCTGGGACGGGACGACGCCAGCCTGGAGGCGGCGCGCCAGCGCCTGGGGCCGGAGGCCATCATCGGCGTCTCCTGCTACGCCGATGTGGAACGCGCCTGCCGGGCGCGCGCCGCGGGTGCCGATTACGTCGCCTTCGGACGCTTCTTCCCCTCGCTCAGCAAGCCCGGCGCCAGCCCCGCGGACATCGGTCTGCTGCGCGAGGCGCGCGCCCGGCTCGACTGCCCGCTGGTTGCGATCGGCGGTATTACTGCGCAGAATGGCCGGCTGTTGATCGAGGCCGGCGCCGACATGCTGGCCGTGATCCGCGGTGTGTTCGGTGCCGCCGACGTGAGCCGGGCCGCGCGCGAGATCAGCCTGCTGTTTACCGACCTGGAGAACCCTCAATGAGCGATGCCAGCCAACGTTTCCAACACGCCCAGCAACACATCCCCGGCGGGGTCAACTCCCCGGTGCGCGCCTTCCGCGGCGTGGGCGGCGAACCGGTGTTCGTCGACCATGCCGCCGGGGCCTACATCCATGACCCCGACGGCAAGCGCTATATCGACTATGTCGGCTCCTGGGGCCCCATGATCCTGGGCCATGCCCATCCCGAGGTGATCGAGACGGTGATCGAGACCGCGCGCCGCGGCCTGTCCTTCGGCGCCCCCACCGAGATCGAGAGCCTGATGGCGGACAAGGTCTGCGAGCTGGTGCCCTCCATCGAGCTGGTGCGCATGGTCTCCTCCGGCACCGAGGCCACCATGTCGGCGATCCGTCTGGCGCGCGGCTTCACCGGGCGCGACAAGATCGTGAAATTCGAGGGCTGTTATCACGGCCATTCCGACTCGCTGCTGGTGAAGGCCGGCTCCGGGGCCCTGACCCTGGGCGAGCCCTCCTCGCCTGGGGTACCCGCCTCCCTGGCCGAGCACACCCTGACCCTGCAGTACAACGACGCCGGGCAGGTGCGCGACACCTTCGCGGAGATGGGCGACCAGATCGCCTGCATCATCGTCGAGCCGGTGGCCGGCAATATGAACTGCATCCCGCCGGTCCCCGGCTTCCTGGAGACCCTGCGCGAGGTCTGCGACCGGCACGGCAGCGTACTGATCTTCGACGAGGTCATGACCGGCTTCCGGGTCGGCCCGGGCGGGGCCCAGGGCCTGTACGGCATCACCCCCGACCTGACCACCCTCGGCAAGGTGATCGGCGGCGGCATGCCGGTGGGCGCCTTCGGCGGGCGACGCGAGATCATGGAGAAGATCGCCCCGCTGGGCCCGGTCTATCAGGCCGGCACCCTGTCCGGCAACCCGGTGGCCATGGCCGCCGGGCTCAAGACCCTGGAACTGATCAGCCGCCCCGGCTTCTACGAGTCACTGGGCGCCAAGGTCGAGACCCTGGTCGGCGGCATCACCTCGGCCGCGCGCGAGGCCGGAGTGGCCATGACCGAGAACCATGTCGGCGGCATGTTCGGCCTGTTCTTCACCGACGCGGAGCAGGTCAGCGACTTCGCCGGCACCACCGCCTGCGACCAGGACTACTTCAAACGCTTCTTCCACGGCATGCTGGACGAGGGCGTGTACCTGGCCCCGTCCGCCTTCGAGGCCGGCTTCGTCTCCGCCGCGCACAGCGAGGAAGACCTGGCCCAGACCATCGAGGCCGCGCGGCGCGTATTTGCCCGCCTCGGCTGAGCGGCGCCCTTGGCCGAGAGCTTTCACGCCCTGCTGGACTGGATCACCGCCCACCCGCAGCACGCGGGCTGGGTGATCTTCCTGGTCTCGCTGAGCGAGTCCCTGGCCATCATCGGCCTGCTGGTGCCGGGGGTGGTGATCCTGCTCGGAGCGGGCTCGCTGATCGGCGCCGGGGTGCTCGACTTCTGGAGCAGCGCCGCCTGGGCGGTCGCCGGCGCCATCCTGGGAGACGGCCTGAGCTATCTGCTGGGACGGCACTTCGACTACCTGGCCGGGCGCTGGCGCTGGTTCCGCATGCATCCCGATCATCTTCGGAAAGGCCATGAGTTCTTCGAAAAATGGGGGGATCTCAGTGTCATGCTGGGGCGCTTCTTCGGCCCCATCCGCGCCGTGGTGCCGCTGATCGCCGGCATGATGGACATGCCGCCGCGACGCTTCTACGCCGCCAATGTCCTGTCCGCCCTGGTCTGGGCCCCGGCCTACCTGGCCCCGGGCATGCTGGTGGGCGAGGCCATGGAGAACGGCAACTGGAACCAGGTCCTGCTCCTGGGCGCGGCCCTGGGCCTGGGTCTGGCCCTGCTGATGCTGATCCGCCGGCGGCTCTGAACCATGTCGCGCGTCACCCGCCTCGACTATCTGAGACACGGCCTGCCCGAGGGCGGCAGCCGCTATCGCGGCCATCGCATCGACGACCCGCTGAGCGAAACCGGCTGGGCGCAGATGCGCGCCACCGTGGCCGGCCTGGACGGCTGGGACCGGATCGTCAGCTCGCCCCTGCGACGCTGCGCCGACTTCGCCCACTGGCTGGGCCGGACGCGCGGCCTGCCGGTGGGCATCGAGCCCGGGCTGCGCGAGGTCGGCTTCGGCGACTGGGAGGGCCTGACCCGCGAGACGCTGCTGGCGGAACGCCCGCAGGCCTATCACGCCTTTTACGCCGACCCGGTGAACCAGCGCCCCGCCGGGGCCGAGCCGCTGGAGGCCTTCGGCGCGCGCGTGGCCGCGGTGTTCGAGCGCCTCGCCGCCGAGCACCCGGGCGAACACCTGCTGGTGGTCGCGCACGCCGGCGTGATCCGGGCCACCCTCGGGCACGTCATGCAGGCCCCGCCGGCGGCCTGGTACCGCGCCGCGGTGGACAACGCCGCGCTCAGCCGCTTCGCCCACGACGGCCGGCAGGCGCGCCTGCTGGCGCACAACTGGCGCCCACCGGAGGACAGCGCATGAACCCGCCCCTGTTCGAGACCCTGGATGCCGACACCCGGCTGATCGACAGCCGCCTGCACCGACCCGGCATGGCCGCCTGCTATCTGCTGCGCGATGGCGACGAGCTGGCCCTGATCGACACCGGCACCCGCCACAGCCTGCCCCAGATCCTGCAGGCCATCGACTCGCTGGGCGCGCGCCCCGAACAGGTCCGCTGGATCATCCCCACCCATGTACACCTGGACCACGCCGGCGGCGCCGGCGCCCTGATGGCGGAATGTCCCAACGCCACCCTGGCCACCCACCCGCGGGGCCTGCCGCACATGATCGATCCCGCGCGCCTGCAGGCCGGGGCCAGCGCGGTCTATGGCGAGGCCGCCTTCGCGCGCGACTACGGCCGGCTGGACCCGGTGCCCGAGAACCGCGCCCTGGCGGCCGAAGACGGCCAGGCCCTGCCCCTGGGCGGCCGCGCCCTGCGCTACCTCCACACCCCCGGGCACGCCAACCACCACGGCTGTGTGTTCGACGCGGACCGCGGCCGGCTGTTCACCGGCGACGCCTTCGGCCTGGGCTACCGCGAACTGGCGCGGCCCACGCCCTTCATCCTCGCCACCACCACCCCGGTGGCCTTCGATCCGGACGCCTGGTTCGACAGCCTCGACCGCATGCTGGCCCTGGCGCCCGAGGCGGTCTGCCTGACCCACTTCGGATGCCACGACCGGCCGGAGCGCCTGGCACCCATGCTGCGCGAGAGCATCCAGGCGCACATGGAGATCGCCCTGGCCGAGGAGCCCCGTGGGGAATCGGGGCGCGAGGCGCGCCTGGAACAGGCCCTGCGCGAGCTGCTGATTCCCGCCGCCGCGCGCCACTGCGGAGTGGCGCGGGCCACCGCGGAGGCGGTGTTGGGCGACGACATCCGGCTCAACGCCCAGGGCCTGGCGGTCTGGCTGGCGCGGCGCGCCCGCCAACGCGCCCGGGGCGACTGAGAATCGCCACATGCCTCCGTTGGCGGGCGCCGCTATAATGCCGCCTTCCGAGGACACCGACATGCACCAGACAGACGACCTTCGCATCAAGCACATCACCGAGGTGGAGCCCCCTTCGGCGATCCACAAGCTGTACCCGATCAGCGAACGGGCCGCGCAGACCGTGGCCGAATCGCGCGCCGCCATCCATCGCATCCTGCATGGCGAGGACGACCGCCTGCTGGTGATCATCGGCCCCTGCTCGGTGCACGACCCGGCCTCGGCCATCGAGTACGCCGAGCGCCTCAAGGCCGTGCGCGATCGCCTCGCCGGCGATCTGGAGATCGTGATGCGGGTGTATTTCGAAAAGCCGCGCACCACGGTGGGCTGGAAGGGCCTGATCAACGACCCGCACCTGAACGAGACCTTCGACATCAACGAGGGCCTCAAGCGCGGGCGCAAGCTGTTGCTGGACATCAACGACCTGGGCCTGCCCGCCGGCACCGAGTTCCTCGACCTGATCAGCCCGCAGTACATCGCCGACCTGATCGCCTGGGGCGCGATCGGCGCGCGCACCACCGAGAGCCAGGGCCACCGCGAGCTGGCCTCCGGCCTGTCCTGTCCGGTGGGCTTCAAGAACGGCACCGACGGCACCGTGCGCATCGCCATCGACGCCATGCGCGCGGCCGAGCGCCCGCATGTCTTCATGTCCCTGACCAAGGCCGGTCACTCGGCCATCTTCAGCACCACCGGCAACCGCGACACCCACATCATCCTGCGCGGCGGGCGCCGCCCCAATTACGACCAGGAGTCGGTGGCCGAGGCGGCCGAGGCCATGCGCGAGGCCGGCCTGCGCCCCAATCTGATGATCGACTTCAGCCACGCCAACAGCCGCAAGCAGCACGAGAAGCAGGTCGAGGTCGCGCGCGATGTGGCCGGGCAGATCCAGCGCGGCAACCGTTACATCATGGGCGCCATGATCGAGAGCCACCTGGTGGCCGGCCGTCAGGACCTGGTGCCGGGACGCCCGTTGACCTACGGGCAGAGCATCACCGACGCCTGCATCGACTGGGACAGCAGCGTGCCGCTGCTGGAACAGCTGGCCGAGGCGGTGCGCGCCCGGCGCGAGGTGGACGAGGCGGTCAGCCGATCAGCCGGCTGACCTTCAGCACCGAGGGGATGCGGCGGATGCCGCGGAAGATGGCCGCCAGGTGCTTGCGGTCGCGCACCATGATGGTGAAGCGCAGGCTGGTGCTGAGCCCGTCGCGCTCCTCGCTGCGCACATCCTCGATGTTGGAACCGGCCTCCGCGATCGCGGCCGCCACCGTGGCTAGCAGGCCGCGCTGGTTGCCCGCGTCCACCCGGATGGTGGTGGAGAACTCGCCCTCCAGCTGATCGGCCCACTGCACATCGATCCAGCTCTGGCCCTGACGACGGAAGTCGCCCAGATTGGGGCAGTTCTGGTGATGCACCACCATGCCCCGCCCGGGGCTGAAGATGGCCACCACCGGATCGCCCGGCACCGGCCCGCAGCACTTGCCGAAGTGCACCACCAGGCCCTCGCTGCCCTTGATGGTGAGCGAACCGCTGGCCTCGCCGTCGTCGGCCGCCTCCTGGTCGTACAGCACCATCAGCCGCGCCACCAGGCGCGCCATGCGGTTGCCCAGTCCGATCTGCTGCAGCAGCTCGTCGAAGTGCTTGTGCCCCAGCTCCTCGACCGCGTCCTGCAACTCCTCCTGGCCGATGTCCTCCAGGCGGCTGCCCAGGGCCTCCAGCTCGCGCTCCAGCAGACGCCGGCCCAGCTCACCGGCCTCACGCCGCTCCAGACGCTTGAGGAAGGAACGGATGGTGGCGCGCGCCTTGCCGGTGACCACGAAGTTCAGCCAGGCCGGGTTGGGCCGGGCGTCCGGCTTGGTGATGATCTCCACGGTCTGGCCGCTGTGCAGACGGGTGCGCAGCGGCGCCAGATGACGGTCCACCCGCGCCGCCACGCACTGGTTGCCCACGTCGGAGTGCACCGCGTAGGCGAAGTCGACCACGGTCGCGCCCTTGGGCAGGACGATGATCTTGCCGCGCGGGGTGAACACATAGACCTCGTCGGGGAACAGGTCCACCTTGACGTGTTCGAGGAACTCCAGGGAATCGCCGGAGCGTTTCTGCACTTCCAGCAGATTGCGCAGCCATTCCGCGGCGGCGTCCGTGCTCAGGCCGACATCCGGGGCGCCCTTGTACTGCCAGTGCGCGGCGATGCCCTGTTCGGCCACCTGATGCATCTCGCGGGTGCGGATCTGGATCTCGATGGGGATGCCCTGCGGGCCGAACAGTATGGTGTGCAGGGACTGATAGCCGTTGGCCTTGGGGATGGCGATGTAGTCCTTGAAACGCCCCGGCATGGGCCGGTACAGATTATGCATCGCGCCCAGCACCCGGTAGCAGGTGTCGACCGAATCGACCACGATGCGAAAGGCGAACACATCCGCCAGCTCGGACAGCGACAGGTGCTTCTCGCGCATCTTCTGGTAGATGCTGTAGACCCGCTTCTGACGGCCGCTGACCTCGCCCTCCAGGCCTTCCTGCTGGAGGCGCTGGGCGATGGTCTTCTCCACATCCTCGACCAGCTCTCGGCGGTTGCCGCACAGACGCTTGAGGGCGCCGCGCAAGACCCGCTCGCGCCAGGGCCAGTAGGCGCTCATGCCCAGGTCCTCCAGCTCGTGGCGGATGCTGTTGATGCCCAGACGGTTGGCGATGGGGGCGTAGATCTCCAGCGTCTCGCGCGCGATGCGCCGCGCCTTGTCCGGTCGCATCACGCCCAGGGTGCGCATATTGTGCAGACGGTCGGCCAGCTTGATCATGATGACCCGGATGTCGCGGGTCATGGCGAGCAGCATCTTGCGGAAGTTCTCCGCCTGGGCCTCGGCGCGAGAGCGGAAATTGAGATGGGTGAGCTTGCTGACCCCGTCGACCAGCTCGGCGATCTCCTCGTCGAACTCCTCGGCGAGGCGTTCCTTGGTCACGCCGGTGTCCTCGATCACATCGTGCAGGATGGCCGCCATCAGGCACTTGTGATCCATGTGCAGGCGCGCCAGGATGTGCGCCACGGAGATGGGGTGATAGACGTAGGGCTCGCCGGAGAGGCGCTTCTGACCCTCGTGCGCCTCGGCGCTGAACAGATAGGCGCGATAGACCTCGGCCACCTGCTCCGGTTCGAGGTAGCCCTCGAGCTCGGAACACAGATCACTGACCAGGAAGCGCTGCTGGGCCGCGACCGCGCTCGTGACCTCCTGCGGGCCCTGGGGGATGGGCGGATCGGCAGCGTCGCGCGACACCGGCCGGACTCAGGACTCGTCCTGCGGCTCCTCGACAGCGCCGAGTTCGCCCGCCAGGGCCGCGGCCAGCTCCTCGTCGATGGACTCCTCGGTCTCTTCCGGCTCGTTCAGGATCTCCGGGGTCACCAGACCCTCGGCGATCTCGCGCAGCGCCACCACGGTGGGCTTGTCGTTTTCCCAGGGCACCAGCGGCTCCACGCCGTTGGCCAGCTGGCGCGCGCGCTTGGCGGCCATCAGGACCAGATCGAAACGGTTGTCGAGATGTTCCAGGCAGTCTTCGACGGTAATACGGGCCATGTTCAGATTTCTCCAGCTAACGGGATCGGTTCGATCCCCAGGGGACAGCTTTTCATTATAACGTATGCGGGGCGCGACTGGCCATCCGCGCATCCGGACGCTCGGTTCGGGGCGACGCCAACGAAAACGGCGCGGGCCGACAAGGGGTTCCGAAAACGTCGGCGGCAGGGATGCCTGCCGCTGAGCGTACAGGGATGTATTCCAAAGCGTTTTTTGGACCCCCTTGTCGGCTTGCGCTGTCAACAATCCGCGTCGTTTAATGACATGCTCCTGTGTCTGGACGCTGCTCAGCCGCCCAGCATGGCGCTCAGCGCCGCCTGGTGGCGCGCTGCCTGGCGCGGGGTGCGCAGGCGTTCCGCGCCGACGATGGCCGCCAGCTCGCGCAGGGCCTGCTCGAACACGTCGTTGATGACCAGATAGTCGTACTCCGGGTAGTGCGACAGCTCGGAGCGGGCATCGCGCATGCGCCGCTCGATGACCGCCTCGCTGTCCTGGCCGCGCCCGCCCAGGCGCTCGCGCAGGGCCTCGATCGAGGGCGGGGCGATGAAGATGGACACCGCATCCGGAAAGCGCTCGCGCACCTGACGCGCGCCCTGCCAGTCGATCTCCACGACCACGTCCTGGCCTGCCGCCAGCTGCTCGCGCACCGCGCGCTCGGAGGTGCCGTAGTAGTTGTCAAAGACCTGCGCGTGCTCGATGAACGCCCCTTCGGCCACCAGCGACTGAAAGGTGGGGACATCGACGAAATGGTAGTGCACCCCGTCCTGTTCGCCGGGGCGCATGGCGCGCGTGGTGTGCGACACCGACAGCGCCAGGCGCGGGTCCTGGTTGAACAGTTCGCGCAACAGGCTGGTCTTGCCGGCCCCCGAGGGGGCGGAGACGATGAACAGGATGCTGGTCTGGTTCATGCGTTGGGGTACTCCGGGTCTTGATCAGGGTGTTGATGAACGGGGTTTCCCGACACCCGCTCACTCGATGTTCTGGACCTGCTCGCGCATCTGCTCGATCAGCACCTTCATCTCCACCGAGATCGCGGTGGTCTCGCTGTCGGCGGATTTGGAGCCCAGGGTGTTGGCCTCGCGGTTGAGTTCCTGCATCAGGAAATCCAGGCGCCGCCCGACCGGCTCGTCGCGCGCCAGCACCCGCTCGACCTCGTCCAGGTGGGTGTTCAGGCGGTCCATCTCCTCGTCCACGTCCAGGCGCTGGGCCAGCAGGGCCATCTCCTGCTCCAGGCGGTCCCGGTCCAGCGCCCCGCCCAGCTCGGCCAGGCGCGCGCTCAGGCGTTCGCGCACCGCCTGAATGACCTGCGGCATGCGCTCGCGCGCCCGCGCCACCTGCTCACGCATGGCCTGCAGGCGCTGCCGGATCAACGCGGCCAGACGCTCGCCCTCTCGCTCGCGGGCGCTGACCAGGTCGTCCAGGGCCTCGTCGAGCAGCGCCACCGCGGCCTGCTGCACCGGGGTGAAGTCCTGCTCGGCAGTCTCGAGCACGCCGGGCCAGCGCATGATGTCCATGACCGTGGGCAGCGGCGAGCTGTGCAGATGCTGCATCAGCTGTTCGGCGGCCTTGAGCAGCTGACCCACCAGCGGTTCGTTGACCTGGACCTCGGCAGCCAGCTCGCTCGCCGCCTGGAAGCGCAGGCCGCAGTCGAGCTTGCCGCGCCCCAGGCGCTGGTTGATGCGCTCGCGCACCACCGGCTCGATCGCGCGCAGCTCCTCGGGCATGCGCAGGGCAGCCTCCAGATAGCGGTGATTGACGCTGCGCAGCTCCCAGGTCAGCTCGCCGAAGGGCTCCCTTTTCTGTCGGCGGGCATAAGCGGTCATACTTCGAATCATGGGCACTCCTGCGCTATGGATCGGATTCAATCTGTGTATGATAGAGCCGGACACCCAAGGACGCATCGGAATTCTGACCGCCCAGGCGAAGCATCATGTCAGGCTCTTCACGTAAAACCCTCCACCCCGGCACGGTGCTGGACTGCTACCGGGTCATCAAGCTGATCGGCAGTGGCGGCTTCAGCCTGATTTACCTCGCCGAGGACGAGGACAACCATGACGAGGTCGCGATCAAGGAATACTTTCCCAAGCGCTTCGGCATGCGCGACAAATCGGGGCGGGTGCTGGTCAACAACCCGGACAAGACGGCCAACTACGAACGCGGACGGCGCCTGTTCTACCAGGAGGCGCACATCCTGGCCCAGCTCGACCATCCCAACATCGTGCGCGTGCGCAACTGCTTTCTTGACAACAACACCGCCTACCTGGTGATGGATTACGAGCCGGGCAAGAACCTGGGGCGCTATATCAAGAAGCGCAAGGGCAATCTGAGCACCAACTTCCTGATGACGGTGTTCCCGCCACTGCTCGAGGCCCTGGAAACCATCCACGCCACCAACAACCTGCACCTGGACATCAAGCCCTCCAACATCCACCTGCGCCCGGGCGGCAATCCGCTGCTGCTGGACTTCGGCGCGGTCTACCACCTGGACGACGTGGGCAATAAAAAAGCGCAGGTCATCACCCCCGGATTCTCTCCGGTGGAGCAGTATTACGCCTCGGCTAAAGTCGGCCCCTGCACCGATGTGTACGCCGTGGGCGCGGCCATGCGGGCCTGTATCGAGGGCAAGCCGCCCCCCTCGGCGGTCGAGCGGCACGCCAAGGACACCCTGCAGCCGGCGGCGCGGCTGTTCGCCAAGCGTTACCCCGCGCACCTGCTCGAGGCGGTGGACTGGGCCATGCGCATCGAGGCCAGCGAGCGCCCGCAGAGCGCCGACGAACTGCGCCGGGCATTGCTTGGCGAGCTTTCTGCGCCTAAACTAGGGTAGCCGACTGTCGTAGATTCACGACAACCAGTAACACTGTGGTGATTGTGCATAGACGCCAACGCTGCCAGGGTCCACAAGAAATCCAGCAGACAAACTTTGGATGCTGACTGTCCACGTCTAGACAAGTCGCAAGCATCCAATCCATTAATGGAGGCGGGACAGGGATGAAAAACGCAAGTTACCAGGCACACCGAATCAGCCTGACCGGTGACCGTGACAATAACCAGGACCGCAGCATCGTGCTGGAGTCCGGCAATGTCACGCTGCTTGCCATCGCCGACGGACTCGGCGGACACCCGCGCGGCGAGGTCGCCGCCCAGCTGTTCATCGACATCTGTGAGATGATGCTACGGCGCGCCGAGCAGCCGCTGCGCGATCCCGAGCGTTTCATGATCGAGTGCATCCGCCGCGCGCACTATGCGATCCTGCAGTATGGCGACCGCCAGACCCCGCCGATCAGCCCCCGTTCCACCGCCGTGATCGCCATCCTGCAGTACGGCAAGCTGTGGTGGGCCCATGTCGGCGACAGCCGCCTGTATCTGCTGCGCGACCACGGCATCCTGGCGCAGACCCGTGACCACAGCCTGGTCCAGCCCTTCAAGCACCCGGGCAGGGACACGGTCAAGGCCCGCTCCAGCATCACCCGCTGCCTGGGCGGCTTCGACGAGCCGCCGGAGATCAGCTTCGGCATTCCCATGCGCCTGCAGGCCGACGACACCGTGCTGCTGTGCACCGACGGCATGTGGAACCAGATTCCCCAGGACGAGCTGGTCTCCATCATGACCGGCGAGCGCCTGGACGACAGTCTCCGCAAGGCGGCCCAGAACGCGGCTAGCCGCCCCAACAGCGACAACATCACAGCAGTCGCGTTGCGCTGGACCCCCGCAGCTGAAAGTGTGACGCCGACATCTGCGCCCATACACACGGATGCGGACACATACGAATCACTGGAAGACCGCATCAGCGAACTGCGCCGCACCCTGCTCTCGCGCAAACATTAAGCGCTCCTCTTTTCAAGCGTGCCCGGGGCAGGTAGTGTTGCGGCCCTGAGAACATTCCTTTGCCCATTTCGTAAGGAGTCCCCATGAGACCCAGTGGCCGCGCGCCCGAACAGTTGCGCCCCGTAACCTTTGAACGGGGCTTCACCAAGCACGCCGAGGGCTCTGTCCTGGTCAGTTTCGGCGACACCCGCGTGCTCTGCACCGCCAGCGTCGAGAACCGCCAGCCACGCTGGATGAAAGACGAGGACCGGGGCTGGATCACCGCCGAATACGGCATGCTGCCCCGCTCCACCCACGACCGCATGGGCCGCGAGGCGGCACGGGGCAAACAGGGCGGGCGCACCATGGAGATCCAGCGCCTGATCGGCCGCGCCCTGCGGGCCGCGGTGGACCTGAAGCGGCTCGGCCAGCGCACCATCACCCTGGACTGTGACGTGATCCAGGCCGACGGCGGCACCCGCACGGCCTCCATCTCGGGCGCCTTCGTGGCCCTGCGCGACGCCATCGACGGCCTGCTGGCCAGCGGCGCGCTGAAGGAAGATCCCATCCTGCACAACGTCGCCTCGGTCTCGGTCGGCATCTACCAGGGCACGCCGGTGCTGGACCTGGACTATGCCGAGGACTCCAGCGCCGAGACCGACATGAACGTGGTGATGGACGACAGCGGCCGCTTCATCGAGATCCAGGGCACCGCCGAGGGCAGCCCCTTCAGCAGCGCCGAGATGCAGCAGATGCTGGACCTGGCGCAACAGGGCATCGAGCAGATCATCGAGCGGCAGCGGGCCGCGCGGCGGGAGGAAGCGGCATGAAGGTGGTGCTGGCATCGAACAACAAGGGCAAGCTGCGCGAACTGGGCGAACTGCTGGCCGGACACGACCTGGAGATCGTCCCGCAGGGCGAGTTCGACATCCCCGAGGCGGTCGAGGACGGACTGAGCTTTGTCGAGAACGCCCTGATCAAGGCCCGTCACGCCAGCCGGCTGAGCGGCCTGCCCGCGATCGCCGACGACTCCGGACTGGAGGTGGATGCGCTCAGGGGCCAGCCCGGCATCCACTCCGCCCGCTATGCCGGCGAGGACGGGGACGCGGCCAACAACCGCAAGCTGCTCGAGGCCCTGGCCGGGGTGCCGGAGGCGCGGCGCAGCGCGCGATTCCAGTGCGTGATGGTGTTCATGCGTCACGCGGAAGATCCGACCCCGCTGATCTGCCAGGGCACCTGGGAGGGGCGCATCCTGGAGGCGCCACGAGGCGACAACGGCTTTGGCTACGACCCCCTGTTCTGGGTCGAGTCGGAACAGGCCAGCGCCGCCGAACTGCCGGCGGAGGTCAAGAACGCCCAGAGCCACCGCGGCCAGGCCCTGCGCTGCCTGGTGGAAAAGCTAGCCGTGCGCGACGCCTGAAAAATCTCCGCGCCTCCGCGGGTCTTGTCAGGTGAGTACGGCGAACAGCGCCATCACACCACCATTTCAGACCCAAGGAGACGCATCATGAAAACCCTGATCGCAACCGCCATTCTCGCACTCGCCAGCGGCGCCGCCAGCGCGGCCGGGCCGCTCACCCCATTCGACAGCCAGGAGTTCTACGCCGGCGAGGACAACAGCCGCCTGGTAAGCCAGGGGCTACCCATCGACGCCATGCAGTTCCAGGAAGGCAACTACGCCGCCATCCTCGATCCGCGTGACCAGGTCCAGGGCGAGCGCATCGGCCATGTCGATCCCGAATCGAATGTCTACATCGAGGGCACGGTCTGAGGAAAGCGGCCTGCCGGCCCAAACCCGGATCATGACCACGCCCCCCCTTTCGAGGGGGTTTTTGATGTCCGAAAATCGTCATCGGCCTGAAAAGAATCCTCTTGATGACGGGTCTTGTCTCACGAACCCATTGAACGAAGATCACATCTGAGAGGACAAATCCATGAAAACCCTGATCGCAAGCACCGTACTGATTCTGGCCAGCGGCGCCGCCAGCGCCGACTACCTGTCTGTCTTTGACAACCAGGAGTTCTACTCCGGCCAGGATAACAACCAGAGCATCGTCATCAACCCGGCCGTCGGCCAGAACAACGACAACCTGTTCCTGGAAGGCCACTACCCGAAGGTCACGCCCTCGCTGCAGCGCAACGACCAGGGCATCGCCGGCAGTCAGGCCCCTGAGAAACTCTATATCGAAGGTCACTGGCCGGTCTGAACGACCGCCAAGTAACAGCCTGAGGATTCGAGACCCGGTGCGCGCACCGGGTTTTATTGTCTTAGCCGTTCAGTCCCAGCGGAACAGCACCCACTGGTTGACATTGGGTCCCTGGGTCGGGTCGTCGGTGGTGTATTCCAGCTCGCCGTCGCCATCCTCATCGACAAAGTAGTACGGCGGCCCCACCTTCGGCTGAACCCGGACCATGACCAGGCGGCCATTGACCCGGTATTCGTAGATCTTTCCTCTGGAAGTCTCGCGAATCGTGACATCGGGCTCCAGGACATCGCCGGACTGCAGTGCCGGAGGCGGCGGCGGGGCCTCGACCTCGGTGGTCCTCTCTCCGGCCCAGCCGGTACCGGCCAGCAGGCCCAGTAGCAGGGCCGGTATCCATCGCTTGTTGCTTCGCATCGGTCTGTTTCGCTCCCGCTTGCCCATGCCTCAAGTATAGGAGACTTCGCGTGGCACATCACCGGGCCGGCGCACAAAAAACCCCGCTCCGGCCGGAGCGGGGTCAAACACGAACTGAGGGGGACGATCTACAGTTCGCTCTTGAGGCAATTGACACAATCCAATGGAGCCCGATCGCGGACCCGTTGATGAAGTTAGCGGTACTAAAATGGCGTGGCGAAACTCTCATGCATCAATCCGCCGTATCCTCCCCCATTTGGCGCAAACTTATCCGTGGCAAGCTCCGTATCGGAGTCTAGGAAAAAATACCCCTGCGTCCTGTACACTCGATCACAGTTTGGAGGAAGCCGAACCCCGCGTCATCGTCGCGTGATTTGCGGCACTGATCTTGCGTGAAGCAGGCACGCCCGGGCCGGGATTCACAGCTCGAGCAGGATCTCCTGCTCAGCCTCCGAGGGTTCCAGGCTGCGCGATTCGTAATGGGCGAAGATGGCCTCGACGATGGCCTCCGGCTCGTCGATCACCTGCATCAGGTCGAGGTCATCGGGGCTGATGGTGCCCTCCTGCACCAGGGTGTCGCGGAACCAGCCGAGCAAGCCCGCCCAGAACTCCGAGCCCACCAGGATGATGGGGATGCGCCGGCTCTTGCCGGTCTGGACCAGGGTCAGGATCTCGGCCAGCTCGTCCAGGGTGCCGAAGCCGCCCGGCATCACCACATAGGCCGAGGCGTATTTGACGAACATCACCTTGCGCGCGAAGAAGTGCCGGAAGTTCAGCGAGATGTCCTGATAGGGATTGGGCTGCTGCTCGTGCGGCAGCTGGATATTGACCCCGATGCTGGGCGACTTGCCGGCCTGCGCGCCCTTGTTGGCCGCCTCCATGATGCCCGGGCCGCCGCCGCTGACCACCGAGAAACCGGCATCCGAGAGCAGACGCGCGGTCTGCTCGGCGCGGATATACCAGGGGCTGTCCTCCGGGGTGCGCGCCGAGCCGAAGATACTCACCGAGGGCCGAATCAGACACAGCTTCTCGAAGCCCTCCACGAACTCCGCCATGATCTGGAAGATACGCCAGCTCTCGCGCGACAACTGGGCCTCCGCCGCACTCTTGGCAAAACGCTTGGCGATCATCTGATTCATGTCCGGGCTCCCTGTCTGTGATGGTTGCGGGTATCATAACCCCAGTGCCTGCGGTCCGCCGCACTCCAACCACAGAGCAACGACACACCCATGATCAACACCACTGTCATCGGCCTGGGCGCCATGGGCGCCGGCATGGCCGGCAATCTGCATCGCGCCGGCATGCTGGCCGCCGCCTGGAACCGCACCCCGGCGCGCGGCGAGGCCGCCGCCCGTGAACACGGCTTCCGTCACACCCCGCAGCTGCAGGCCGCGGTGCAATGCGCCGATCTGGTGATCACCTCGGTCTCGGCCGACGAGGATCTGCTGGATATGACCCTGACAATCGCGCCCCTGTTGCAGGCCGGCAATGTGGTGGTGGACACCTCCACGGTCGCCATAGAGACCGCGCGGCGCGCCGCCGAGATCTACGAGGCCCACGGCGTGCACTTTCTCGACGCGCCGGTATCCGGCGGGCGCGAGGGCGCCGAGAACGGCAGCCTGGTGATGATGGTCGGCGGCGACACCCGGGTGCTGGAACAGATCATGCCCGCCCTGGAGGCAATCAGCCGCAAGGTCGTGCACATGGGCCCGGTCGGCAGCGGCCAGGCGACCAAGGCGGTCAACCAGATCATGGTGGCCGGCATCAACCACGCGGTCACCGAGGCCCTGGCCTTCGCCCAGCACCAGGACCTGGACATGGCGCGGGTGATCGAGGCCGTGGGCGGCGGCGCGGCCGGCAACTGGTTCCTGGAGCATCGCGGCCAGAGCATGTGCGAGGGGCGCTACGAGCCGGGCTTCAAGCTGGCCCTGCACCACAAGGATCTGAAGATCTGCCAGGACATCCTGGCACGCGAGCACAAACAGCTGCCGATGGTCGAGATGACCCTGGTGCTGTACGAACGCCTGATACAGGCAGGCCACGGCGACGAGGACATCTCCGCCCTGTTCCGCAGCAAGAAGGCCCTGCTGGAAGACTAGATGCAGGGTCTGAACCCGCGACAACGCGAGGCGGTGCGCTACCTCGACGGCCCCAGCCTGGTACTGGCCGGCGCCGGCTCGGGCAAGACCCGGGTGATCACCGCCAAGATCGCACACCTGCTGCAGCGGCGCGAGATCGCGCCCCACCAGATCTACGCCGTGACCTTCACCAACAAGGCCGCGCGCGAGATGAAGGCGCGGGTGGCCCGCCTGCTGGGCGGCAACGGCGCCTCCGGCCTGAACATCTCGACCTTTCACACCTTCGGCCTGAACCTGCTGCGCCGGGAGCACCAGGCGGCCGGCCTGCGCCCGGGCTTCAGCATCTTCGACGAGCAGGACGTGGAGCAACTGCTCAAGGAGCTGTCCAAGAAGAACGAGACCGACCGCCACACCCTGCAGCAGGCGCGCCACCGGATCTCGGCCTGGAAAAACGAACTGATCGACCCCGACACCGCGCTGGCCGGCGCGGAGGACGATTACGAGGCCTTCTACGCCGCCCTCTACCGCGCCTATACCGAGGCCCTGCGAGCCTACAACGCCCTGGACTTCGACGACCTCATCCTGCGCCCGGTGCAACTGCTGCGGCAGGACGGGGCGCTGCGCGAACGCTGGCAGAACCGCATCCGCCACCTGCTGGTGGACGAATACCAGGACACCAACGGCGCCCAGTACGAGCTGGTGCGGCTGCTGGTCGGAGTGCGCGCCGCCTTCACCGTGGTCGGCGATGACGACCAGTCCATCTATGCCTGGCGCGGCGCGCGTCCCGAGAACCTGGCGCGCCTGAAGGCGGACTTCCCGCAGCTCAGGCTGATCAAGCTGGAACAGAACTACCGCTCCACCGGACGCATACTCGGCGCCGCCAATGCGCTGATCGCGCACAACCCGCATGTATTCGAAAAACGCCTGTGGAGCGAGCTCGGCCCCGGCGAGCCGATCCGGGTCATCCACTGCCGCGACGAGGCGGACGAGGCCCAGCGCGTGGCCACCGAGATCCTGCAGCACCGCTTCCGCCACGGCACCGCGCTGGCAGACTTCGCCATCCTCTATCGCGGCAATCACCAGGCGCGCATCTTCGAAAAGGCCCTGCGCACCCACAACCTGCCCTATTTCGTGAGCGGCGGCACCGCCTTTTTCTCACGCACCGAGATCAAGGATCTGATGGCCTATCTGCGCCTGCTCAACAACACCGATGACGACGCCGCCCTGCTGCGGGTGATCAACACGCCACGGCGCGAGATCGGCCACACCAGCATCCAGCGCCTGGCGGCCTGGGCCGGTGAACACCACGGCTCGCTGTTCGACGCCATCGACAGCCTCGGACTGCAGAGCCGGCTCACCGAGCGGGCCGCGCGCCGTCTGCGCGACTTCCGCGAATGGATCATCGGCCTGCAGCGCCAGGCCACCCACCAGCCGCCCAGCCGGGTTCTGGAACAGCTGCTGCGCGATACCGGCTATCGCGACTGGCTGCTCTCGACCAGCAGCAGCGAGAAGGCCGCCGAGCGGCGCTGGGAGAACGTGCGCGACCTGGTGGAATGGCTGGAACGCCTGGAGGCCGACGAGCACAAGGGCGAGACCCTGGCCGAGCTGGTGGCCCACCTGTCGCTGATGGACATCCTGGAACGCCAGGACGAGGACGAGGCCGGCGACCGCATCGCCCTCATGACCCTGCACGCCGCCAAGGGCCTGGAGTTCCCGGTGGTGTTTCTGGTCGGCATGGAGGAGGGCCTGCTGCCGCACCAGACCAGCATCGAGGAGGACAGCCTGGAAGAGGAACGCCGCCTGGCCTATGTCGGCATCACCCGCGCGCAGCGCGAGCTGATCATCACCACCGCGCGCAAGCGCCGCCGCGCCGGAGAATGGGTGAGCTGCGAACCCAGCCGCTTCTTGGGCGAACTGCCCGCGGACGACATCCGCTGGGAGGGCTGTGGCGTCAAGGTGAGCGAGGAGGAACGACGAGAACAGGGGCGCGCCGGCATCGCCGGCCTGCGCGCCATTCTCGGTCGGCAGGACTGAATCTGGCTCCCTGGCTCCCCCCGCAAGCGGCACTGTTGTCCGTGGAAACTGAACAAGACTTTTGCCGTGGGCAAAGTGCCCTGCTTATGCTGGGAACGCCGACGTCTCGCCGGCCCCTCCCCCCGCTTGCGGGGGGAGGTTGGG
>JALVTT010000118.1 GCA_027024025.1 Sedimenticola sp.
AGTGTGCCTGGAAATCGCTTTTTCCAGCGAAATGGGCATCGCGGGACCACTCAGCTCGAAAAAATGGGCTTCGAATTCTCCCCTCCGGTGAAAACGAGGCGAAATCGAAGCTATTTTCAACAGCCTGTTAAGTCCGACCGGCTGCTAGGCCCAGAGGCTTCCCAATGGAAACTCGATGGCGTCGAACGGCGGCTGGCGTACCGGGGAGTCACCCTCCAGGCTCTCCAGCAGCAGCCAGTGCGGGGCCTCGTGGTCGGCGTCCAGGCGATAGACCTCCAGGGTCTGCAGATCGGGATCGACCAGCCACAGATGCCCGACCCCTTCACGGGCGTAGACCGGCATCTTGAGCACCCGGTCGACCCGCGCGGTGGACGGGGAGAGGATCTCGCAGACCCAGTCGGGGGCCAGCTCGAACCAGGCGCTCTCCGGCAGTTCCGGCATGCGCTCGCGCCGCCAGCCGGCCAGGTCGGGGACCAGGACATCGTCACCGAGGTGCAGCTCCGGCTCGTCCAGGATCCACCAGCCGCCGGGGCCATCAATACCACCATCATAGGGTCCGCCAATCCGATAACCCAGCGCCGAATAGGCACGGGCATGCCGCGGCGCCGGGCGCGGGTGGGTGTGCAGGGCGCCGGCGATGATCTCACCGACCAGTTGTTCCGGCAGGTCGAGCAGGTCCTCGTAACGGGCTGTACGATTGGCGGGTTGTGGCATGCTGAAGTCGTCCGGACAGGTGTTGGCCAAAGTCTAGCAAAGCGGGCCGTACGATGTTAGCCGCCGACCTCAGCCCTGTCCGGCATGGCGCCCGATCCAGTTCGACACCAGCATGGTGAGGATCACGCTGGCGGCGAAGAAATAGATCCCTTCGCGCAGATGCGCCTGGGCCAGGGTGCCGAGCTTGACCGACACCACCACCAGCGCCACCACGAACACATCCAGCATCGACCACTTGCTGTACTCCGCCAGCCATCTCATGTGACGCCGGTGGGCGGCGCCGTCGGCGGCCTCGAGGTTCCACACCAGGCCCAGCAACAGCAGCTTGACGATGGGGAAGACCAGGCTGAACAGGCCGATCAGCGCGAACAGCCCCCATTCCCGTTCGGCCCGCAGCTGCATGAGCGCCGAGTACAGACTCACGGTATTGCTGAAGAACCAGAACTTCTCCACGGTGAGCAGAGGCAGACGCAGTCCCTCGATCAACAGGACCAGGGCGGCGACGAGCAGCAGATTGACCACAAGCCCCTGGGCCGGATGCCGGTGCGCATAGCTGTTGCGAAATCCCATAGCGGTGTCCTTATCCGTTTAGAACCCGGGCTGCCAGCGCGGCTGGACGCAGGGCCCCTGCTCCGCTTCCGTCTCGCACAGGCCCAGTCCCCCGATGGCCACCAGCCGCTGGTCCACATGGATCAGCGGCAGATAGGGCCGTTGCCAGGGCGGGATCCCGGCTTCCTGACAGAGCTTCTTCAGGCTGCGGCTGCCCGACCTGCCCGGCAGACGGCAGCGCAGGCCCGCCGCGGGCCAGCGCACCCGCACACGCCCCTCGTGCCAGTAGCGGACCGGCAGCCCGGTCGCGGCCTCCTCCAGACGCAGCTCGCCGCATCCCGAGGGCAGGCGCAGCGGGCTGGCGTCCGGCCAGGCGAAGCCGCTCTCCGGCGGCTCCGGCAGGGGGTTGGGCGTCAGATACAGCCGGTCACGATAGCGCCGCAGGCTGACATCGCCCCAGTCGATGCGGGGCGAACGGTCGGCCGCCGCCTCCTGGATCTGGCTGGCGATGGTCCGCATGCGCCGCTGATCGGGCAGCGCATGCCCCTGCTCGCGGATCCAGGCCCGCAGCAACAGGGCGCGGCGGCCGGGAGACAGCCCGGCCAGGCAGTCCAGGCGCAGCGCCCTGCCCGCCCGGCAGCGGTCCAGGTCGGCCTGCGCCACCTCGCGCAGCACGGCGAGGCCCTCGGCCAGGTGACCGGCGCTGCGCGCCAGGGTCTGTCCGGCGCCCGGCCAACGTTCCCGCAGCATGGGCATCACGGCGTGCCGCAGATGATTGCGGTCGAAACGCCGGTCGCGATTGCTCGGATCGTCGATCCATTCGATCCCCTGTTCCTCGGCCCAGGCACGCAATGCCACGCGCGGAAAATCCAGCAGGGGTCGGGCCTGCCAGCCAGCATGCCAGGGCCGGCAGCGCGGCATGCCGGCCAGGCCGTCGATGCCGGCCCCGCGCAAGGCCTGCAGCAGGAAGGTCTCGGCCTGGTCGTCTCGATGCTGCGCGGTCAGGAGCATCTCGCCCGGCCGCAACAGCCCGGCGATGGCCCGGTAGCGGGCCGCGCGCGCCACGGCCTCCAGGCTCTCGCCCGGGGGCACCTCCAGTTCGAGCCGCACCACCTCCAGGGGGACCGCCAGCCGTTCGCAGACCGCCTGGCAGTGGCGGGTCCAGGCATCGGCATGCGGCAGCAGCCCGTGATGAATGTGCACCGCGCGCAGAGGCTGGGCGAGCCGCGCCCGCAGACGCGCCATGGCGCAGAGCAGCACGCTGGAATCCAGGCCGCCGCTGTAGGCGACCAGCCAACCGGAGGGGACCGGGAGGGTTTCGAGGCTATTCAGCAGGCCGGCTTCATCGAAGCCCATGACAGCGTTCAGCCGTTGTTGACCACACCGTAGGACATCAGGCGCTCGTAGCGGTGCTCCAGCAGGCGGTCGAGCGGCTCGGCCGCCAGATTGTCCAGCGACTCGATCAGGGCGCTGCGCAGGCGGCGCGCCATGCCGTCCGGGTCGCGATGCGCGCCGCCCAGCGGTTCGGGGATGATCTCGTCGATCAGGCCGTGTTCCTTGAGGTCGCGCGAGGTGATGGCCATGGCCTCGGCGGCCAGCGGCGCCTTCTCGGCGTCCTTCCAGAGGATGGAGGCACAGCCCTCCGGCGAGATCACCGAATAGGTGCTGTATTCCAGCATCATGAGCTTGTCGGCCACGCCGATGGCCAGGGCCCCGCCGGAACCGCCCTCGCCGATCACGGTGGCGATGATGGGAGTGCGCAGGGCCGACATCTCCCACAGGTTGCGCGCAATGGCCTCGGACTGGCCGCGCTCCTCGGCGCCGATGCCGGGATAGGCGCCCGGGGTGTCGATGAAGGTCAGGACGGGGACATGAAAGCGCTCGGCCAGCTTCATCAGGCGCAGGGCCTTGCGATAACCCTCGGGGCGCGGCATGCCGAAGTTGCGGTGCAGCTTCTCCTTGGTGTCGCGGCCCTTCTGGTGGCCGATGATCATCACCGGGCGCCCGTCGATGCGCCCCAGTCCGCTGACGATGGCGTGATCGTCGGCGAAGGCGCGATCGCCGTGCAGCTCTTCGAAGTCGTCCACGACACGCTGGATGTAGTCCAGGGTATAGGGCCGCAGGGGATGGCGCGCCAGCTGCGAGATCTGCCAGGGCGTGAGCTTGGAGAAGATGGATTCGGTCAGGGAGCGGCTCTTGCCCTCGAGCTTTTCGATCTCCTCCTGGATGTTGATCTCATTGTCGCTGCCGACCAGACGAAGTTCTTCGATCTTGGCCTGAAGTTCAGCAATCGGTTGTTCAAATTCGAGGAAATCGAGGTTCATGGATCGGGCTTCCGCTCACTCGGATGATTCGAGGCCAATGATACCCCAGCGTCACGGAAAAACACCCCCCAATCCACCCGGTGTCGCCGGCTGGCGACCCGCGGCCGGCCGACCGGCCTCAACCGGAGCGCGCCCAGCGCCGCGGCTCCGGCTCGGCCGGGGCCTCGGGCGGACGGAAATGCAGCCTGACCGCGCCCTCGCCCAGCCAGCGTTCCAGATCGCGCAGCAGCTCGTCGCACAGGCGCACCGACCAGGCCTCGCCCAGGCGCAGCCGGGCCTCGGCGTCCAGACGCTGGTAATGGATGCCGATGCGGCAGGGGCCGCCGCGATAGGGCTGGAGCCGCTCGCGCAGCTCCGCCACCAGGTCCACCACCGCCAGACCCCGCTCGCGCAGCCACTGCTCGCGCAGGCTCAGCGTCAGGCCCGCGCAACAGGACTCGCGGAAGGCCTGGAAGGGCTGGACCCGGTCGACCCGGATGGACAGGCCGCCGCGGTACTCGTCCGGCACCAGCGAGCCCTCCACCACCAGGATGCGGTCGGGGGCCACCTGGTCGCGGTAACGCTCGAAGGTCTCGGAGAACAGGGTCGCCTCGATGCGCCCGCTGCGGTCGTCCAGCAGCACCGAGGCCATCTGGCCACGCTGGGTGTTGCGCCGCGCCACCATCATCGCCAGCCCGGCCACCCGCACCTTGCGACCGCTGCGGCGGTTGCGGCTGCCCTTCAGATCGTCCAGGCTGAGATCGCCGATGCGCGTCCCCAGCAGCTGCTGGATCTGGGCCGCGTACTGGTCGATGGGATGGCCGGTGAGGAACAGGCCCAGGGTCTCCTTCTCGCCCTGCAGACGCAGCTGCTCGTCCCACTCCTCGGACTCCTCGGGCACCACGCCCAGGCTGGGCGCGGCCCCCGCCGCGTCCACCGGGTCGCCGAACAGATCGCCCATGCCGGCGGAGCGGTCCTGGGCGTGTTTTTCGGCCACCTTCAGCGCCAGCGGCAGCTGGATCATGAGGGTCGCGCGGTTGCGGCCCAGGTGGTCCAGGGCCCCGGCGCGGATCAGCGATTCCAGCACCCGGCGGTTGGCCTTCTTGAGATCGATGCGCTGGCAGAAGTCGAACAGATCACGAAAGGGACCGTCCTGCTCGCGCGCGGCCAAAATGCCCTCGATGGCGGCCTCGCCCACGCCCTTGATCGCGCCCAGGCCGTACACGATGGTGTCGTCGCCGTCCACGGTGAAACGGCAGTGCGAGCGGTTCACGTCCGGCGGCGCCACCTCCAGCCCCATCTTGCGGCATTCCTCGATGAAGGTGACCACCTTGTCGGTGTTGTCCATGTCGGACGAGAGCACCGCCGCCATGAAGGCCGCGGGATAGTGGGTCTTGAGCCACAGGGTCTGGTAGGACACCAGCGCATAGGCGGCCGAGTGCGACTTGTTGAAGCCGTAGCCGGCGAACTTCTCCACCAGGTCGAAGATCTTCATCGCCAGATCGGGGTCGATGCCGTTCTTCTCCGCGCCCTCCTTGAACACCGCGCGCTGCTTGGCCATCTCCTCGTGCTTCTTCTTGCCCATGGCGCGGCGCAGCAGGTCGGCGCCGCCCAGGGTGTAGCCGGCCATCACCTGGGCGATCTGCATCACCTGCTCCTGGTAGAGGATGACGCCGTAGGTCGATTCCAGGATCGGCTTCAGGCACTCGTGCTGATAGTGCGGATCGGGATAACTGACCTTCTCGCGGCCGTGCTTGCGGTCGATGAAGTTGTCCACCATGCCCGACTGCAGCGGACCGGGCCGGTACAGGGCCACCAGGGCGGTGATGTCGTCGAAGTTGTCCGGCTGGAGCTTGACGATGAGCTTCTGCATGCCCTCGGATTCGAGCTGGAACACCGCGGTGGTCTTGCCGGTCTTGAGCAGGTCGAAGGCCGCCCGGTCATCCAGCGGAATGGCCGAGATGTCGATCGGCGGCTCGCCCGCGGCCCTGCGCCGGGCGTTGATGGTCTCCAGGGCCCAGTCGATGATGGTGAGGGTGCGCAGGCCGAGGAAATCGAACTTCACCAGGCCGGCCTGCTCCACATCGTCCTTGTCGTACTGGGTGACCAGGTTGGAGCCGTCCGCCTCGCAGTACAGCGGCGCGAAGTCGGTGAGCCTGCCGGGCGCGATCACCACCCCGCCGGCGTGCTTGCCCGGGTTGCGCGCCAGGCCCTCCAGCTGCAGGGCCATGTCGATGAGCTGGGTGACTTCTTCGTCCTCGCGGTAGGCCCTGGCCAGATCCTCCGATTCCTCCAGGGCCTTCTTCAGGGTCATGCCCAGGTCCGGCGGCACCATCTTGGCCACCCGGTCGGTGAAGCCGTAGGGATGGCCCAGCACCCGGCCCACGTCGCGCACCACCGCCTTGGCCGCCATGGAACCGAAGGTGATGATCTGCGACACCGCGTCGCGCCCGTATTTGCGCGCCACATAGTCGATGACTAGGTCACGCTTGTCCATGCAGAAGTCCACGTCGAAGTCGGGCATGGAGACCCGCTCCGGGTTGAGGAAGCGCTCGAACAGCAGGTCGTAGGCGATTGGATCCAGATCGGTAATCTTGAGGGAATAGGCCACCAG
>JALVTT010000119.1 GCA_027024025.1 Sedimenticola sp.
GCTGCGCCTGCTCGGGCTCGGTCTCGGCCGCCGGGCGCGGGGTGAAGATGCTGCTGATCAGACGCTTGATCAGGCCGCCGCCGGCGGGGGGCTCGGCGGCCGTTTCGGCTTGTTGCCGGGGCGGCTTGGGGGCCGGTGTGGGCGCCGGCGCGGCCGGGGTGATGTTCTTGACCGCCGGCTCCTCGATGCGCCTGGACGGCGCGCTGGAGGTGGGCGGTTCCGGCCTGGGCGCGGGATGGGCGGCCTCGTAGCTGGGCTTGTCGCCACGCTCGGCCACCTCGTTGCCGCGCAGGCGCTCGATCTCGTACTTGGGGGTGAGCATGTGCTTGTTGGGGATCAGGATGATGTCGATCCCCTGGCGCTGCTCGATGTCAGCGATCATCTGGCGCTTTTCGTTCAGCAGATAGGTGGCCACGTCCACCGGCAGTTGGGCGACCACGCGACCGGTGCCTTCCTTGAGGCTTTCCTCCTCGATGATGCGCAGGATGGACAGGGCCAGCGAGTCCACGCTGCGGATATAGCCCTGGCCCTCGCAACGCGGGCAGACCTGGTTGGAGGCGTCGCCCAGCGAGGGGCGGATGCGCTGGCGCGACATCTCGAGCAGGCCGAAACGCGAGATGCGTCCGATCTGGACCCGGGCGCGGTCTTCCTTCATGGCCTCGCGCAGGCGGTTCTCCACCTGGCGCTGGTTGCGCGAGGGGGTCATGTCGATGAAGTCGATCACGAACAGGCCGCCCAGGTCGCGCAGGCGCAGCTGGCGGGCGATCTCGTCGGCGGCCTCGAGATTGGTGTTGAGCGCCGTCTCCTCGATATCGGCGCCCTTGGTGGCGCGCGAGGAGTTGATGTCGATGGAGGTCAGGGCCTCGGTGTGGTCGATCACGATGGAGCCGCCGGAGGGCAGGCGTACCTCGCGCTGGAAGGCCGACTCGATCTGCGACTCGATCTGGTAGCGCGAGAACAGCGGCACCTTGTCGTTGTAGTGGCGCAGCTTGCGCTCGTTGTGCGGCATCACCTGGCGCACGAACTGGCGTGCCTGGTTGAAGGTGTCCTCGTCGTCGATCACGATCTCGCCGATGTCCGCGCGCAGGTAGTCGCGGATCGAGCGGATGATGACGTTGCTCTCCTGGTAGATCAGGAAGGGCGCGTCGCGGTTGCTGGCCGACTGTTCGATGGCGCTCCACAGCTGCAGCAGGTAGTCGAGGTCCCACTGCAGCTCCTCGATCTGCTTGCCGATGCCGGCGGTACGCACGATCAGGCCCATGCCCTCGGGGATCTCCAGCTGGGCCATGGCCTCGCGCAGCTCGGCCCGCTCCTGGCCCTCGATGCGGCGCGAGACGCCGCCCGCGCGCGGGTTGTTGGGCATCAGCACCAGATAGCGCCCGGCCAGGGAGAGGAAGGTGGTGAGCGCCGCGCCCTTGTTGCCGCGCTCTTCCTTTTCGACCTGGACGATGACCTGCTGGCCTTCCTTGATGGCCTCCTTGATGTTGGGCCGCTTGCCGGAGGCGCGCGCCTCCTCGGTGAAGTAGCTGCGCGCGATCTCCTTCATCGGCAGGAAGCCGTGACGCTCCGCGCCGTAGTCGACGAAGGCCGCCTCCAGGCTGGGCTCGACGCGGGTGATGCGTCCCTTGTAGATGTTGGCTTTTTTCAGTTCCCGGCCGGGAACTTCGATATCGAGGTTGTAGAGTTTCTGGCCATCCACGATGGCCACACGCAACTCCTCGGGCTGAGTTGCGTTGATCAGCATACGTTTCATGTTGTGTTGTCTCGTTTGGCGCTTGCGCGGCGAACTCGGTGCTTCCACCGCATCGGGCTGCAGCCGGTTTTCAGGCGCATGACCGGGGCGGCGGAACAGGCGCTCGCACAGGCGCGGTATTCCGTCATGTGGAGCGGACCGGCCATTATCATGGCCCGCGTGGGGCGGGGTCGTTCCGTTCGCACGTCTTCAATGGGACACCGAAAACGCGGTTTCGATGTCCTGCCAGGGGGCGGAACTCGACCCGGTCGCAGGGACCGGCGGAACCGGCGGCGGATGCGCGGGTTCAGTGTGAGTCGTCGAAAGCCCTCTATTTTTGTTGGTCTTCTCCCGCACCCGTCGGTTAGCATGGCGGGCCGGAGACCGCTCGGCATGTCGACTTCGAGGTGGGCGGCGCAAGGCCGGGGACCTGTCCGCCGCGTCTGCGTGGACGCGACCGGACTTCCGGAAAATACTACAAATCGTTGAAATTTGCATCATTTTTGTCACCTGGGGCCGGCTTGTGGGTAATTGCGGTGAAAATGCGCCAAAAGTGCGCTATCTGGTCGTCAAGGAAGACGCCGACGGGCAGCGGATCGACAATTTTCTGCTGACCCGCCTCAAGGGCGTGCCCCGCAGCTGGGTCTACCGGGTGCTGCGCCGGGGCGAGGTCCGGGTGAACAAGGGCCGGGTCAAGCCCACCCGGCGCCTGCGTCTGGGCGACCAGGTGCGCATCCCGCCGCTGCGCACCGCCGAGCGCCAGGCCGGCGAGGGGCCCGGCCCGGGGCTGCGCCAGCGCCTGCTCGACAGCGTCCTGTACCGGGACGCGGAGCTGCTGGTGGTGAACAAGCCCTCGGGCATCGCGGTGCATGGTGGCAGCGGGGTCTCCTTCGGCGTGATCGAGATCCTGCGCGCCATCGAGCCGGACGCGCCTTACCTGGAGCTGGCGCACCGCCTGGACCGCGACACCTCCGGCTGTCTGATGCTGGCCAGACGCCGCGCGGCCCTGCGGCAGCTGCAGAGGCTGCAGTTGGCCGGGCGCGTGGAGAAGCGCTATCTGGCCCTGCTCGGCGGGCGCTGGCGGCGTGACCGCGTGACCGCCGACGCGCCGCTGCGCAAGAACACCCTGCGCAGCGGCGAGCGGGTGGTGCGGGTCGATGCCGCGGGCAAGCCGGCGGTGACCCATTTCCGGGTGCTGCAGCGCTTTGCCGGCGCCATGCTGGTGGAGGCGCGCCTGGAGACCGGCCGGACCCACCAGATCCGGGTCCACGCGGCCCATCTGGGCACCCCCATCCTGGGTGACGAGAAATACGGTCGCGAGGCGGACAACAGAGAGTGGCGCGCGCGCGGGCTTAAGCGGCTGTTCCTGCATGCCTGGCGCCTGGACCTGCCCTGGGAGGGGCGCCCGCGCGGCCATCATTTCGAGGCCCCGCTGCCGGACGATCTGCAACGACTGCTGGAAGGACTGAAGTGAAGCCTTACGAAGTACTGGTTTTCGACTGGGACGGGACCCTCATGGATTCCGAGCACCGCATCGTCACCTGCATGCAGCTGGCCGCGGCGGATGCCGGCCTGCCGGTGCCCGACGAGGCGAGCGCGCGCAACATCATTGGCCTGGGCATGCGCGAGGCGGTCACGGCCTTGTTCCCCGGGCTGGAGCCGGACGCGGTCGGGCGGGTCATCGAGGCCTACCGCGACCACTGGCTGGGCGACCGCATTCCCGCCTCGCGGCTGTTTCCCGGGGCCGAGCGGGTGGTGCGCGGCTTCGCCGGACAGGGCTATCTGCTGGCGGTGGCGACCGGCAAGAGCCGGCGCGGCCTCGACCGGGTGCTGGAAGAGACCGGCCTGGGTGACTGCTTCCACGTCACGCGCTGCGCCGACGAGGCCCATTCCAAGCCGCATCCGCAGATGCTGCTGGATATACTCACCGATCTGAACACCGATCCGCGCCGGGCGCTGGTGATCGGCGACACGGAATACGACATGCAGATGGCGGACAATGCGCGCGTCGACGCCATCGGCATGGCGCACGGGGTGCATGCAAGCGAGCGGCTGCTGCGGCATGGCGCCCTGACGGTTTTGCAACATCTGGAGGAACTGCCCCCATGGCTGGAACAGAAGACACCAAGGAAAACGGAACAACAGGGATGAGCGATGCCGACGCCCGCTGGGAGCGCGATCTGCTGCGCGATCTCGCCAGCGACGCCCTCAGGGAACGCCGCCGCACGCGCCGCTGGGGCATCTTCTTCAAGCTGCTGACCTTCCTCTACCTGGGCGTGCTGCTCGTGGCCCTGTTCTCGGACGACAACGGCCTGAGCCTGGACCAGGCCCCGGGCAAGGACCATGTGGCCCTGGTGGAGCTGCAGGGGGTGATCGAGCCCACCGGCAAGGCCAGCGCCGATCTGGTCAACAAGGGCCTGCGCAAGGCCTTCAAGGACAGCCACACCAAGGCCGTGGTGCTGCGCATCAACAGCCCCGGCGGCACCCCGGTGCAGGCCAGCCTGATCAACCACGAGATCCGCCGCCTGCGGGCCAGGCACAAGGACATCCCGCTGTATGTGGTGGTCGGTGACATGTGCGCCTCGGGCGGCTATTACGTGGCCGCCGCCGCGGACAAGATCTTTGTCAACGAATCCAGCATCGTCGGCTCCATCGGGGTACTGATGGACGGCTTCGGCTTCACCGGCGCGATGGACAAGCTGGGCGTGGAGCGGCGCCTGCTCACCGCCGGCGAGCACAAGGGCATACTCGATCCCTTCAGCCCGCTGAGCGCCGAGGACCGGGCCTTCGCCGACGACGTGCTTAAACAGATCCACGCCGAGTTCATCCGCGCGGTCAAGGAAGGGCGGGGCAAGCGCCTGGCCGACGACGATCAGCTGTTCAGCGGCCTGTTCTGGACCGGGCGCAAGGCCATCGAACTGGGCCTGGCCGACGGCATCGGCGATCTGGGCTATGTCTCGCGCGAGGTGGTGGGCATCGACAAGGTGGTGGACTTCACCGCCAAGGAAGACCCGCTGGAACGCTTCGCCGAACGCTTCGGCATGGCCGGCACCGAGACCCTGGCGCGCCTGCTCGGCTGGATCCCCGGCATCCACTGAGGCGACGGGCATGAAGGGCGATACCCTGCAGGCGCTGCGCGAGGTCCTCGGCGAGGTGCTGGAACTCGGCGAGCGCGCCGCCGCCCTGCGGCCGGACTCGGCCCTGCTGGGGGCCCTGCCGGAGTTCGACTCCCTGGCGGTGCTCGACCTGGTCGCGGCCCTGCAGGCGCGCTTCGGCATCGAGATCCACGACGAGGACATCGAGCCCGACATCTTTCTCAGCGTCGGCGACCTGCTGGCCTTTGTCGAATCCAGACTCGATTGACTGGAGCGCCGGCGTCCCGCCGGCCAGGCCGCCGGGATGGCGGCCCTCCCGGATCAGGGCCTTTCAGACCAGCAGTTCCACCGGCTCGGGATGGCTCAGGAAGCCCCGCGGGCTGGCGCTGAGGCCATAGGCCCCGGACTGCAGCACCGCGATCAGGTCGCCGGGTTCGGCATGCGGCAGCTCCACCTGCTCGCCGAGGCGGTCCAGCGGCGTGCACAGGGGGCCGACCACGTTGACCCGCTCGCCGGGCGGTGCCTGGACCCGGTTGGCCAGGACCAGCGGAAAGGGCCGCCGCAGCACCTGGCCGAAGTTGCCGCTGGCCGCCAGGTGATGATGCATGCCGCCGTCGGTGATCAGCCAGGTCCGGCCGCGCGACACCTTGCGGTCGATGATCCGGCACAGGTAGATGCCGGCCTCGCCGACCAGGTAGCGGCCCAGCTCCAGCACCACCTCCGGCCCGCCCAGGCGTGTCCGCGCCTGTTGCATCAAGGTATCCAGCTGTTCGCCCAGGGGCGCCGGATCCAGGGCCTGTTCGCCGGCGAAATAGGGGATGCCGAGACCACCGCCGATGTTGAGCCACTCCATGCCCCCGGGGAAGTGCGGCGCCAGCTCGAAGGCCAGCTCGAAGATGGCGCGCTGGGCCTCCAGCAGGTGCGGCAGCGACAGGTTCTGCGAACCGGCGAAGACATGCAGGCCGCACGGCTCCAGGCCCAGGGCGCGGGCCTGTTCCAGCACGGCGGGCGCCTGTTCCTGGTCGATGCCGAAGGGCGAGGGACCGCCGCCCATGTGCATGCCCGAGGCCCTGAGCCGGAAGCCGGGATTGATGCGCAGCGCCAGGCGCGGGGTCTTGCCCAGGCGTCCGGCGAGGGCCGCGAGTCGCGTCAGCTCGCCCGGCGATTCGACGCTGAGCAGGGCTCCGGCCTCGATCGCGGCCGCCAGTTCTTCATCGCGCTTGCCCGGGCCGGCAAAGCTGATGCGCCGCCCGTCCAGACCGGCGTCGAGCGCGGCCCGCAGCTCGCCGCCCGAGGCCACGTCCATGCCATC
>JALVTT010000120.1 GCA_027024025.1 Sedimenticola sp.
GCCCGGCGGCAAGACCGGGCACATCCTGGAACTGGCCGACGATCTCGAGGTCACAGCCATGGACCTGGATCCCGGTCGCCTGGCCCGGGTCGAGGACAATCTGCGGCGTCTGGGACGCCAGGCGCAACTGCTCGCCGGAGATGCCGCCGATCCGCCGCCGGCATGGCGGGGCCGCTTCGACCGCATCCTCCTCGACGCCCCCTGCTCGGCCACCGGGGTGATGCGCCGCCATCCGGACGTGCGCCTGCTGCGGCGGCGCGAGGACATCGACCGGCTGGCCGCGCGCCAGGCCGCGATCCTCGCGGCCCTGTGGCCCTGTCTGCGTCCCGGCGGTCGCCTGCTGTATGCGACCTGTTCGCTGATGCCGCAGGAGAACGAGCGGCAGGTTGCGCAATTCCTGCAACGATGCCCGGATGCGCGTAGCATTTGTCTGCCGGAGGGCTGGGGACACACCCGCAGCCAGGGCCGGCAGACCCTGCCGGGGGAGCAGACGATGGACGGTTTCTATTACGCCCTGCTGGAGAAGACGCCGAAGTGAACGCCAACGCGAGCCACGCCAGGGAAGATCCTGATATTTCGGATCTTCCTCCGGCACACCGCCTCTGGTGGGCGTGGCTGTTGTGCGCCTGCCTGCTGGCGCCCGCGGTCCAGGCCGCGGCCCTGGAGTTCTCGCGCGTGACCATCACCCTGGGCGAGGACAACCGCATCTATCTCGACGCCCAGACCAGCTACCGGCTGCCGCCGGTGGTCAGCGAGGCGCTGGAGAACGGGGTGCCCCTGACCTTCGTCACCCATGTCCAGATGCGCGATACCCAGGCCTGGTTGTGGCAGAAGGACGTGGTCGATTTCCGCATCCGCTCGGTGCTGCGCTACCGGCCCCTGGCCGGCCTGTACGAGGTCAGGGTGGGCGAGGACGACAAGCAGGTCTTCGCCACCCGCGAGGCGGCCCTGCGCTACATGGGGCGGATCGCCGATCTGGCACTGATCGAGCGCGACCGGCTCGATCTCAGGCATGAATACCAGGTGCGCCTGGAGGCCTATCTGGACATCGAGGCCCTGCCCCTGGCGATGCGCCCGCGGGCCTATCTGTCGAGCGACTGGAACCTGGAAGCGGAGCCCTGGGAATGGCAGATCCGGCCCTGAAGCGTCGCCGCCGGCTCGACCTGCTGGCCACCGGCCTGCTGGTGCTGCTGTTGCTGATCGCACTGCATGTGATGAGCGGCGCGGTACAGCGTTCCGAGACCCTGGACAGGTGGTTCATGCCGCTGCTGGTGTTCACCGTGGTCGGCCTGGTGCTGCTGGCGCTGCTGGTCAGCTGGAACCTGTGGCAGCTGCTGCGCGACTACCGCCGCCAGGTCGCCGGCTCGCGTCTCAACCTGCGCCTGGTGATCCTGTTCGGGGTGCTCTCGCTGGCCCCGGTGAGCGTGGTCTATGTGTACTCGCTGCAGTTTCTGGCGCGCGGCATCGACGGCTGGTTCGACGTGCAGGTGGACAGCGCCATGGAGGACGCCCTGGCCCTGAGCAAGGTCTCGCTGGATCTGCACAAGCGCGAGACCCTGCGTCTGACCCGCAATCTGCTCGGCGGCGTGGAAGACGCCTCGCCGGGCGCGCTGTCGCTCGCGGTGGGCGACCTGCGCGAGGCCTCCGGGGCCTTCGAGGTCTCGCTGTTCGACCGCAAGGGCAAGGTGCTGGCCCTGAGTCACCAGAACCCGGACGTGCTCACCCCCAGCCCGCTGACCGCGCACATGCGCAAGCAGCTCGCCGAGGGCAGGGACTTCGTCAGCCTGGTGCCGCTCAAGAAGGGGCAGATGGTGGTGCGGGTGCTGGCCATGGACCCGCGCGGACGCGACCTGGCCATGCAGGCCATCTATTCGGTGCCGGAGAATCTCAGCTCGCTCACCGGGCGCGTGCAGAGCGCCTACGAGGCCTATCGCGAGCGCGCCTATCTGCGCGGTTCGATCAAGTTCAGCTTCGCCCTCACCCTGTCCCTGGTGCTGTTGCTGGGCCTGTTCGCCGCGGCCTGGGGCGCCTTCTACACCTCGCGCATGCTGGTGCGCCCGGTGCGCCAGATCGCCGAGGCCACGCGCGAGGTGGCCGAGGGCCGCTATGACATCCGCGTGCCCATCCCCAGGGTGCGCGACGAGCTGGCCTTCCTGGTGGACTCCTTCAACCAGATGACCCGCCGCATCGCCCAGGCGCGCAATCTGGCCGAGGCCAGCCGGCGCGAGCTGGCGGCCCAGCACCAGTATCTGGAGACCGTGCTGGGGGCGCTCTCCACCGGGGTCATGGCGCTCGACGGCGGCGGCTTCATCCAGACCGCCAACCCGGCGGTGGAGGCCATCCTGCGGGTGCCCGTGTCCGCCATCGAGGGCCGCTCGCTGAAGGAGCTGGAGCAGATCGACGCCGCCCTGGCGCCCTTCGTCGAACGCATCGCCGAGGGCCTGGGGCGCGGTCTGGCCGAGGGCCGGGCCGAGATCACCCTGTACCGCGAGGACGGCCGCCAGGTGCTGCTGTGTCAGCACTCGCGCCTGCAGCTGCAGGCCGACGAGGCCGGCGGGCATGTGCTGGTGTTCGACGATGTGACCGAGCTGGTGCGCGCCCAGCGCGATGCCGCCTGGGGCGAGGTGGCGCGGCGCCTGGCGCACGAGATCAAGAACCCCCTGACTCCCATCCAGCTGGCCGCCGAGCGCCTGCGCCGAAAATACCTGTCCAGCATGCCGCCGCAGCAGGCCGAGGTGCTGGACCGCGCCACCCACACCATCGTGCAGCAGGTGGAGGCGCTCAAGGCCATGGTCAACGAGTTCTCCGACTACGCGCGCCCGTGCAAGATGTCGCCGCGCCCCCTGTGCCTGGACGACTTCGTGTCCGAGGTCATGGACCTGTATGCCAGCGGCGAGCACGAGGTCTGCTTCGAGTCCGGCGCGCCGGGGGCCATGATCGAGGCCGACCCGGTGCGCCTGCGCCAGGTGCTGCACAACCTGGTCAAGAACGCCCTGGAGTCGCGTCCCGGCGGCGATGTGCGGGTCTGCCTGCGCACCGCCACGGTCAGCCGCCGCGGCCGCGACTGGGTGGCGCTGGAGATCGAGGACGATGGCGAGGGCTTCGATCCGGCTCTGATCGACCAGGTGTTCGAGCCCTATGTCACCAGCAAGCAGAAGGGCACCGGGCTGGGCCTGGCCATCGTCAAGCGCATCGTGGGCGAGCATGGGGGTAATATCCGTGCCGAGAACCTGCCCGGCGGGGGCGCGCGTCTGAGCATCATGCTGCCGCGCCGCCAGGGCGGTGCCCAGCCAAGTCAGCAACAGGAGGCCGGCAGTCAGCCGGGTGAGAAGGTATGAGCGCCCCTTATGTGCTGGTCGTCGACGACGAACCGGATATCCGTGAACTGGTCAGCGAGATCCTGGCCGACGAGGGCTACCAGGTGGTGACCGCCGAGGACGGCGGCGGCGCGCGTCACGCCCTGCGCGAGCGGCGCCCCGACCTGATCCTGCTTGATATCTGGATGCCGGACATCGACGGCATCAGCCTGCTCAAGGAATGGACCGAGGCCGGCGGCCTGCCCTGCCCGGTGATCATGATGTCCGGTCACGGCACGGTCGAGACCGCGGTCGAGGCCACCCGCCTGGGGGCCTGGGACTTTCTGGAAAAGCCGCTCTCCCTGGCCAAGCTGCTGCTCACCGTGGAGCGGGCCCTGGAGGCGCACCGCCTGGCCCAGGAGAACATCGGCCTGCGGCGCGCCAGCGAGCACGCCGGCGAGCCGGTCGGCAACAGCCAGGTCATGGTACGTCTGCGCGAGCAGGTCAAGCGCGTGGCCAAGCACGACAGCTGGGTGCTGATCACCGGCGAGCCGGGCAGCGGGCGCGAGACCATCGCCCGCTATCTGCACGCCCACAGCGCGCGCCGCGACGGCCCCTTCGTGGACGTGGGCGTGACCGGCATCACCCAGGGCGGGGCGGCCCTGGAGCTGTTCGGCCGCGAGGAGGGCGACCGCATCCAGTACGGCCGCCTGGAGCAGGCCGCCGGCGGCACCCTGTTCCTGGACGAGGTCGCGGACATGGACCTGGAGGTCCAGGCCCAGCTGGTGGCGGCCCTGGATACCGGCACCTTTCTGCGGGTCGGCGGCACCGAGCCGGTACAGCTCGATGCTCGGGTGGTCGCCGCCACCCGCCATGATCTGCAGTTACGCGTGGACAGCGGGGCCTTCCGCGAGGATCTGTTCTTCCAGCTCAATGTGGTGCCGCTGCACGTGCCCTCACTGCGCGAGCGTCCGGAGGACATCCCGCTGCTGCTCAACAGCGCGGTCGATCGCCTGGTGGCGCGCGAGAAGCTGCCCTACCGGCATTTCTCGGTGGCGGCCCAGAACTATCTGCGCAACCACGAGTGGCCGGGCAATGTGCGCGAGCTGATCAACCTGGTGCAGCGCGTCCTGATCCTGGGCCATGACGAGGAGGTCAGCCTGGAGGAGGTCAAGTCCGCGCTCGGCCAGGTGCTGTCGGAGAACGGCGCGCCGCAGTTCGCCGGCGTGGTCCTGGACCAGCCGCTGCGCGAGGCCCGAGAGGCCTTCGAAAAGGCCTATCTGGAGTACCACCTGGAGCAGGCCGGTGGCAATATCTCGCGCATGGCCCAGACCGTGGGCATGGAGCGCACCCATCTGTATCGCAAGCTGCGTGATCGCGGCATCGAGATCAAGGGACGCTGAGAGGTAGTGGCATGAAGATCATCATCCTGGGGGCCGGGCAGGTCGGCACCACGGTGGCGCAGAACCTGGCCAGCGAGGCCAACGACATCACGGTGGTGGACCACAACGGTCAGCTGCTGCGCGAGATGCAGGATCATCTGGACATCCGCACGGTGCAGGGCCAGGCCTCGCATCCCGACATCCTGGCCCAGGCCGGCGCCGACGACGCCGACATGGTGATCGCGGTGACCAACAGCGACGAGACCAATATGGTCGCCTGCCAGACCGCCTGGACCCTGTTCCACACCCCCACCAAGATCGCGCGCGTGCGCGCCCCGGAGTATCTCAAGCATCCGGCCCTGTTCTCGCAGGGGGCCCTGCCCATCGATGTGCTGATCAGCCCCGAGCAGCTGGTCACCGACTACATCCTGCGCCTGATCGAACACCCCGGGGCCCTGCAGGTGCTGGACTTCGCCGGCGGGCGGGTGCGCCTGGTGGCGGTGCGCGCCTATTACGGCGGCCCGCTGGTGGGGCACGAACTGCGCGAACTCAACCGCCATCTCAAGGGCCAGGAGGCGCGGGTCGCCGCCATCTATCGCAAGGGCCGCGCCATCGCCCCGCGCGGCAACACGGTGCTGGAGGCCGACGACGAGGTGTTCTTCCTCGCCGCCACGCAGAACATCCCGGCGGTGATGAAGGAGCTGCGGCGCGAGGAGAATCCCTTCCGACGCCTGATCTTCGCCGGCGGCGGCAACATCGGGCGGCGCCTGGCCGCGGCCATGGAGGAGCGCTACCGGGTCAAGATCATCGAGCACAACCCCGAGCGCGCGCGCCGCGTCGCCGAGCATCTGCGCCACACCATCGTGCTGCAGGGCGACGCGGCGGACGAGAACCTGCTGCGCGAGGAGAACATCGAGGACACCGATGTGTTCTGCGCGGTCACCAACGACGACGAGGCCAATATCCTCTCCGCCATGCTGGCCAAGCGCCTGGGCGCGCGCAAGGTGATGTCGCTGATCAACCGCGCGGCCTATGTGGACCTGGTGCAGTCCGGGGCGGTGGACATCGCGATCTCGCCGCAGCACGCCACCATCGGCTCGCTGCTCACCCATGTGCGGCGCGGCGACGTGGTCATGGTGCATTCGCTGAGGCGGGGCGCGGCCGAGGCCATCGAGGCCATCGCCCACGGCGACGAGACCTCGTCCAGGGTGGTGGGGCGCACGGTGGAGGAGATCAAGCTGCCCGAGGGCGCGAGCATCGGCGCCATCGTGCGCGGCGACGAGGTCATCATGGCCCACCACGACATCCGCATCGAGTCGGAGGACCATGTCATCCTGTTCCTCATGGACAAGCGGCGCATCGGCGAGGTCGAGCGCCTGTTCCAGGTGGGGGTGACCTTCCTTTGAGCGCTCAGGGCCAGATGCCGCGCTCCAGGGTGGCGCAGGTGACCCGCTCGATGGCCAGGGCCAGGGCCGCGGTGCGCAGCAGCGCGGCATGCGGGTCGTCCGGGTGCGCCTTCACCAGCTGCTGATGGCGGCGCAGCACGGCCTCGACCGTGTGGTGCATGCGGTGGCGCAGCTTCTGTTCGACCTCTTGCTCGCTCCAGCTCTGGTTCTGGATGTTCTGCACCCATTCGAAATAGCTCACGCACACCCCGCCGGCATTGGCCAGGATGTCCGGCAGCACCGGTATGCCGCGTTCCTGCAGCAGCAGGTCGGCCTGCGGGGTGAGCGGGTCGTTGGCGGCCTCCACCACCAGCCGGGCCTGCACCCGGGGGGCGTTCTCCGCATGCACCTGGCTGGCCGAGGCCGCGGGCACCAGGATGTCGCACTCCAGCGCCAGCAGATCCTCGTTGCTCAGATTGGTGGTGCCGGGCAGGCCGCTGAGATGGCCGTTCTCGCGCTTGTGGGCCAGGGCGGCCTGCAGGTCGATGCCCTCCTCGCAGTGGATGCCGCCGCGTGAATCGCTCAGGGCGGTGATGCGCGCGCCCAGGCGCTGGAAGGCGTGCGCCGCGGCATAGCCCACATTGCCGAAGCCCTGGATCACCACCCGCAGCCCGCCGAGGTGCTTGTGTCCGTTCAGGCCCTGCAGGCGCACGAAGCGCTCGGTGGCGAAGGCCACCCCGTTGCCGGTGGCGTCGCGCCGTCCCAGGGAGCCGCCCTGATCGATCGGCTTGCCGGTGACCACCGGGCGGTTGTTGCGTCCGGGGTGCATGGTGTCGTAGGTGTCGTACACCAGGGCCATGGTCTGGGCGTTGGTGTACATGTCGGGGGCCGGGATGTCGGTGTGCGGGCCGATGTTGTCGCCCAGCTCGGAGATGAAGCGCCGCGTGATGCGCCGCAGCTCGCCGGCCGAGAGCTGCTTGGTGTCGCACACCACGCCGCCCTTGGCGCCGCCGAAGGGGACCTCGATCAGGGCGCACTTCCAGGTCATCAGCGCGGCCAGGGAGCTGACCTCCTCCAGGCTCAGATCGGGGTGGAAGCGCAGCCCGCCCTTGCCCGGCCCGAGGACGTTGTTGTGCAGCACCCGGTAGCCGAAGAAGCTGCGCACCGAGCCGTCGTCCATCTCCACCGGAAAGCAGACCGTGATGGCCCGCCGCGGATTGGCCAGGTGGGCCAGCAGACCCTTCTTGAACTGGGGCAGATAGCGGGTGGCGTCCAGGACCCGCAACAGGCCCTGTTTCTGCGGTGACGGCGTGGTCATGGGTGGCTCCCGGGGGACTTGTTTCGGGCTTCATAGTATCCTGCCGGCATGAACAAGCAAGCGCCTCTTATCCTCGTCGACGGTTCCTCCTATCTGTTTCGCGCCTTCCATGCCCTGCCGCCGCTGACCAACGCGGACGGCGAGCCGACCGGGGCCATCGTGGGCGTGGTCAACATGCTGCGCAAGCTGCTCGACACCTATCATCCGACCCATGTGGCGGTGGTGTTCGACGCCCCGGGCAAGACCTTCCGCGACGAGATGTTCGCCGACTACAAGGCCCACCGCCCGCCCATGCCGGACGAGCTGCGGGTGCAGATCGAGCCTCTGCACCAGATCGTGCGCGACATGGGCCTGCCGCTGCTCATGGTGGAGGGGGTGGAGGCCGACGACGTGATCGGCACCCTGGCCCGTCAGGCCGCCGAGCAGGGCATGGACGTGCTGGTCTCGACCGGCGACAAGGACATGGCCCAGCTGGTCAATGAGCACGTGACCCTGATCAACACCATGACCGACACCGTGCTGGACCGCCAGGGCGTGATCGACAAGTTCGATGTCACCCCCGAGCAGATCATCGACTACCTGGCCCTGGTGGGCGACTCGGCCGACAACATCCCCGGGGTGCCCAAGTGCGGTCCCAAGACCGCGGCCAAGTGGCTCAAGGCCTATGGCGACATCGACAACCTGGTCGCCCACGCCGACGAGATCAAGGGCAAGATCGGCGAGAACCTGCGCGCCAGCCTGGATCAGCTGGCCCTGTCACGCCGCCTGACCACCATCCGCCAGGATCTGGACCTGCCCTTCGGACCGGCCGATCTGGTCCCGGGCGAGCCCGACCTGGAGGCCCTGCGCGCGCATTACCGGCGTCTGGGCGCGCGGCGCCTGCTGGCCGGCCTGGACGGGGCGGATGAGCCGGCCGGGAGCGGGCCGGCCCCCGCCGCCCCGGAAACCGAATACGAGACGGTCACCACCGAGGCGGCCCTGGAGGACTGGCTGAGGCGTCTGGAACAGGCGGAACTGTTCGCCTTCGACACCGAGACCACCAGCCTCAACTACATGCAGGCCGAGGTGGTGGGCGTGTCCTTCGCGGTCGAGCCCGGCCGGGCCGCCTATGTGCCGCTGGCGCACCGCTACCCGGGCGCGCCGGAGCAGCTCGACCGCGCGCGTGTTCTGGAGCGGCTGCGCCCGCTGCTCGAGGGCCGGCGCCCGCGTCTGATCGGCCAGCATCTCAAGTACGACCGCAATGTGCTGCTCAATCATGGCATCCGCCTCTCGGGCATCGCCTATGACACCATGCTCGAGTCCTATGTGCTGGACAGCAGCGCCGGGCGGCATGACATGGACTCGCTGGCGATGCGCTATCTGCAGCACCGCACCACCCATTTCGAGGACATCGCCGGCAAGGGCGCCAAACAGTTGAGCTTCGACCAGATCCCGCTGGAACAGGCCGCGCCCTATGCCGCCGAGGACGCCGACATCACCCTGCGCCTGCACCGCGAACTCTGGCCCCGGCTGCAGCGGGACGGCGGGCGTCTGGCGGCCCTGCTGACCGATCTGGAGATCCCCCTGATCCCGGTGCTGTCGCGCATGGAGCGCATGGGCGTGACCATCGATGTGGACATGCTCGCGCGGCAGAGCGCGCAGCTGGCCGAGCGTCTGCACGCGCTGGAGCAGCGCGCCTATGAGATCGCCGGCCGACCGTTCAACATGGGCTCGCCCAAGCAGATCGGCCAGATCTTCTTCGAGGAGCTGGGCCTGCCGGTGATCGCCAAGACCCCGAAGGGCGCGCCGTCGACCGCCGAGAGCGTGCTCCAGGAGCTGGCCGACCAGGGCCACGAGCTGCCGCGCGTGATCCTGGAGCATCGCGGCCTGGCCAAGCTCAAGTCCACCTACACCGACCGGCTGCCCGAGATGGTCGATCCCGGCACCGGCCGGGTGCACACCAGCTATCACCAGGCGGTGGCGGCCACCGGGCGGCTCAGCTCGTCCGACCCCAATCTGCAGAACATCCCGGTGCGCAGCGAGGAGGGGCGGCGCATCCGCCGGGCCTTCGTGCCGCAGGCGGGCTGGCGCATGCTGGCGGCCGACTATTCGCAGATCGAGCTGCGCATCATGGCCCATCTCTCGGGCGACGAGGGCCTGACGCGGGCCTTCGCCGAGGGGCTGGACATCCACCGCGCCACCGCCGCCGAGGTGTTCGGCGCCGCCAGCCCCGAGGCCGTGACCAGCGAACAGCGGCGCTCGGCCAAGGCGATCAACTTCGGCCTGATCTACGGCATGTCGGCCTTCGGCCTGGCGCGTCAGCTCGGCATCGAGCGCGGCCAGGCCCAGGAATACATCGATCGCTATTTTGCGCGTTATCCCGGCGTCAAACGCTTCATGGAAGAGACCCGCGAGCAGGCGCGCGAGCAGGGCTATGTCGAGACCCTGTTCGGCCGGCGCCTGTATCTGCGCGACATCGCCTCGCGCAACGGGGCGCGGCGCGCGGCCGCCGAGCGCACCGCGATCAACGCGCCCATGCAGGGCACGGCGGCGGACATCATCAAGCGCGCCATGCTCGCGGTGGACGACTGGCTGCAGCGCGAGCGGCCGGATGTGCATCTGCTGATGCAGGTGCATGACGAACTGGTGTTCGAACTCGATCCGCTGCTGGTCGAGGAGGCCGGCGCGCGCATCCGCGAGCTGATGGAATCGGCGGCCGATCTGAAAGTCCCCCTGGTGGTCGATATCGGCGTGGGGGACGACTGGGAGGAGGCGCATTGAGGCCCGCCGCCCCAAGGCTTGGCGGTCGATGGATCCTGACAGGCTGGGTGTCGTGCGCGCTGGGCGGGCTGGTGGTGCTGCTGGTGGGCGGGGTGTTCCTGGCCGATCTGGGTTCCTATGTCTTTCACTACCTGGTCGATCACTACGGCACGCCGCGCCCGGCCGCCGCGTGGGTGCTCACGCTCCAGGCGGGCCTGCTGGCGCTGCTGTGGCTGGACTGGATACCGCCCGCGCCGGCCCTGGTGCTGCTGGTCCTGGGGGTCTGCTCGGTGGGTGCGCGATTGTGCCATCGCTGGGCCCACCGGCCGCCGGGACCGCTGGTGGCGCGGCTGCAGGCGCTGGGCCTGCTGGTCCGGCCCGAGGATCACCGCGAGCACCACCGGGCCCCCTTCGAGCGGCGCCTGGCGGTGGTCACGGGCTGGTCCAATTTCGTCCTGGATGCCCTGCAGGCGCCGCGTGGCCTGGACGCCCTGATGCGGGCCCTGGGATGCAGGAAACGTGGTCTGGTTCACAGCCTGCGTGCGTTCCCGGTTCCAAAATAGAGGCAGGCCCAGCGGCAGGATAGTCGCCCGGGCAGGCGCGGTCCCGTGTCCCGGGACTGCCGGTCTCGACGCCGGGCCCCCAACCCGTCCCCTGACTCCCCGGCGAGAGACAAATCGGCCCCGCTGGACTCGCCCAGGTCCGCGGGCCTTTTTTTGTCCAGATCCGGCTGACCCGCACGCGCAGTACGTCAATGGCGTGATTTCGGGGACGCAAATCCGGTTCAGCGCGCTCAGGCCTGGGCGTCAACCGGCGTCCAGCCAGGCGTCCATGCGCGCGTGGGCCTCGTCGATGCCCCAGCGCTTGAGGGCGGAGAACAGCTGCACGCTGAAGTCGCTGCTGAACTCGCGCAGGGCCTCCTGCACCCGTGCCAGGGCGGCGCCCGATTCCCGGCGGTTGAGCTTGTCGGTCTTGGTCAGCAGGACATGCACCGGCAGCGGGATCTGATTGGCCCAGGCCAGCATCTGCAGGTCGTAGGGCTTGAGGGGATGGCGTATGTCCATCATTAGCATCAGGCCGCGTAGGCAGCGGCGTCGCTGCAGGTAGTCGGCCAGGGTACCCTGCCAGTCGCGCTTGATATCCCGGGAGACCTTGGCGTAGCCGTAGCCGGGCAGGTCCACCAGGCGGCGCTGCGGGTCGATCTCGAAGAAGTTGAGCAGCTGGGTGCGGCCGGGGGTGCGGCTGGTGCGCGCCAGCGCCTTCTGATCGCACAGGGCGTTGATGGCGCTGGACTTGCCGGCATTGGAGCGGCCGGCGAAGGCGATCTCGTAACCCTCGTCCGGCGGGGCCTGCTTGAGCCGGGCGGCACTGGTCAGGAAGCGTGCCTGGCGGTAGCGCTTGTTCATTCCGGACGGCTGCGGTTCCATACCCCGCTCTTGCCGCCGGACTTGTGTTCCAGGCGCACCTCGCCGATGCACATGCCCCGGTCCACGGCCTTGCACATATCGTAGATGGTGAGCAGGGCGTTCTGCACCGCGCACAGGGCCTCCATCTCCACCCCGGTCTGGCCGCGGGTCTCGGTACGCGCGCTGGCCAGCACCCGTGAGTCGTCCCGGTCGATCTCGAACTCGATCGCGACATGGGTGAGCGGGATGGGGTGGCACAGGGGCACCAGCTCGGCGGTCTTCTTGGCCGCCATGATGCCGGCGATGCGCGCGATGCCGAGCACATCGCCCTTCCTGTGCCTGCCGCTCTCGATCAGCTCCAGGGTCTCGGGCCGCATGCGGATATGACCGCTGGCGACCGCCACCCGGTGGGTCTCGTCCTTGCCGCCGACATCGACCATATGGGCCTGGCCGCGGGCGTCGAAATGGGTCAGTTGGTCGCTCATGCGTTGGCCGTCACGCGGTCGCGGTACTCCAGGCTCTTGGGCACCTCGCGCACCTCGAAGCGCATGCGGTCCAGGTCGCCCAGGACCCAGGTGGCCGGGGCCGAGCCCACCCCGCCCACGGTGCCGGGATTGACCACCCAGGTGACGCCGCCCCGGCAGTTTTGCTGTTCGCCGATCTCGACCTTGTGGCTGTGCCCGCAGCAGACCAGATCCCAGTCGCCGGTCGCGGCCATGGCATGAGCGTAGTGCGGGTAGTGGACGATGAAGATGCTACGCCCGCCCAGCTCGATGCCCGCGTCCATGCCGTGGTAACGGATCAGGCTGTCCGGCTTGTGCGCCAGCCGGGTCAGGGTGTGGGTGTCGCCGGTGTTGTTGCCGTGGATGACATGGATGGGCAGCCCGTATTTCTCCAGGCAGCGCAGGGTGCTGGGGGCGACCAGGTCGCCGGCGTGCAGCACCGCCTCGGCGCCGGCCGCCTTGGCGTCGGCCACCGCGGCGTCCAGTAGCGGGATGTGGTCATGGCTGTCGGAGAGTATGCAAACCTTCATGGACCGCTCTCGGCAGGGGATGGGCCCGCCATTCTACCCCTTCACGACAGAATGTGCCGCCCGCGACATTGAGGGGTTCCCCGCTAGCGTAGTAAGAATTTTATTCCTATGCTTGACTTGCAACAATTCCATCAACAAACGAAAAGGGAGAAAGGCATGCCAGATCTACAGTTGGCATTGGATGTACTAGATACCGGGCGCGCCCTGGAGCTGGCGGAGCAGACCGCCGAATGGGTCAATATCCTGGAGATCGGGACCCCGTTGCTCAAGCACGAGGGCATCGGCGTGGTGCGCGAATTCGTGCGTCATTTCCCCGACCACGTGATCCTGGTGGACACCAAGACCATGGACGTGGGCGCCTACGAGGCGGAGTTCTGCTTCGATGCCGGGGCCGATCTGATGACCGTGCTGGGCGTGGCCGATGACGCCACCATCGCCGGCGCGGTGGAGGTGGCGGCCCGTTATGACGCGGGCGTGGTGGTCGACCTGATCAATGTCCCGGACAAGCCGGCGCGCGCGGCCCAGGCGGCCCAGCTGGGCGCGCGCCTGGTGGGCATCCATTCCGGCATCGACCAGCAGGCCCGCGGCCAGGGCCCGCTGGCCGATCTGCGCTCGCTGCAGCGGCGGGCCGGGGTCGCGGTGGCCGGGGGGATCAACTCCGCCAATCTGCCGGGGGTGCTGGACGAACATCCCGAAGTGGTGATCGTGGGCGGCGCCATCACCGGCGCCGAGCGCCCGGATGTGGTGGCCAGGGAACTGCGGGAGATGATGGCATGATGCAGTGGATGAACAGCCGACCCAACATCGGTGCCAACCTCCTGGGTCGGGTCGGGCATGTGCTGAGCAAGACCGACAACGCCCAGCTGGAGTCGCTGGTGGATCTGCTGATGGCCTGCCGCCGCCTGTTCGTGATGGGCGCCGGGCGCAGCGGCCTGGTCGGGCGTTTCTTCGCCATGCGCATGATGCATCTGGGCAAGGAGGTGTATGTCGCGGGCGAGACCAACACGCCGCGCATCGGCGAGGGCGATCTGCTGTTGCTGGTCTCCGCCTCCGCCGACAGCCCGGTGTGCGAGAACGCGGTCAGCAAGAGCCTGAGCCAGGGCGCCAAGGTGGCCCTGGTGACCCAGATGCGGCCCGAGGCGGAACGGGTGCTGCCGGAGCGGGTGCATTGCTGCGTGCAGCTGGAGCGGCGCGCCAATCTGCAGGAGCGCTGGAACTACTCGCGCCAGCGTCATGCCCAGGAGCCGGTCAATCCCTTCCCAATGGGCAGTCTGTTCGAGTGCAGCGCGCTGGTGATGCTGGAGTCTTTGGTGTCGATGATCATCGTGCGCCAGCAGGTGCCCGAGCAGGCGCTGGTCGAGCGTCACACCATCCTGGAATAGTCCGCTGTCCGGCCCCGGCCCGCCGTGGGCGGCCGGGGCCGTGCCTCAGAAGGCCGGCTTCTCCGGCGCGTTGCGGTACATCTCCACGCTGTCCATGATCTCCTTCTTGGCCTCGTCCAGGCCGTACCAGCCGTCCACGCGCACCCATTTGCCCTCGTCCAGATCCTTGTAGTGCTCGAAGAAGTGCGAGATGCGGTTGAGGATGTCGCCCGACAGATCGCGGAAGCTCTCCACGCCACGGTAGCTCTTGCACAGCTTGTCCACCGGCACCGCCAGGATCTTGGCGTCGTCGCCCGATTCGTCCTTCATCTTCAGCACCCCCACCGGCCGGCACTTGATCACCGAGCCGGAGATCAGCGGGTGCGGGGTCAGCACCAGCACGTCCACCGGGTCTCCGTCCGAGGACAGGGTGTGAGGCACATAGCCGTAGTTGCACGGGTAGTACATGGCGGTGGACATGAAGCGGTCCACGAACATGGCGCCGGTCTCCTTGTCCAGCTCGTACTTGACCGGGTCCGAGTGGGCCGGGATCTCGATGATGACGTTGATTTGATTGGGGACATCGCCGGGGCCGACGCGGTCGAGGTTCATGGGCTTCTCCTGTTGAGGGGTCGGGTGGGCCGTTGATTATAGCCGCAAAAGAAAAGGCCCCGCGCGGGGCGGGGCCTGTGGATCATCGGGGTGGCCCGATCAGAGCAGCGGCACGATCAGCAGCGCCACGATGTTGATGATCTTGATCAGCGGGTTGACCGCGGGACCGGCGGTGTCCTTGTAGGGGTCGCCGACGGTGTCGCCGGTGACCGCCGCCTTGTGCGCGTCCGATCCCTTGCCGCCGAAGTTGCCGTCCTCGATGTACTTCTTGGCGTTGTCCCAGGCGCCGCCGCCGGTGGTCATGGAGATGGCCACGAACAGCCCGGTGACGATGGTGCCGATGAGCAGGCCGCCCAGGGCCTTGGGCCCGAGCAGCAGGCCGACCAGCAGCGGCACCGCGATTGGCAGCAGCGAGGGGATCACCATCTCCTTGATGGCGGCCTTGGTCAGCATGTCCACGGCGCGCGAGTAGTCCGGCTTCTGGCTGTGATCCATGATGCCGGGCATCTCCTTGAACTGGCGGCGCACCTCGTTGACGATGCCGCCCGCGGCGCGGCCCACCGCCTCCATGGCCATGGCGCCGAACAGGTAGGGCACCAGGCCGCCGATGAACAGGCCGATGATGACCATGTGATCGGAGAGGTCGAACTTCAGGTCCATGCCGGACTTGACCAGGGTGTGGGTGTAGTCGGAGAACAGCACCAGCGCGGCCAGGCCGGCGGAGCCGATGGCATAGCCCTTGGTGACCGCCTTGGTGGTGTTGCCGACCGCGTCCAGCGGGTCGGTGATGTTGCGGATCTTCTCGTCCAGCTCGGCCATCTCGGCGATGCCGCCGGCGTTGTCGGTGATCGGGCCGTAGGCGTCCAGGGCCACAATGATGCCGGTCATCGACAGCATGGCGGTGGCGGCGATGGCGATGCCATACAGGCCGGCCAGCTCGTAGGCGCCCCAGATGGAGGCGCAGACCGCCAGCACCGGCGCGGCGGTGGACTTCATGGAAACCCCGAGGCCGGCGATCACATTGGTGCCGTCACCGGTGGTCGAGGCCTGCGCGATGTGGCGCACCGGCGAGAACTCGGTGGCGGTGTAGTACTCGGTGATCACCACCATGGCCGCGGTCAGGGCCAGGCCGATCAGGGCGGTGTAGTACAGATGACGCGGATCCACCCCGGGGATGCCGCTCATCATGGACTGGGTCACGAACCAGAAGCCGATGGCCGCGATCACGCCGGCCACGATCAGGCCCTTGTAGAGCGCGGTCATGATCTTGGTGTCGCCCTCCTTCGCCTTGACGAAGAAGGTGCCGATCACCGAGGCGATGATGGACACGCCGCCCAGCACCAACGGGTAGAGTATGGCGTTTTCGTTGCCGTTCATCACCAGGCCGCCGAGCAGCATGGTGGCGACCACGGTCACGGCATAGGTCTCGAACAGGTCCGCGGCCATGCCGGCGCAGTCACCCACGTTGTCGCCCACGTTGTCGGCGATCACAGCGGGGTTGCGCGGGTCGTCCTCGGGGATGCCGGCCTCGACCTTGCCCACGATGTCCGCGCCCACGTCGGCGCCCTTGGTGAAGATGCCGCCGCCGAGACGGGCGAAGATGGAGATCAGCGAGCCGCCGAAGGCGAGGCCGACCAGCGGATGCAGGGGATCCTCGACACCGGCGCCGAGCAGGATGGCGTAATAGCCGGCCACGCCCAGCAGGCCCAGGCCCACCACCAGCAGGCCGGTGATGGCCCCGCCGCGGAAGGCCACCTGCAGCGCGGCGTTGATGCCGTTGTTGGCGGCCTGCGCGGTGCGCACATTGGCCCGTACCGAGATGTTCATGCCGATATAGCCGGCCGCGCCGGAGAATAGGGCGCCGATCACGAAGCCGCCCGCGGTGGCCCCGCCCAGGGTGATGAACAGCACCACCGCGAGGATCACGCCCACGATGCCGATGGTGGTGTATTGCCGGTTCAGATAGGCGCTGGCGCCTTCCTGCACGGCCATGGAGATCTCGCGCATCCGGTCGGTGCCGTCCGGTTGGGCGAGTATCCATTTCACGGAGACGAAGCCGTAGGCCAGGGCGACGGCGCCACTGACCAGGGCAAACAGCAGTTCGGTACTCATAAGTATTCCCCTCTGAAGCACATCTGCCGGCTAATATTCTTAAAAGCCGATCTGGAGCGACCTATTCTAGGAATTACCCTGCGTCAAGGGGGTAAAAAGTTCCGATGCGCGCATTAGCGGGGCTGTTGAGACGGGCCGGGCCTCAGAGGCCGACCCGGGAGTAATCCTGCTCCGGATCCAGCTCGAATTGGGCCTCCAGCTCGAACTCGCGGAACAGGCGACGCACCGCCTCCTGGCCGTGGGTGCGCGCCACCTCGCCCAGGATCATGCGCACCGCGTTGCGGTTGTAGCCGCTGCTGAAGGCCATCTGCTCCTGGATCAGTTCACGTGCGCGGGCGATCTGCATGGCGGGGCTCCGTCAGTCCGTGCCGGGGCGGGGCCGCCCGGCGGGGCCGATGGCGCGGAAGGTCCACAGGCCGTTGAGGGTGAAGTTCCAGATCAGCACCAGGCCGGTGGTGATGACCTGGGCCAGCAGGTAATACAGCCCCAGCACCGCGGTGCCCAGGTGCATCAGCAGGGTGTTCAGGGTCAGGCCGCTGAGCGAGACCAGGGCGTACTTGGGCCCGGCCACCCGGTGGCGCTCGTCGCTACCGAACACCCAGTGGTATTTCATCAGGTAATTGGCCACCGCGGCGATGGCGTAGCCCGTGGCCGAGGCGATCACCGGCGAGATCCCGGCCAGCTCGCGCAGGGCGATCAGGATCAGGTACTGGATGCCGGTGGCGATGGCCCCGGTGCCGGCAAAGCCGATGAATTTGGCGATCAGATCGGGCATGGGGCAAGTGTAGCGGCAAACAAAAAGCCCCGCATCCGGGGATGCGGGGCCCTTGGCATTCAGAGCGGGTCTGAATTACTTGGCGGCAGGTGCGGCCGGAGCAGCGGGCGCAGCCGGAGCCGGAGCGGCGGCCGGTGCCATCGGAGCAACCGGAGCATAGCCATAGTAGTACGGCTGGTCATAGCCGTAGCCGGCCCAGTTGCCGCTGGTGTCGCCGTTGCCCTTGAAGTCGCCGTTGGCCTTGCCGCGGCCCTTGAAGGTCATGGAGAAGGTGGCCTCACCTTCGCCGGAGCCGTTGCCGGTGAAGTCGCCGTTGCCGTTGTAGGCGCCGTTGGTGGAGGTGTTGTCACCCCAGAAGCTGGAGCTTGCGGAAGCCTGGGCGGCGGCAACGATGGCGATGATAGCGATGATCTTTTTCATGACGTCTCTCCTCTCAAGTGGAAGTCACGGGGTTGTTCGTTTCGTCGACGGAACATCTTGTCGATATGTGAAAGTATATAAGCAATTTCTTAAATGTCAATACTCTTACGTGAATTTTTTTGTGGGATTGGCCCGGATGGGCCGGGAATGTGGAAAAATCAACCAATTATCATTGGGTTAGGTGAATTTCCGGGATCTCCGGCCATGAAAAAACCCCGCCGCATCCGGGACGCGGCGGGGTTCCGAAGGGCCTGAAGCCCGCTCAGAGCTCGAATTCGGGAAGCTTTTTCTCCACGCTGTTGAGCTTGAGGGTGACGTATTTCGGCATGCCGTTGTCGTCGTAGTCGGGGTAGGCCTCGCCCTTGATCAGCGGGTAGAGGTATTCCTTGCACTTGTCGGTGATGCCGTAGCCGTCTTCGGAGATGAAGTCCATGGGCATCATCTTCTCGACGTTGGCGACCTCGGACAGCGGGGCCTCGCCGATGCTCCATTTATAGGGAGTGGAGGACTCGCGTACCACGGTGGGCATGATGGAGTTCTTGCCCTCCAGGGCCTTTTCGACCGCGGCGGCGCCCAGGGCGTAGGCCTGTTCCACGTCGGACTCGGAGGCCAGGTGGCGCGCGGCGCGCTGCAGGTAGTCGGCCACCGCCCAGTGGAACTTGTAGCCCAGGGCGTCCTTGATCATGTTCGCGACCACCGGGGCGGCGCCGCCCAGCTGGGCGTGGCCGAAGGAGTCGCGGGTGCCCTGCTCGGCCAGGAACTTGCCGTCCGGCCAGTGGCAGCCCTCGGAGACCACCACGGTGCAGTAGCCGTGAGCCTTCACCTTGGCGTCCACCGCGGCGAGGAACTTGTCCTTGTCGAACTCGACCTCGGGGAACAGGGTCACGACCGGGATGCCATAGTCCTCGACCAGGGCGCCGGCGGCGGCGATCCAGCCGGCATGGCGGCCCATGACCTCGATCACGAAGATCTTGGTCGAGGTCGCGGCCATGGAACGCACGTCATAGCTGGCCTCCAGGGTGGAGACGGCGATGTACTTGGCCACCGAGCCGAAGCCGGGGCAGTTGTCGGTGATCGGCAGGTCGTTGTCCACGGTCTTGGGCACATGGATGGCCTGCACCGGGAAGCCCATCTTCTCGGACAGCTGCGAGACCTTGTAGCAGGTGTCGGCCGAGTCGCCGCCGCCGTTGTAGAAGAAGTAGCCGATGTTGTGGGCCTTGAAGACCTCGATCAGGCGCTCGTACTCGCGTTTGTTGTCCTCCAGGCTCTTGAGCTTGAAGCGACAGGAGCCGAAACCGCCGGAGGGGGTGTTCTTGAGCGCGGCGATGTCCTCGGGCGATTCCTGGCTGGTGTCGATCAGATCCTCGGTCAGCGCGCCGATGATCCCGTTGCGGCCGGCATACACATTGGCGATCTTGTCGCTGTGCTTGCGGCAGGTCTCGATCACCCCGCAGGCCGAGGCGTTGATGACGGCGGTCACGCCGCCGGACTGGGCGTAGAAAGCGTTTTTCGCGCTCATTGGGTTTACCTCCTCAAGGTATCTCTATTTGGTATCCAGGTCCCCACGCTCGCGCGCGGCATGATCCGCCTGGGTCTGCAGCAGCGAGACCGCGCATTCGGTGAGGTCGTCATACTCGTGTACCCCGGTGCCGTACTGCTGGTAACCGCGGTAGAAGAATTGGCAGCGATAGCGCCGGTCGCCGGTCTTGAAGATCACGAAATGGCAGTCGTCCGCCTCCCAGAAGAACACCGGGCAGGTGGTCAGCTCGCGGTCGGCGGGGCTGAGCCGGATCTCGGCGTCGGCCAGCTGCAGCTCGGGCACGCTGTCGGGATAGCGTTCCTTGAGCGTGGTCTCGACGATCCAGCGTTCGGTATCGGTGATATCCGGAATCTCGTTCATGGGAAAGGCTTGTGCGTCTGGCGGTCGGTTTCGGGCCGTGGGCGCCTCGTTCGTCCACTGGCCAAAAAATGCCCAATTCGACGGAAAATCGCCCAAAAGCGGGCTGATTTGCGTCAAAACAGGTAAAAAGGACCGACTTTCGTTGACAAGGCAAAAAATGTGCGATTAGCTTAGACAAGCCAGAGGGGGCCAGCCAATCCAAAACATACATGCCCCTATAGGAAATTCCTAATTTCCTGAAACAGTGTCCGCCGGTCGAGCCGGTTCGGCCTGGCCGCGCAGGCCCCGCAGGGCCGGGCCGGATGCCCTGCTGGAGCGGATGCGGCTGGCCGGCAGATAATAATCGACATTGCTAGGAGCCACCATGCGTATCGTTCTTCTAGGCCCGCCGGGGTCCGGCAAGGCCGAACTTGCGGACAAGATCGCCGAGGCCTGCCAGATCCCCATCATCACGCAGGCCAGCGTGGTGGATGCAGTGGCCGCCGAGCCCGGGGAGCTGGGCCGCCTGGCCGCCGAGGCGCGCGATGCCTCGCGCGTCTCCGATGAACTCCTCATGGCCCTGCTGCGCATCCAGCTGCCCAAGATGGACCTGAGCAAGGGCTATCTGCTGGTGGACATGCCGCGTGACTCGGCCCAGGCCGATGTCCTCGACGCCATGCTCGACGAGCTGGCTCGCCCGGTGGACCTGGTCATCAAGCTCGATGTGGACATGGACGAGCTGATGGAGCGCCTGGTCGGGCGGATCTGCTGCGACGCCTGCGGCGCCTGCTACAACGTGTACGTCAATCCGCCGCTGGTGGACGGGATCTGCGACGAATGCGGCGCCCGGGTGCGCCGCCGTCCCGACGACTACGAGGAGACCATCAGCAACCGCCTGCGGGTGTACGAGGGCCGGATGGGTCCGCTGCTGCAGTACTACGGGCAGGCCGGCAAGTTGCACCGCTTCGACGCCACCGGCGAGATCGAACCCCTGTGGAAACAGGTCAAGGTCCTGATCGACGCCACGCCCAGCCCTGAGGTGAGCGCCGAACCCGAGCCGGAGCCCGAGCCGCCGGCCGAAAAAGCGGCCGCGGAGCCGGCGCCGGCCGGCAAGGCCGCTGCTGCCCAAAAGGCCGGGCCGAAGAAGAAGGCCACGAAGAAGACCGCCGCCAAAAAGGCCGGGCCGAAGAAGACCGCCAAGAAAGTCACCAAGAAGGCCGCTAAGAAGGCCGCCAAGAAAGCAGCGGCCAAGAAAGCAGCGACCAAGAAAGCAGTCGCCAAGAAGGCGACCGCCAAGAAGCCGGTGGCCAGGAAGGCCGCCGCCAAGAAGACCGCGAAAAAGGTCGCGGCCAAAAAGGCGGTCGCCAAGAAGGCCGTGAGCAAGAAGGTGGCCAAGAAGGCCGTGAGCAAGAAGGTGGCCAAGAAGAAGGCCGCCAAGAAGGTGGCCAAGAAGGTAGCGAAGAAGGTGACCAAAAAGGTCGCCAAAAAGGCCGTGGCGCAGAAGGCGGCATCCAGGAAGGTGGTCAAGAAGGCGGCCAAGAAGGTCGTGAAAAAGGTCGCCAAAAAGGTCTCGAAGAAGGTGGCCGCCAAGAAGGTCGCAAAGAAAAAGGCGGTGGCCAAGAAGGCGCCGGCACGCAAAAAGGTGGTCGCCAGGAAGCCGGCCAAAAAGGCCGTGAGCAAAAAGGTCGTCAAGAAAACGGCCAAGAAGGCGGCGGCGAAGAAAAAGGTCGTGAAAAAGACCCCGGCCAAAAAGGCCGTGGCCAGGAAGACCAGCAAGAAAAAGACGGGCAAAAAGGCCGGGCGCCGGTGATGCGGCGCCCAGCGGCCGGATGAACTGGCGCGAAGGAACGCAGATCCCGTGAACACCGCGGTACAACAGGCCGACATCGGCCAGACGCTGGCGCGCGTCTTTGGCTATCCCGCTTTCCGTCCGGGTCAGCAGGCGATCATCGAGACCCTGATCGCGGGCGAGGACGCCTTCGTGCTGATGCCCACCGGCGGTGGCAAGTCGCTCTGTTACCAGATCCCCGCCCTGCACCGCCCCGGCGTGGCCGTGGTGGTCTCGCCCCTCATCGCCCTGATGAAGGACCAGGTCGACGCCCTGCGGGCCAATGGCGTGAAGGCCGCGGCCTATCATTCCGGGGCCGCGCCGGAGGAGGCCCGCGCCATTCTGGCCGCGTTGCACGCGGGCGAGCTGGACCTGCTCTATGTCAGTCCCGAGCGCCTGGTGAACGAAGACATGCTCGATCGCCTGGACGCGCTGCCCCTGGCCCTGTTCGCCATCGACGAGGCGCACTGTGTCTCGCAATGGGGGCATGACTTCCGCCCCGAGTACGCCCGGCTCGGCCAGTTGCGCGAGCGCTTCCCCGGGGTGCCCCTGGTGGCCCTGACCGCGACCGCCGACGCGCAGACGCGCGAGGACATCGTGCGGGTCCTGGGGCTGCAGCAGGCACGCCGCTTCGTGGCCGGCTTCGACCGGCCCAATATCCGCTACACCATGCTCGACAAGCACCGGCCCGCGCAGCAGCTGCAGGACTTCATCGAACGTCACCCGGATGAGTCCGGCATCGTGTACGCCCTGAGCCGGCGCAAGGTGGAGGAGATCGCGGACCGGCTCAGGGACGCCGGCGTCCGCGCCGCGGCGTACCATGCCGGACTGCCCCAGCCGGTGCGCCAGGCGGTGCAGGAGGGCTTTCTGCGCGACGACATCCTGGTGGTGGTCGCCACCGTGGCCTTCGGCATGGGCATCGACAAGCCGAACGTGCGCTTCGTGGTGCATTACGATCTGCCGCGTCACATCGAGGGCTACTATCAGGAAACCGGCCGCGCCGGCCGTGACGGTCTGCCTGCCGAGGCCCTGCTGCTGTACGGTGCGCAGGACGTGATGACCGCGCGGCGTCTGATCGAGAACACCGAGAACGAAGAGCAGCGCCGCATCGAGACCCACAAGCTGAACGCCATGGTGGCCCTGTGCGAAAGCCCCACCTGCCGGCGCCGGGTGCTGCTCAACTACTTCGGCGACTGGCAGGAGGAAGACTGCGGGAACTGCGATGTGTGCGCCGATCCGCCCGCGCGCTTCGACGCCACCCGCGAGGCGCAGATGGCCCTGTCCTGCGTGTACCGCGTGGGGCAGCGCTTCGGCATCCGCCATGTCATCGATGTGCTGCGTGGTGCCGATACCGAGCGCATCCGCCAGCTCGGCCACGACCGGCTGTCCACCTACGGCATCGGCCAGGAACTGAGCGAGGCGGAATGGGGCTCGATCATCCGCCAGCTCATTCACCTGGGCTATCTGCAGCAGGACATCGCCCACTATGCGGTGCTGCGGCTGACCGAGCGCGCCCGTCCCCTGCTGCGCGGCGAGATCCGTCTGGAACTGGCGCATGCCCGGGTACGTGAGAAGCCGCGCCGGCGGCGGCGCGCCGCGCTGGCGGCCGAGGGCCCCTACGACGAGGCCCTGTTCGAACAGCTGCGCCAGCTGCGCAAGCGCCTGGCCGACGCCCAGGGCGTGCCGCCCTATGTCATCTTCGGCGACGCCACCCTGGCGCACATGGCGCGCGCCAGGCCCACCGACGAGGCGGCGCTGCTGGCCGTGCACGGCGTGGGCGAGCACAAGCTGGCGCGTTACGGCAGCGCGTTTCTGCGGCTGATCGCCGAGTACGCGGGCGCCTGAGCGGGGGCCGGGTGGGTGGAGGAACGGTTTTTAAACTAGTATTGACAGCATGTGGCCGGATCGACCGGCACGGGCGTAACGAGGGGGAATCATGCAGCACGTGGAAAAAGGTCCACGGCACCTGCAGGCCCGCAACGATGCGCCGCCCGCGGTACTGGCGGAGCTGCTGGCAGAGGCGGGGTGCCGTTTCAATGGCAGTCAACCCTGGGACATCCAGGTACGCGACCCGGTGCTCTACCGGCGGATACTCACCCACGGCTCTCTGGGATTCGGCGAGGCCTACATGGACGGCGCCTGGGAGTGCCCGCGCCTGGACGAGCTGTTCACCCGCCTGCTGGCGGCGAGGATAGACGAGCGGCTGGGCGGCCGGGTGCGGTTGCGTCTGCTGGCCGCGGCCCTGCGCGAGCTGTTGCTCAACCGCCAGGCCCAGACCCGCGCCTTCGAGGTCGGGCGCCGCCATTACGACATCGGCAACGACCTGTTCCGCGCCATGCTCGATTCCAGCATGAGTTATTCCTGCGGCTACTGGAAGGACGCGCACGACCTGGAGGGCGCGCAACAGGCCAAGCTCGACCTGATCTGCCGCAAGCTGGAGCTGGCCCCCGGCGAGCATCTGCTCGACATCGGCTGCGGCTGGGGCGGGCTGGCGCAGTACGCGGCCAGTCACCACGGGGTGCGGGTCACCGGCATCACGGTCTCGCGCGAGCAGGCGGCGCTGGCGCGCGAACGCTGCCGTGGGCTGCCCGTGGAGATCCGCCTGATGGATTACCGTGACATCCGCGGCGCGTTCGACAAGGTGGTCTCGGTCGGCATGTTCGAGCATGTCGGCCCGCGCAACTACGCAATGTTCTTCGAGACCGTGCGCCGGGTGCTGCGGCGCGAGGGGCTGTTTCTGCTGCACACCATCGGCAAGCCGCGCACCGAGCGCCACTACGACCCCTGGATCGACCGCTACATCTTCCCCAACGGGCGGCTGCCCTCGGTGGTGCAGCTCGCGCGCGCCCTGGAGGGGCGCTTCGCCATCGAGGACTGGCACAACTTCGGACCGGACTACGACCGCACCCTGATGGCCTGGTGGGCGCGCTTCGACCGCGCCTGGCCGCGCCTGGAGGCGCATTACGGCCCGCGTTTCTACCGCATGTGGAAATACTATCTGCACGCCAGCGCCGGCCTGTTCCGCTCGCGCCGCGGACAGCTCTGGCAGCTGGTGCTGGGGCGGCCCGACCACCGCCGCGAATACCGTTCGGTGCGCTGAGCCGGGCGCGGGCGGTCACGACGCGCCTTCGAGCAATTCCCCGCCGATGCGACGGCAGGCCGCGAGCAGGGCTTCCGCCGCGCGCTCGTCGTCGAGGGCGCGCGAGACGGCGACCCCGCCGATCATCAGGGCCGCGACCGCCATTGCCCTTTCCCGGTTGTCCGCGGCGGTGCCGGCGGGCAGACCGCGCCGCAGAAAGGCCACCAGGCGTCGAAACACCCGGGTGTAGGCGCCGCGCACCCCCTTTTCGCGGATGGCCACATCGGTGGCGAGAAAGGCCAGCGGGCAGGGCGGCTGCTCCTGTCTGACATGGGTCATGTCGAGGTAGCCGGCCAGCAGTTGTTGCAGATCCCGTGACTCGCCCGCGGCGAGCAGCTTCGCCAGGGTGCTGGCGCGTGCGGCATCGGTGACGGCCTCCGCGTACAGCGCCTGCTTGGACGGGAAGTGGGTATAGAAGCTGCCGTGGGTCAGCCCCGCGCCGCGCATGACCTCTTCGATCGAGACATTGTCGAAGCCATGCCGGGAAAACAGCCGCGCCGCGCTCTCCAGTATCCGACGCCGGGTGTTCTGTTTCTGTTGTCTGGGCCAGGCCATGAGGGTGTCACTCCCCGGAATATGATGTTGATCATATGGTGAGGCGGGGTAGCCTGGAGCGCAATCCCCCTTTTCGATGGAGGCGTGCATGCTCCGGATTCAGATCCTGTATCCCATGGCCAGCCTGGTCCTGCTGACTTTCGTGGTCGGTGTGGCGATGCTCGGATTGCGCTTCAGGGCGGTGGCGCGCGGCCAGATCAATCCGCGTCATTTTCTGCTCAACCGCGGGGGCAGGGTGCCCGAATATCTGGCGCGGGTGGAACAGAATTACCTCAATCTGTTCGAGCTGCCCGTGCTGTTCTACGCCCTGGTGCTGGCCCTGTATGCCACGGCCTCGGTGAGCCCGCTGCAGCTCGGCCTGGCCTGGGGCTTCGTCGTCGCCCGCCTGCTGCACACCCTGGTGCATACCACGGTGAACCGTCTGCGCTGGCGGATGCGGATATTTTCCGTGGGCGCGCTGCTGCTGATCGCGGCCTGGGCGCTGTTCGTTCAGCGCCTGGTAGCGGGCTGATCGACAGAAAACAGGGGAAAGACCCTGTTTCCCCGGCGCCTGGCATTACTATCCGGGGAAAACTTCTCTGACGTAAAGGAAAGCCAAGTTTGCCAAGAGATATTGGAGTTCTGACGCGAAACCGACTCGAATAACGTGAGCAGGGCCAGCTACGGAGTGCCCGGGTCCCGTTGGCGCAGCCGAGCATCGCAGGACCGGAAGCGAGAAGCGCGAGGACTGTCTGAGCCCATCGAAGATGGGCGAGTTCCGCAGCGCCGCTTCCGGGCCGAGAAGCGCAGGGCACCCGGAGCGCAGCGTAGGGCAAGCCTTCGGGTGCCTTTTCTTTTGCCTACTTTTCTTTGGGCAAGCAAAGAAAAGTAGGGCGCGTGCGGGCCGCCGCCCGCATCAAGAATGGCCTGCCGCGCAGCGGCAACATGCGACGATGGGTGGAATGAGACCCGCCGGCGGCCGCCGGGATGGCGGCGCTCCCGGAACGGGATCTTGTCCTTCAACGGAAAGCGGCCGCTCGGCGCCCGTGGTGGGAAGGGATCAGTTGCCGGCCACGGTCATGCGCTCGATCAGCCAGGAGCCGGTGTCGATGCTGCCGGGGATGTCGTTGTCGCTCCCCACGGCGAGCAGGTCGTTGAACATCTGGCGCAGGTTGCCTGCCACGGTGATCTCGGACACCGGATAGGCGATCCGGCCGTCCTCGACCCAGAAGCCGGCCGCGCCGCGTGAGTAGTCGCCGGTGACCAGGTTGCTGCCCTGTCCCATCAGTTCGGTGACCACCAGGCCGCGTTGCATGCGTCCCAGCAGTTGCTCCAGGGTCTCGCCGGTGTTGTCGATGCGGATGTTGCGCACCCCGCCCGCGTGCCCGGTGCTCTGCATGCCCAGCCTGCGCGCCGAGTAGCTGTCCAGCAGGTAGGTGCGCAGCACCCCGCCCTCGATGATGTCGCGCGCGCAGGTGGCCACGCCCTCGTTGTCGAAGGGCGCGCTGGCCAGGCCGCGCGGCAGCAGCGGATCCTCGTGGATGTTGACCCAGTCGGGGAACACCGGCTCGCCCAGGGCGTCGAGCAGGAAGCTGGCCCGGCGGTACAGGGCCGCGCCCCGGATGGCGCCGAACAGGGCCCGCAGCAGGCCGCTGGCGACCTCGGCGCGGAACAGCACCGGGCATTCGGTGGTGGCGAGCTTGCGGCTGCCCAGGCGCGCCACGGTGCGCCGCGCCGCAGTCTCGCCGACCGAGGCGGGGCTGTCCAGGGCCTCCGGCACGCGGCTGCTGCTGTACCAGTAGTCGCGCTGCATCTCGCCGTCCTGGCTGGCCAGCACCGCGCAGCTGAGGCTGTGCCGGGTGGTGGGATAGCCGGCCAGGAAGCCGTGGCTGTTGCCGTACACGAACAGGGTGCTGCGGGTGTTGAGGCTGGCGCCCTCGGAGTTGTCGATGCGCGGATCGCAGGCGCGCGCGGCGTCCTCGCATTCGCGCGCGATGCGCGCGGCCTCCTCGGGGCTCAGATCCCCGACCTGGACCTCAACCACCCCTGGGA
>JALVTT010000121.1 GCA_027024025.1 Sedimenticola sp.
GCGCCGTAGGGCATGCCGTAGGCGGGGGCGCGATAGCCGTAGCCGCCATAGTAGGGCATGCCGTAGGGGCCGCCCCAATAGGGAGCGTCGTAGCTGTAGGTGTTGCCGGTCCAGCCGGTGTCGCCGTTGCCGGTGAAGTTGCCCCGGGTGTTGCCGCGGCCCTTGAAATTCATGCTGAATTCGCCTTCGCCGGTGCCGCTGCCGTCACCCGTGAAGTCCCCGCGGCCGTTACCGCTGCCATAGCCCGAGCCATTGTCTCCCCATGGGCCCCAGGATGACGAGGCCGAGGCGGCCGACATCGTCAGGGCGAGCGCCCCGGCGACCGTGGCGATACCCAAAGTCTTGGCGATCATGCGCATTGCTGTTACTCCTTACATACTGATGTTGGTTATGAGCCGGTGCCCCGGGAGGCACCCCTGCCACTTGATGCGAGGTTCTGAAACATCGCGAATCGCGCACTACTCCGATCCGGATCGGTCTGACAGCGCCCCGGTGGCTGCCGGGGCCGTGCGGCCCCTCGCTAGTGTATAGCTTATTTATGGCGCGTCCGCCAGCCCGATTCCGGGTTGTATTTTGTCGTTAAGTATTTGTTTATAAGTTGAATCTGGCGGGGTGCCCGCGCCGCCGCCGGTCGCCGCCTGATGCCGGTGCGCGACAGGGAGGGGGGGCAGAAAGTGCCTGACTTGGATGCCTGATTCCAGTAGAATCGAGTCCCGTCCGAAAACTTCCTGAGCCAGTCGAATCCCGACCACATGAGCAAGTGCATCTTTATTACGGGCGGTGTCGTCTCGTCCCTGGGCAAGGGTATTGCCGCCGCCTCCCTGGGGGCGCTCCTCGAGGCCCGCGGACTCTCTGTCACCATGATCAAGCTGGATCCCTATATCAACGTGGATCCCGGCACCATGAGCCCCTTCCAGCACGGCGAGGTGTTCGTCACCGACGACGGCGCCGAGACCGACCTCGACCTGGGGCACTATGAGCGCTTCATCCGCACCACCATGGGGAAGAACAACAACTTCACCACCGGGCAGATCTACGATCAGGTGATCCGCAAGGAGCGCCGCGGCGAGTACCTGGGCGGCACGGTGCAGGTGATCCCGCACATCACCAACGAGATCAAGGAGTGCATCCGGGTCGGCAGCAACGGCGCGGACGTGGCGCTGATCGAGATCGGCGGCACGGTGGGCGATATCGAGTCGCTGCCCTTCCTCGAGGCGATCCGCCAGCTGGGCGTGGAGATGGGCCGCGAGAACGCGATGTTCGTGCACCTGACCCTGGTGCCCTACATCCCCACCGCGGGCGAGATCAAGACCAAGCCCACCCAGCACTCGGTCAAGGAACTGCGCTCGATCGGCATCCAGCCCGATGTCCTGATCTGCCGCGCCGACCGGCCCATCCCGGACGGCGAGCGGCGCAAGATCGCGCTGTTCACCAATGTCGCCGAGCGCGCGGTCATCTCGGCGGTGGACGCCGACAGCATCTACCGCATCCCGCTGCTGCTGCGCGAGCAGGAGCTGGACGACATCGTGGTCGGCCAGCTGCAGCTGGACGTGCCGCCGGCGGACCTGAGCGAGTGGCTGGCGGTGGTGGACGGCCTGAGCCGCACCGATGGCGAGGTCGATATCGCCATGGTTGGCAAGTATGTCGATCTCACCGAGTCCTACAAATCGCTCAATGAGGCACTGATCCACGCCGGCATCCGCGCGCGGCGCAAGGTCAACATCCATTACATCGATTCCGAGGAGCTCGAGGGCGACGAGACCCTGCAGCAGCTGCACGGCATGGACGCGATCCTGGTCCCGGGCGGCTTCGGAGAACGCGGCGTGGAGGGCAAGATCGCCGCGGTACGTCACGCGCGCGAGAACGGCATCCCCTATTTGGGCATCTGTCTCGGGATGCAGGTCGCGGTGATCGAATACGCGCGCCATGTGGCGGGCCTGGAGGGTGCGCATTCCACCGAGTTCGTGCGCGACACCCCGCATCCGGTGATCGCCCTGATCACCGAGTGGCTGAACCCGGACGGCACCGTGGAGCAGCGCAGCGAGGACACCGATCTGGGCGGCACCATGCGCCTCGGCGCCCAGCCCTGCAAGCTGGCCAAGGGCACCATCTCGCGCGCGCTCTACGGCAAGGACGTGATCCGCGAGCGCCACCGCCACCGCTATGAATTCAACAACGGCTATCGCCAGGACCTGGAGGACGCCGGCATGAAGGTCGCGGGCACCTCCATCGACGGCCGCCTGGTCGAGATCATGGAGATCCCCGGCCACCCCTGGTTCGTGGCCTGCCAGTTCCATCCCGAATTCACCTCCACCCCGCGTTACGGGCATCCGCTGTTCAGCGGCTTCCTCGAGGCGGCCGTCAAGTATCGCGAGGCCGTCCGGGAGGCGGAGCACGCATGAAGCTGTGCGGATTCGAGGTCGGCCTGGAGCAGCCGCTGTTCCTGATCGCCGGCACCTGCGTGATCGAGAGCGAGCAGTCCGCGCTGGACGTGGCGGGAAGGCTGGCCGAGCTCACCGCCGAGCTGGGCGTGCCCTTCATCTACAAGTCCTCCTTCGACAAGGCCAACCGATCCTCGCACAAGAGCTTTCGCGGACCGGGCCTGGAGGAGGGACTGCGCATCCTGCAGCAGGTGCGCGAACAGATCGGCGTGCCGGTGCTCACCGATGTGCACGAGGACACCCCGCTGGACGAGGTGGCGGAGGTGGTCGATGTGCTGCAGACCCCGGCCTTCCTGTGCCGTCAGACCAACTTCATCCAGAACGTCGCGCGCGCCGGCCGGCCGGTGAACATCAAGAAGGGCCAGTTCATGGCGCCCTGGGACATGGCCAATGTGGCGGCCAAGGCCCGCGCCACCGGCAACGAGCAGATCATGCTCTGCGAGCGCGGGGTGAGCTTCGGCTACAACACCCTGGTCTCGGACATGCGCGGCCTGGCGGTGATGCGCGAGACCGGCTGCCCGGTGGTGTTCGACGCCACCCATTCGGTGCAGCAGCCGGGCGGACAGGGCAGTTGCTCGGGCGGCGAGCGCCAGCATGTGCCGGTGCTGGCCCGGGCCGCGGTGGCCGCCGGGGTGTCCGGCCTGTTCATGGAGACCCATCCGGACCCGGACCAGGCCCTGTCGGACGGTCCCAATTCCTGGCCGCTGGGGCGCATGCGCGAGTTGCTGGAGGTGTTGCGCGAGATCGACGCCGCGGTCAAGGCGCGCGGTTTCGCCGAGGCGGACCTCTGAATTCAGTGTCTATCAAGTTTCGTTTTCAGGAGTAGTCATGTCTGAGATTATCGAAGTACGGGCCCGCGAGATCCTGGATTCGCGGGGCAATCCCACGGTCGAGGCCGATGTCATCACCGCCGACGGCGCCATCGGGCGCGCGGTGGCCCCCTCGGGCGCCTCCACCGGCTCGCGCGAGGCCCTGGAGCTGCGCGACGGTGACAAGGCGCGCTTCGGCGGCAAGGGCGTGCTCAAGGCCGTGGGCCATGTCAACGGCGAGATCGCCGAGCGTCTCAAGGGCATGGAGGTCAGCGACCAGGCGGCCCTGGACCAGGCCATGATCGAACTCGACGGCACCGAGAACAAATCGCGCCTGGGGGCCAACGCCATCCTCGCCGCCTCCCTGGCCAGCGCGCATGCCGCGGCCCAGGAACAGGCCATGCCGCTGTACCAGTACCTGGGCGACGGCAATTATCTGATGCCGGTGCCCATGATGAACATCATCAACGGCGGCGAGCACGCCGACAACAGCGTCGATCTGCAGGAGTTCATGATCCTGCCGGTGAACGCCGGCTCGATCCGCGAGGCGGTGCGTTACGGCGCCGAGGTCTTCCATGCCCTCAAGTCGGTGCTGGGCGGGCGCGGCCTGGCCACCACCGTGGGCGACGAGGGCGGCTTCGCGCCCAATCTGCGCTCCAACGAGGAGGCCATCGAGGTCATCCTGGAGGCCATCGGCAAGGCCGGCTTCAAGGCCGGCGAGGACATCTACCTGGGCCTGGACGCCGCGGCCTCCGAGTTCTACCGCGACGGCCGGTATGAACTGGCCTCCGAGGGACGCAGCTTCGACTCGGCCGGCTTCGTGGACTACCTGGCCGGCTGGGTGGACCAGTACCCCATCATCTCCATCGAGGACGGCCTGGACGAGGGCGACTGGGACGGCTGGAAGCTGCTCACCGAAAAACTGGGCGGGCGCATCCAGCTGGTCGGTGACGACCTGTTCGTGACCAACACCCGGATCCTGTCCGAGGGCATCGAGAAGGGCATCGCCAACTCCATCCTGATCAAGTTCAACCAGATCGGCACCCTCAGCGAGACCCTGGCGGCCATCCGCATGGCGCACGACGCGGGCTATTCCGCGGTGATCTCGCATCGCTCCGGCGAGACCGAGGACACCACCATCGCCGACCTGGCGGTGGCGGCGCGCACCGGCCAGATCAAGACCGGCTCCATGTCGCGTTCCGACCGCGTGGCCAAGTACAACCAGCTGATGCGCATCGAGGAGGCGCTGGGCGACGAGGCCATATGGGCGGGCAAGGGCGCCTTTCCCTGCTTTTGAGCCGTGCAGCGGCCGCCTGAACCAGGGACGGGGCGCGCGTGAGCGGAAAGGCCAGGCTGCTGATCGGGGTGCTGCTGGTGCTGCTGGTCCTGCTCCAGTACCGCCTGTGGGTGGGCAAGGGCAGTCTGGCCGAGGTCCGGGCCCTGGAACGCCAGCTGGCCGAGCAGCAGGCGCGCATCACCGCCCTGGAGGCGCGCAACCGGGCCCTGCGCGCCGAGGTGGAGAGCCTGCGCAAGGACGACGACGCCATCGAGGCCCGGGCCCGCTCCGAGCTGGGCCTGATACGCGACGGCGAGACCTATTTCCAGTTGATCCATCCCGCGGAGAAACCCGCCGATGAGTGAGGCGCGTTACTGGGCCGTGGTGCCGGCCGCGGGCGTGGGCCGGCGCATGGGGGGCGCGATCCCCAAGCAGTATCTGCCGCTGGCCGGGCGCCCGGTGATCGAACACACCCTGTCCTGCCTGTTGACGCATCCGGCCCTGTCCGGGGTCTGTGTCGCCATCGGCGCGGAGGACGCCTGGTGGGACGGCATCGAGTATGCCGCGCATCCCGCGCTGCTCAGGGCCGAGGGCGGGGCCGAGCGCGCCGACTCGGTGCTCAACGCCCTGGACCGCCTGGCCGGGCGGGCCGGCCCGGCGGACTGGGTGCTGGTGCACGACGCCGCGCGCCCCTGTCTGCGGCACGGTGACATCGACCGCCTGATCCGCGAGGCGGGGGCGCACCCGGTCGGCGGCGTGCTCGGCGTGCCGGTGCACGACACCATGAAACGCACCGGTCCGGACCGCGGCATCCACGAGACGGTGCCGCGCGAGGCCCTGTGGCACGCCTTCACCCCGCAGATGTTCCGCCTGGGCATGCTGCGCGAGGCCCTGCGCGAGGCCCTGCGGGCCGGTCTGGCGGTGACCGACGAGGCCAGTGCCATGGAGCACCGTGGCCTGTCCCCGCTGATGGTCGAGGGACATCCCGGCAATATCAAGATCACCCGCCCGGGCGATCTGGAGCTGGCCGCCTTCTATCTGTCGCAGGCCGGCTGATCTCCGCTTCTTCCGATCACCGCCAGCGCGTTTTGCGTGGTCTGCCGGGCGATCCGCGCGGCGGACTCGGGGCGCAGCTCGGCCAGGGTGAGCAGCACCTCGGGCAGATAGGCCGGGCTGTTGCGCTGATGGCGGTGGCAGAAGCCGCTCATGTCCGGGGCGTCGGTCTCCAGCACCAGGGCCTCCAGCGGCAGCGCGCCGGCCAGGGCGTGCAGATGGTTGGAGCGCGGGTGGGTCAGCATCCCGCCGAAGCCCAGGCGAAACCCCTGGTCCAGATAGCGTGCGGCCTGCTGCAGGCTGCCGTTGAAGGCGTGACAGAAGCCCCCCGGCAGATCGAAGTGGCGCAGCATGGCGAGCATGGCGTCGTGCGCCTTGCGCACATGCAGCACCACCGGCAGGCGATGCCGCTCGGCGACCGCGAGCTGGGCCTCCAGCAGGGCCTGCTGGCGTGCGCGGTCCAGCCCGGGGAGGGCGAAGTCCAGGCCGATCTCGCCGATCGCCACCGGCCGGCGCGTCTGCACGAACTCGTCCAGGGCCGCGAGGTCGTCGTCATGGTGCGCGTCCAGCATCACCGGGTGCAGGCCGATGGCGGGGTACAGCCCGGGGTCCGGTCGGCACAGCGCCCACAGCGCGGCCCAGTCGCGGCGCCGTATGGCCGGAATCAGCAGCCGCGCGACCCCGGCCCGGCGCGCCGCGGCCAGCACCTCGGCGCGGTCGGGGTCGAAGGCCGCGATGTCCAGATGGCAGTGGGTGTCGAACAGCTCCATGCCGACAGGGTACTGTATGATGCGCGTGATTTCCGTGTTGAGGTGAACGATGCGAATTGGACATGGCTTCGACGCCCACCGCTTCTGCGAGGGCGACCACGTCGTGATCGGCGGGGTGCGGATCCCGCACACGCACGCCATGCTGGCCCATTCCGACGGGGATGTGCTGATCCATGCCATCTGCGATGCCCTGCTGGGCGCCCTGGGGCTGGGTGACATCGGGCGGCACTTCCCCGATACCGATCCCGCCTATGCCGGCATCGACAGCGCGCGTCTGCTGCAGCGGGTGATGGCCTCGGTGCGCGACGGCGGCTGGCGCCTGGGCAATCTGGACGCCACGGTGATCGCCCAGGCCCCGCGCCTGGGGCCGCACATCGAGGCCATGCGCCGGCGTCTGGCGGAGCTGCTGGAGGCCGCGCCGGAGCAGGTCAACATCAAGGCCACCACCACCGAGAGGATGGGCTATACCGGCCGCGGCGAGGGGATCTCGGCGCATGCCGTGGTCCTGCTGCAAGAGGCCGCCGATGGGGCCGCCTGAGCCCCTGAGATTCGATCCCGATCCCCTGCGCGCCCTGCCGCATGCCCTGGGCGGCCCGCCGCTGCGGGGTCTGCTAAAGGCCCGCCCGGCGGATTTCGTGGTCGAGGAGATACCGGCGGAGGCCTTCAGCGGCGAGGGCGAACACCTGGTCCTGCAGCTGCGCAAGACCGGCCTCAATACCGCCGACGTGGCGCGGCGTCTGGCCGACTGGGCCGGGGTGGCGCGCAGCGCGGTCGGCTATGCCGGGCTCAAGGACCGGCAGGCCGTCACCACCCAGTATTTCAGCATGTGTCTGCCGGGGCGGGAGATGCCGGACCCGGGCGCGCTCGAGACGCAGGATCTGCAACTGCTCTCGCACACCCGGCACCGGCGCAAGCTGCGCCGCGGTGATCTGCTCGGCAACCGTTTCACCTTGTGTCTGCGGGAACTGGAGGGGGCGCCGGCGCAGGCGGAGGCCTGTCTGTCCCGGATCCGCGCCGCGGGGGTGCCCAATTATTTCGGCGCCCAGCGTTTCGGGCGGGGCGCCTCCAATCTGATTGCCGCCCAGGCCCTGCTGGCCGGGCGCGCGCGGCGCCCGCCCCCGGAACGGCGGCGCATGCTCCTGTCCGCGGCCCGCAGCCATGTGTTCAACCAGGTCCTGGCGGCGCGGGTGCGCGCGGGCAGCTGGAACCGGGCCCTGCCGGGCGAGGCCCTGTTGCGGGACGGCGGGCGCCGCCCCCTGCTGATGCGCCATCTCTCACCCGAGCTGGAGGAACGGCTCCGGGCCGGTGAGCTGCATCCCAGCGGCCCGCTGCCGGGGCGGCCGGGGCACTGTCTGGCGCCGGAAGACGAGGCGGCACGGGTGGAGCGGGCCGCGATCGGGGCCGCGGGTCTGGAGGACTGGGTCGCGGCCCTGGGCGCGCAGCGCCTGGACGCCGACCGGCGCGCCCTGCGCCTGATCCCCCGGGACATGCACTGGGCCTGGGAAGCGGACGCGCTGCGACTGTCGTTCGAGCTGCCGCCGGGCTGCTATGCCACGGTGCTGGTGCGGGAGCTGATGCGACCGGCCTCAGACTGATCCGCGGCCGGCCTTGCGCGAGAGCAGCACATAGGTGGCGCCGGTGCCGCCGTCCCAGCGCGGCGCGGTCACGAAGGCCAGCACCGCCGGATGCTGCAGCAGCCACTGATAGGTCTTTTGCTTGAGCACCGGCTGGGCATCCCGCGAGCCGCGTCCCTTGCCATGGATGACGCGGATGCAGCGCTGGCCGCGTCGCACACTGCCCTCGAGAAAACGCGCGAAGGCCTTGCGCGCCTCCATCACCCGCATCCCGTGCAGGTCCAGCGACTGTTCCGGCGGAATCATCCCCCGCTGCAGATCCTGGAACACGCGATGCTGGATGCCCGGGCGGCGGAACTCGAAGAACTCCGGCGCCTCGACCGAGAGATCGCCGAGCTGCTCCTCCGGTTTCTCACCGGGATGCTGGAGCGGGCGTGGCGGCCTGCGCCGCCGGTAGGGCTCGACCCGGTCCTCGGCGCGCGCCTGCACATCCGCCACCGCCTCGCGGAACAGCGCCCGCTCATCGTCCGGGATGTCGTGTTTGCCGCCCATGCCGGGATTGGACCCTGAATCCCGCCCGGGATCAAGGTGAGGCGGGCGGGGGAATATCGTATAGTTACGCGCTGTTCCTCAGCCGGTGTACTCGCTGATCCATGCGCATACTGCTCTCCAATGACGACGGTTATCTGGCCCCGGGCCTGGCGGCCCTGGCCAGGGCGCTGGCGCCGCTGGCCTCGCTGGACGTGGTGGCGCCGGACCGGGACCGCAGCGGGGCCAGCAATTCGCTGACCCTGGAGCAGCCGCTGCGCGCGCGGCGGGCGGAAAACGGCTTCTACCGGGTCGAGGGCACGCCCACCGATTGCGTGCACCTGGCCATCACCGGGCTGCTGGACGAGGAGCCGGACATGGTGATCGCCGGCATCAATTCCGGGCCCAATCTGGGTGACGATGTGATCTATTCCGGCACCGTGGCGGCGGCCACCGAGGGACGTTTTCTGGGGCATCCGGCGATCGCCCTGTCCATGGCCTCGCACGAACCCCGGTACTACGAGACCGGGGCCCTGGTGGCGGTGCGGCTGGTCGAGCGCTTGCGCGCGGGCAATCCCTTCGGCGAACAGGTGATCCTGAATGTCAATGTGCCCGATGTGCCGCCGGAACGGCTGCGGGGCATGCGCGCGACCCGTCTGGGCCACCGTCACAAGGCCGAGCCGGTGGTGTGTCAGCAGGATCCGCGCGGTCGGCCGGTCTATTGGGTCGGCGCGGCCGGGCCCGAGGCGGACGCGGGCGAGGGCACCGACTTCCATGCGGTGCGCGAGGGCTGGGTCTCGATCACGCCGATCCAGGTGGACCTGACCCGGCACAGCGCCCTGGGCGCCCTGGGGGAGTGGCTGCAGGCATGATCGCCCAGGGTATCGGCATGACCTCGCGGCGGACCCGTGAGCGCCTGGTCGAGCATATCCGCGCCCAGGGGGTGCGTGACGAGCGGGTGCTGCGCCAGATCCTGGAGGTGCCGCGTCACCTGTTCGTGGACGAGGCCCTGGCCAGCCGGGCCTACGAGAACACCGCCCTGCCGATCGGGCTCAACCAGACCATCTCCCAGCCCTATATCGTGGCGCGCATGACCGAGGCGCTGCTCGCGGGCGGGCCGCTGGAGAACGTGCTCGAGGTGGGCACGGGCTCGGGCTACCAGACGGCAGTGCTCTCGCCGCTGGTGCGCCGGGTGTACACGGTGGAGCGGATCGGGGCGCTGCTCAGGCAGGCGCGCCAGCGCTTCCATCGCCTGCGCCTGATGAACGTGCGCACCAAGCATGCCGACGGCGGCCTGGGCTGGCCGCATTACGCGCCCTATGACGGGATCATCGTCACCGCTGCGCCGGAGGGCATTCCCCTGGCCCTGGTCGAACAGCTGCGCCCGGGCGGGCGCATGGTGCTGCCCATCGGCTCGCGCCAGGAACAGGCGCTGGTGCGGGTGACCCGCACCGCCGACGGCTATGACAAGGTGCTGCTCGAACGGGTGAGCTTCGTGCCGCTGCTGGGCGGGGTGGACTGATGCGCATCTTCAGCGCCCTGTACGCCCGGGTGATGCGCTGGGTCCGTCATCCGCATGCCACGCGCTACCTGGCGCTGCTGGGCTTTGCCGAGTCGTCCTTCTTTCCCGTGCCGCCGGATGTGATGCTGGCGCCCATGAGCATGGCGCGCCCGAAACGGGCGCTGTTCCTGGCCCTGCTGACCACCACGGCCTCGGTCCTGGGCGGCATGGCCGGCTATCTGATCGGCATGCTGGCCTTCGACGCCATCGAGCCCCTGCTGCACCAATGGGGCTATTTCGATCACTATCTCGAGGCCCGCGCCTGGTTCGACCAATGGGGCTTCTGGGCCATCCTGCTGGCTGGCTTCTCACCCATCCCCTACAAGGTGTTCACCATCACCGCCGGGGTCATCGGCATGCCCTTCGTGCCCTTCGTGCTGGGCTCGGCGGCGGGCAGGGGCGCGCGCTTCTTTCTGGTCGCCCTGCTCATGGCCTGGGGGGGCGAGCGCATGGAGGCGGGTCTGCACCGCTGGATCGACCGTCTCGGCTGGTTGACGGTGGGCCTGGTCGTGCTCATAGTGGCGGTGGTGAGAATCTGGCCCGCTCAATGAGAATTTGAAAACAACGCCTGCCACACCACCCGCCCGGCCGTCCCGCAGCGGCATTCTGCTGCTGGCCCTGGTGCTTGCGCTGTTGGGGGGCTGCACCGCGTCCTGGCGGGCGCCCATGGAGACCCGTGGCGCATCGCCTCCGCATCACACCGTAGCGGCGCCGGCGCGCCGGCCTACGCCCGCGCCGCGACGCAACGCCACCTATTACCGGGTGCGCAAGGGCGACACCCTGTATTCCATCGCCTGGCGGAGCAACCGCGATTTCCGCCAGCTGGCGCGCTGGAACGGCATCCGCCCGCCCTATGTGATCTATGCCGGACAGCTGATCCGGCTCAAGCCCTTCACCACGGCCCGGGCCCGCGCCACGACCACCCGCAAGGCGCCCGCGAAGCCGGTCCGCAGGCCCGCGCCCCGGACCGCGGACAGGCCGAAACCCCGGTCCCGGCCCAGGGCGGCCCATGCCCGCCCGGCGCGGCATCCGGCGAAGCGCGGCAGGCTGCGCTGGGCCTGGCCCGCCAGGGGGTCCGTGGTGGCCCGCTTCAAGGCCGGAGACGCGCTGCACAAGGGCATCAAGATCGCCGCGCGCCAGGGCAGCCCGGTGTATGCCGCGGAGGCCGGCAAGGTGGTCTACAGCGGCAGTGGACTGATCGGTTACGGGCGGCTTATCATCATCAAGCACAACGACAAATACCTGAGCGCCTACGGGCACAACAGGAAGCTGCTGGTGAAGCAGAACCAGCGGGTCAAAAGGGGACAGAAGATCGCCGAGGTGGGTACGGCCAATGACGGCCGCGCGCTGCTGCATTTTGAAATACGGCGCGATGGCAAACCGGTCAACCCACTGGCGCTGTTGCCAAGACACCAGATGTGAGGGGAAGGGACCAGATGGCTCGAAAGAAGGCGTCGGACGAAACGCAGGATCCGCTGGAAGCGGAGGTTCCGGAGAGCGGGGAGGGGGTGCCGGAGCTGGCCGCCGACGAGACCGTGGTGCCGCCGGTGGTGGAACCCGCGGAGGAGGAGAACAAGGCCTTCGAGGCCGGTGACGTGCCGGACAGCCAGCTGGACGCGACCCGGCTGTATCTGAACGAGATCGGCGCGTCCAAGCTGCTCACCGCCGAGGAGGAGGTGCATTACTCGCGCCTGGCGCAGAAGGGCGACGAGGCGGCGCGGCGCAAGATGATCGAATGCAATCTGCGCCTGGTGGTGAAGATCGCGCGCCGCTACATGAACCGCGGCCTGGCGCTGCTGGACCTGATCGAGGAAGGCAATCTGGGCCTGATCCGCGCGGTCGAGAAGTTCGACCCCGAGCGCGGCTTCCGCTTCTCGACCTACGCCACCTGGTGGATACGCCAGACCATCGAGCGGGCCATCATGAACCAGACCCGCACCATCCGCCTGCCCATCCATGTGGTCAAGGAGATCAACGCCTATATGCGCGCCGCGCGTCAGCTGGCGCAGAGCCTGGACCACGAGCCCACCGCCGAGGAGATCGCCGATCTGCTGGACCGGCCCATCAGCGAGGTCAAGCGCCTGCTGGGCCTGAACGAGCGCACCGCCTCGGTCGACACCCCCTATGGCAAGGACGCGGACAAGCCGCTGCTGGACACCATCGCGGACGAGAAGGCCTCCGACCCCACCGCCTATCTGCAGGTGGACGGCATCAACGCCCATCTGGACGAATGGCTGGGCAAGCTCAACGACAAGCAGCGCGAGGTGGTGGAGCGCCGCTTCGGCCTGCATGGCTACGAGAACGCCACCCTGGAGCAGGTGGCGCAGGAGCTGGGCGTGACTCGCGAGCGGGTGCGGCAGATCCAGATGGACGCGCTCAAGCGCCTGCGCCACATCCTCGAGCAGGAGGGTTACAACGTGGACAATGTGTTCGAGGAATAGCGTCCACCCGCACCGGCCGCGTGGAAAAGCGTGTCGCCTATCCGGTATGCTGGCCGTCCGAGTTCCAGGGGAAAGCCGTAATGAGTGAACAGAACAGTAAGGAACGCCAGATCATGATGGTCATGCGCAAGGTGCTGGCGCAGATCATCAAGGACACCACGCCGCCCTTGCGCACCATGAAGCATCCGCTGTCGCCGCAGACCATCGAGGATGTGCGCAACTGCCTGGGGCTGATCGCCGCGCGTGAGCGGGAGCTGGCCGACGAGGCCGGCGTCCCGGTGGAAAAGCCCTATTTCAGCGATGAGAAACCCGCCGCCGAGGTGGTCCCGATCGATCGGATCGGGCGCGCACCCGGCAGCGACGAGGAGTGATTTCCGGGCCCCGGCCTATTTCTTGCCGCTGTCCCCCTTGGCGCTGATGACCTCGATGTCGGCCTTGTCACGCAGGCTGCGGATATAGGCCGAGAGCTTGTTGGTCTTCAGCTTCTTGACCAGCTTGGGCCTGGCCTCGGCCAGGGTCGGGACCGGCAGGTCGCGCGACTTCTCGCGCAGGATCACATGCCAGCCGAACTGGGTCTTGACCGGCTGCTTGCTGTAGGCCCCGTCCTTGAGCGCCTTCACCGCCTCGGCGAAGGGCTTGACCATGGTCTCGGGGGTGAACCAGCCCAGATCGCCACCGTTGCGGCCCGAGGGGCCGGTGGACTTCTCCTTGGCCAGCTTGGCGAAGTCGGCGCCCTTGTCCAGCTGGGCGATCACTGCCTTGGCCTCGTCCTCGGTCTTGAGCAGGATGTGGCGGGCCTTGTACTCCTTGGGCTTGGCGTGGGCGTACTGGGCGTCATAGGCCTTCTTGATCTCCGCGTCGCTGATCTTCACCTTGTCGAGGAAGTCGCGGATCACCGCGCGCGCCAGCAGGCGGGCGTTGTCCACTTCCATGGCGGCCTTGATCTCGGCGTTGTCGGCCAGCTTTCGGCCCACATCCGAGCGCGCCACCATGAAGGTGTTGACCAGCTCGTTGAGGACGCGCATCTGCTGCGGTTTGCTCTGCGCCGCGTTGCCCTGTTCCGCGGCGAAGATGGAGTAGTGCAGGTTGGTGATCTTGAAGTCTCCCACCCGCACCAGCGGCACCACCGCGCCGTCGGCGGGGGGATCCGCCGGTTTGTCCGCCGCCAGGGCGCTCAGGGGAAGCAGGGCAAGGATGCATGCAATACGGGTCAGTTTCATGGGATTCATGGCCTCAGGGTAGAACTTTCTTGAAGGGTTTGACGTCGGCGCCGGCATATACGCCGGCGGCCACGTAGGGATCGGCGTCGGCCCAGGCCCGTGCCTGTTCCAGACTGTCGAATTCGGCAATGATGATGCTGCCGGTGAACCCGGCCTCGCCCGGGTCCTCGGCCTCGATGGCGGGGTTGGGCCCGGCCAGCACCAGGCGGCCCTCGGCCTGCAGGGCCTCGAGGCGTTCCAGGTGGGCGGGGCGGGCCTCCAGGCGCCTGGCGAGGCTGTCCTCGACATCGGTCGCCACAATCGAGAAAAGCATGGATTCAGTCCTCCTGCGCGGTGTTGCGGGATGCCTCCCGGGTCTGCGGCATATGGCGCGCCAGGTACAGGCTCTGGCCCAGGATGAACACCAGGCTCAGGCCGGTCAGCCCGAACAGCTTGAAATCGACCCAGGTGGATTCGGGAAAATGGTAGGCCACATACAGGTTGAGCAGACCCACCGAGAACAGAAACAGGGCCCAGGCGTGGTTCAGGCGCCGCACCACGCCGCCCGGGAACTCGGCCACCGTGGCCAGCATGCGCCGCAGGATGCCGCGCGCCATGAACCATTCGCTCAGCAGCAGGGCGGCGGCGAACAGCCAGTTGATCACGGTGGGCTTCCACATGATGAAGCGGGGATCGTGCAGCCCCAGGGTCAGGGCGCCGAAGGCCCATACCAGGCCCAGGGTGATCCAGTGCATCTTTTCGATGGGCCGGCGCAGCAGGCGCATCAGCAGCAGCTGCAGCAGCATGGCGCCCATCAGGATCTGGGTGGCGACGTAGATGTCGTACAGCCGGTAGAAGACGAAAAACAGCAGCAGGGGAAAGAAATCGGTCAGCAGCTTCATTTGGTTTTGTCAGTGCAGGGTGCGTTGCCGGTCGAAGAGTGCATGATAGCGGCTCATGACCTCGCGCACCGGGTCGGGATAGCCGATGATGTCCATCTGCTGCATGCCTTCCTCGAAGAACCGCGGGGCATCCTCCGGCAGCAGTTCGACCACGCTGGCGAACGCAGGTTCCATGATGTCCGGCTGCAGGGTGCGGGTGGCCACGATGGCGCGGTTGATGATCAGCAGGCGCCAGGGGTGCATGGGATTGTCGCCGGCGGCCTGCTGCAGATGCGGGCTGACCGCCTCGAACACCTGGTCGGCAAGCCGGTACAGGGCGGCCATCTGCTGCGGCTGGCGGGTGTTGTTGGCGTACCAGGCCAGGGTGTTCACCACCGGGGCCAGCTGCTGGATCTCGCCGCCCTGGGAGCTGATCCAGGCCGCCAGCGGCAGGCACAGATTCTCCAGCCGGCGCGCGCGGTCGTGCAGGCCGAGCTGCAGCGACAGGTCGCTGAGGTCGGACAACAGCTGCAGGCCGAAATTGCCCAGGGCGTCGATCTCGGCGGCCGGCGGCGCTTCCTCGCCGCCGCCGGGGCCCTGTTCCTCGACCCGGCGCAGCACCGCGCACAGATCGCCCATGGCCTCGATCAGCCGCGAGGGATCGCCGATGTCCGACTCGATGGGACGTCCACGCCACTGTTCGAGCAGGGCCTCGGCCTCGGCCAGAAAGTTGTCGTAGAGATAGGCGATGTCGACCTGCGCGATTTCCATGCCCCGGAGTGTAGGTAAGTTCGGGCCCCGATGCACGGGCCGCGCGCACGCCGCCTGATAGTTCGGGCCGCGCCGCCGGGGTTTGATAAGATAGGCCGATGGACATCTCTCCCGATCTGCACATGCACTCCACCGCCTCCGACGGCGTGCTGGCCCCGGCCGAGCTGATGCGGCGCGCCCATGCCCACGGGGTGCGCACCCTGGCGCTCACCGATCACGATACCCTGGAGGGGGTGGCCGAGGCCGCGGCCGAGGCGGCCCGCCTGGGCATGGATTTCGTGCCCGGGGTCGAGGTCTCGGTGACCTGGGGCGGGCGCACCGTGCACATCGTGGGCCTGGGGGTGCGCGCCGGGACGCCGGCGCTGGAAGAGGGGCTGGCCGGTCTGCGGGCCTTTCGCGAGACGCGCGCCCTGGAGATCGGCCGGCGTCTGGAAAAGCAGGGTGTTCCGGGCATCTATGAGCGGGCCCGGGCCCTGTCCAACGGGCGTTTGATCGGCCGTACCCATTTCGCGCGGGCCCTGGTCGAGGCGGGCCGGGCCGAGTCGGTGTCCGATGTCTTTCGGCGCTTTCTGGTCAAGGGACGGCCGGGGCATGTCCCGGGCCAATGGGTCGCCCTGGAGGCGGCGGTGGGCTGGATCACGGCGGCCGGCGGCCAGGCGGTGATCGCCCATCCGGCCCGCTACGGGCTGACCCGCACGCGCCTGCGCCGCCTGATCGCCGAGTTCCAGGCGGCCGGCGGGGTGGGCCTGGAGGTGGTCTCCGGCAGCCACAGCCGGGACGATATGTTCACCATGGCCGCGCATGCGCGCGACTGCGGGCTGCTGGCTTCCTCGGGCTCCGACTTCCACGACCCCGCCACGCCCTGGATCGAGCTGGGCCGGCTGCCGCCGCTGCCGGACGGCGTCCGCCCCATCTGGCACGACTGGCCGCTGGCCGCCTGATCCCGGCCTTCGCGTCATGTCACAGTTTTTCCAGATCCACCCCGAGAATCCGCAGGCGCGCCTGGTGCGCCAGGCCGTGGAGATCGTGCGCCGCGGCGGGGTGATCGTGTATCCCACCGACTCCAGCTACGCCCTGGGCTGCCAGCTGGGCGACAAGCGAGCCCTGGACCGGATCCGCGACATCCGCCGCCTGGACGATCGTCACAATTTCACCCTGGTCGGGCGCGACCTGTCCGAGCTGTCGGCCTATACCAAGATGGGCAACCAGGCCCACCGCTGGATCAGGAACCTGACCCCGGGACCCTATACCTTCATCCTGCCGGCCACCAAGCAGGTGCCCAAGCGGCTGATGAACCCCAAGCGCAAGACCATCGGCATCCGCATCCCGGACAACCGCATCGCCCTGGCGCTGTGCGAGGAGGTGGGCGAGCCGCTGCTCAGCAGCACCCTGATCCTGCCCGGGGAGGAAATGCCCATGATGGACCCCTACGAGATGCGTGACACCATCGGCCATGCGGTGGACCTGGTCATCGACGGCGGCTACTGCGGCTACGAGCCCACCAGCGTGATCCTGTTCGACGACGACCGGCCCGAGGTGGTGCGTGTCGGCAAGGGCGATGTGTCGCTGTTCGAACCGGTATAATTGCCCGATGTATGAACTGACCCTGATTCAGAAGCTGGCGGTGATGACGCTGCCCATCGTGTTCGCGGTGACGGTGCACGAGGCCGCCCACGGCTGGGTGGCCGACCGCCTGGGCGACCCGACCGCGCGCACCCTGGGGCGGGTGACCTTCAACCCCATCCCGCACATCGACCTGGTGGGCACCATCCTGCTGCCGCTGGGCCTGTACGCCCTGTCCAGCCTGGCGGGAGGCGGCGGCATCCTGTTCGGCTATGCCAAGCCGGTGCCGGTGAACGCCGCGCGCCTGCACAATCCGCGCCGCGACATGGCCCTGGTGGCGGTCGCCGGCCCGGCCTCCAACCTGCTGATGGGGGCGCTCTGGGCCGGGGTGGCGGGCAGCGCGCACCTGCTCGCGGAATCGTTGCCCATGGTGGCGTTGTTCCTGTTCCAGGCGGGGGTCTTCGGGGTCCTGATCAATGTCTTTCTGCTGGTGCTCAACCTGCTGCCGATACTGCCGCTGGACGGCGGCCGGGTACTCAACGCGCTGCTGCCGCCGGGCCTGGCCATGCGGTACGCCCGGCTCGAGCCCTGGGGCCTGGTGATCCTGCTGGTGCTGTTGATGAGCGGCATGCTGACACCGATTATCCTGCCCATGGTCTCGTTCCTGCAGTCCTTGCTGCTGGGCCTGGCGGTGGGCTGACACCGGATCGTAACGAGGAGGCGGTTTGAACGCTGTAGCTGCACAACACGCACGGGTCCTCTCGGGCATGCGCCCCACCGGGCGCCTGCACCTGGGCCATTACCACGGGGTGCTCAAGAACTGGGTCGAACTGCAACACGAGTACCCGTGTTTCTTCTTCGTGGCCGACTGGCACGCCCTGACCACCCATTACGACGACCCCTCGGGTATCCCCCGCGCCACCTGGGACATGGTCATCGACTGGCTGGCCGCCGGGGTCAACCCCAAGGAGGCGACCCTGTTCGTGCAATCGCGCGTGCCCGAGCACGCCGAGCTGCATCTGCTGCTGTCCATGATCACCCCGCTGAGCTGGCTGGAGCGGGTGCCCACCTACAAGGACCAGCAGGAAAAGCTCAAGGAAAAGGATCTCTCCACCTTCGGCTTTCTGGGTTATCCGCTGCTGCAGTCGGCGGACATCCTGGTGTATCGCGCCGGGCTGGTGCCGGTGGGCGAGGACCAGGTGGCGCACGTGGAGCTGACCCGCGAGGTGGCGCGCCGCTTCAACCACCTTTACGGTCGCGAGCCCGACTTCGAGGAAAAGGCCGAACAGGCGATCCGCAAGATGGGCAAGAAGAACGCCCGTCTGTTCAACAACTACCGCCGCGCCTACCAGGAAAAGGGTGACGAGGAGGCGCTGGCCGCCGCGCGCGCCCTGCTGCAGGCCCAGCAGAACATCGGCGTGGCCGACCGCGACCGCCTGTTCGGCTACATCGAGGGCGGCGGCAAGGTGATCCTGCCGGAGCCGCAGCCGCTGCTCACCAAGGCGGCCAAGATGCCGGGCCTGGACGGGCAGAAGATGTCCAAGTCCTACGGCAACACCATCTCGCTGGGGGCCAGCCCGGAGGAGGTCGAAAAACAGCTGCGCACCATGCCCACCGATCCCGCGCGGGTGCGGCGCAACGATCCCGGCGATCCCGCGAATTGCCCGGTGTGGCAGTTCCACGAGGTGTATTCCGACGAGCAGATGCAGACCTGGGTGCAGGAGGGCTGCCGCTCCGCCGGGATCGGCTGTCTGGAATGCAAGCAGCCCATCATCGACGCGGTGCTGAACGAACTGCGGCCGATACAGGCGCGCGCGCGCGAGTACGAGGCGCAGCCGGAGCTGGTGCGCAACATCATCAACGAGGGTTGCGAGGCCGCCCGCGAGGTGGCCCGCGAGACCATGGACGAGGTGCGGCACGTGATGTCGCTGGACGATTGAGCACGCGGGAGACACAGACCGGAAGCGCGCCCGAGGCGCCATCCCCGGCGCCGGTGCCGCAGCAGGAGGAGATGCCCTTCGCCGTGGTGGCGGGGGAGCCGCAGTACACCCTGCCCAAGGATCTCTACATCCCGCCGGACGCGCTGGAGGTGTTCCTCGACGCCTTCGAGGGGCCGCTGGACCTGCTGCTGTACCTGATCCGGCGCCAGAACCTGGACATCCTCGACATCCCCATCTTCGACATCACCCGCCAGTACATCGAGTACATCGAGATGATGCGCGAGATGCGCTTCGAGCTGGCCGCGGAATACCTGGTCATGGCCGCCATGCTGGCCGAGATCAAATCGCGCATGCTGCTGCCCCGGGTCAATGTCGAGGAGGAGGACGAGGAGGGCGATCCGCGCGCCGAGCTGATCCGGCGCCTGCAGGAATACGAGCGCTTCAAGCAGGCGGCCGAGGACATCAACGCCCTGCCGCAGCTTGGGCGCGATGTGTTCCCGGTGCGCGTCGAGGCCCCGCACAAGCAGACCGAACAGGCGCCGCCGGATGTGGACCTGCGCGAGGTGTTGCTGGCGCTGAAGGACGTGCTGCACCGCGCCGATATGTTCAGCAGCCACCAGATCACGCGCGAGCCCCTGTCCCTGCGCGAGCGCATGAGCCGGGTGCTGGAGACGGTCAACAGCGAGCGTTTCATCGATTTCACCGATCTGTTCGACCTGGCCGAGGGCCGCCAGGGCGTGGTGGTCACCTTCATGGCGATACTCGAACTGATCAAGCAACAACTCATCGAACTGGTGCAGGCGGAGACCTTCGCCGCCATCCATGTCAAAGCGAGGGCCTGATATGGCAGTCCCGGACAATCTCAGGAACATCGTCGAAGCCGCCCTGCTCGCCGCCGGCGGGGCCCTGTCGCTGGACAATCTGCAGTCCCTGTTCACCGAATCCGAATGCCCGGACAAGAAGCAGCTGCGCGCGGTGCTCAAGACCCTGGAGGAGGAATACCAGGGCCGCGGCATCGAGATCCGCGAGGTCGCCAGCGGCTGGCGCATCCAGGTGGTCGAGAGCGTATCGCCCTGGGTTTCGCGCCTGTGGAGCGAGCGCCCGGCGCGCTATTCGCGCGCCCTGATGGAGACCCTGGCGCTGATCGCCTACCGCCAGCCCATCACGCGCGGCGAGATCGAGGACATCCGTGGCGTCTCGGTCAGCTCCAACATCATCAAGACCCTGATGGAGCGTGAATGGATCCGCGTGGTGGGGCAGCGGGACGTGCCGGGCAAGCCCTCCCTGTACGGCACCACGCGTGAGTTCCTGGACTATTTCAACCTCAAGTCGCTGGACGAGCTGCCCACCCTGGCCGAGATCCGCGACCTGGACGAGATCAACCGCGAGCTGGAGCTGGGCGACCCGGACCAGGCCGAGGCGCAGGCGGCGGAACAGGCCGCGGCGGACGACAATCCTGCCGAAGCCGAAGCCGAAGCCGAAGCCGAAGCCGAAGCCGAAGCCGAAGCCGAGACCGAGACCGAGACGGCCGCGGAGCGCGCGGATGCCTGAGCCCGGGGGCGAGCGCCTGCAGAAATTCCTGGCCAACGCCGGGCTGGGCTCGCGCCGCGAGATCGAGCAGTGGATCCGCGACGGGCGGGTCCGGGTCAACGGCCGCACCGCCCGCCTGGGCGCGCGCGCCAGCGCCGATGACCGCATCGAGATCGACGGCCGTCCGGTGGGGCACAAGCGTCTCTCCGGGCGCGAGCGCTTCGTCATCCTCTACAACAAGCCCGAGGGCGAGGTGGTCACGCGCCACGACCCCGAGGGCCGCCGCACCGTATTCCAGCGGCTGCCCCGGCCGCCGCAGGGGCGCTGGATCAGCGTCGGCCGCCTGGACGTGAACAGCGCCGGCCTGCTGCTGCTGACCAACGACGGCGAGCTGGCCAACCGCCTGATGCATCCGCGCTACCAGATCGACCGCGAGTACGCGGTACGGGTCCACGGCGAGGTCACCGAGGACATGATCCGGCAGCTGGTCACCGGGGTGCCGCTGGAGGACGGCACGGCCCGCTTCGAGGACGTGGTCGATTCCGGCGGCGAGGGCAGCAACCACTGGTTCCACGTGGTCATCATGGAAGGCCGCAAGCGCGAGGTGCGGCGTCTGTGGGAGGCGGTGGGCGCGACCGTGTCGCGTCTCAAGCGGGTGCGTTACGGGCCGGTGATCCTGGACAGCGCGGTCAAGGCCGGCCAGTGGCGCGAGCTGGACAAGAACGAGCGCAAGGCCCTGCTGGCCGCGGTCGGCATGCGCGCCGACCGGCCCTGGGGCACGCTGGTCAGACCCGGCCAGCGCCTGGCGCGCAACAAGGTCCACGGCAAGCCGGCGCGGGTCTCGCCCTGGCGGCGCCGTGCGCCCCGCGACGGCGATGGCGACTGAGGCGTTCCGCCCCACCGCCGAATCGCTGCTGTCTCTCTACCGGCGTCTGCTGCGCTTGCACGGGCCGCAGCAGTGGTGGCCGGCCGACACGCCCTTCGAGGTGGCGGTGGGTGCGGTGCTCACCCAGAACACCAACTGGTCCAATGTCGAGCGCGCCATCGCGCGGCTGCGCGAGGCCGGCGCGCTGGATCTGCAGACGATGCTGGCCCTGCCGCGGGCGCGCCTGGCGGAGCTGATCCGGCCCTCGGGGTATTTCAATATCAAGGCCGACCGGCTGCGCGAGCTGTGCCGCTTTCTGCGGCGCGAGGGCGGGCTGGAGGCGCTGGCGGAGCGTCCGCTGGAGACCCTGCGTCCGGCCCTGCTCGGGGTCCGGGGCATCGGCCCGGAGACGGCCGACGATATCCTGCTCTACGCCCTGGACAGGCCAGTGTTCGTGATCGATGTCTATACCCGGCGTCTGCTGGCGCGTCACAGGCTGGCGCGTGGTGATGAAGATTACGAGACCCTGCGCCGGGGTTTCGAGCGGGCGTTGCCGCCGGATGTGGCCATGTTCAGGCAGTATCACGCCCTGATCGTGGAACACGCCAAACAGGCCTGCCGCAAGCGGCCGCTGTGCGAGCAGTGCGGCCTGGCGCGGGACTGCCCGCGGCGCGCGGATTGACCGCGGCGGCCTGCCGCCGCCTCACCCTTCAGCCCACCGCGACCCGGTTGCGGCCGGCCTCCTTGGCCTGGTAGACGGCCTCGTCGGCGCGCTCGAACAGGCTGTCGGCGTCCTCGCCGTTCTGCAACTCGGCCACGCCGATGCTGACCGACAGGGTGATGTCGCGTCCGCGCACGGTCTGGATGGCCGCCACCGCCTCGCGGATGCGCTCGGCGAGCAGGGTGGCGCCTTCGCGGTTGGTGTGCGAGGCGAGCACCACGAACTCCTCGCCGCCAAAGCGGAACAGCAGGTCGCTGCGGCGCACCGTGGCCGAGGCCGCGTTGGCCAGGGCGCGCAGCACATCGTCGCCGAAGGCGTGTCCGTACCGATCGTTGAAGCGTTTGAAATGGTCGGCGTCGATCACCAGCATGGACAGCGGCGCCTGCTGACGCCGGGCCAGATCGACCTCGCGCCTGAGGGCCTGCTCCAGGGCCAGGCGGTTCTGCACCCCGGTCAGCGGGTCGTGCGAGGCCAGGCGCAGCGCGTCCAGGTAGCTGAGCGCGTTGCGCAGCGGATAGACCAGGCCGCACAGCAGGTTCTCCAGCAGTTTCAGTTCGTTTTCGGTGAAGGGAATGTCGCGGAACACCCGCAGGCTGCCGAGATCGCGCTCCTCCAGTTGCAGGTCGTAGGTGGCGCGGTGGGTGGCGTCGTCGCCCAGCCTGAGCGGGTGGCCGATGTCGGGGCTGTGGTATTCCATGCCGTCGATACTGAGGTAAGCTTGTATCGCCTTGGCGAACAGCTGGATCTGCTGCTCCACGTCCAGGGTGGTCTGCAGGATGCCGGACAGTTCCAGGACCTTGGAGCCCAGCGACTCGGGGTCGGAGGGGGTCACAGAGCCGTGTACCGGCATTGCCTCGTGGGCCGCGCTGCCCGTGTCGATGTCCTGAGTTGAGGTGTGCATTACAGTGTCCCTTTTGCCAGGCCGTTGTCACCGAGCATTATGCGAGACTTGTGCCAGAAATAAAAAGTGCCGTAAAAACATATAGATAGATTTCCGTCTTGGGCCGCGACGGCAAAATGTCGTCGTCGGCGGCAGGCATATGAGGCCGGATCTGCCGGCTGCCCGGCGCGCGCGTGAAAGCGCTTCCTGGGAATGGTTTTCGACCAGTGGCGTCAGAACTTTAACCAAATGACGGGATAGCCAAGATTTGACGGATCCGGTTCGCCTCCGGGAGCGCCGGCGTCACGCCGGCCGGAACCAGGCCTGCTCCTCCCCCCCCCGCGTGCGGGGGGAGCTTGGGAGGGGGGGCTTACTATCTACGGTGGAGGAGAGATGAAGCGATTGTTCATGATGTTGGTTCTGTTGTGGCTGGCCGTTCCGGCGCAGGCGCAGGAGGCGCTGCAGGGCGGGGTCAACCCCGGTTACCAGGAGAAGCCGGACTGGTTCAAGGATTCCTTTCTCGACCTGCGCGAGGACGTGGCCGAGGCGGCGGCCGAGGGCAAGCGGCTGATCCTGTATTTCTACCAGGACGGCTGTCCCTATTGCGCACGCCTGTTGCGGGACAACTTCGGCAACCGCGCCATCGCGCAAAAGACCCGGAAAAATTTCGATGTGGTGGCGGTGAACATCTGGGGCGACCGCGAGGTGACCGACCTCAAGGGCCGGGCCACCACCGAGAAACGCTTCGCGCGCGCGCTTCGGGTGCAGTACACCCCGACCCTGCTGATGCTGGACGAGAAGGGCCGGGTGGTGTTGCGCATCAACGGCTATTTCGAGCCGCACAAGTTTTCGGTGGCGCTGGACTATGTGGCCGGGCACCACGAGCAGAAACAGGACTTCCGCAGCTATTACGCCAGCGTCTCGCCGGTCAAGGCCAGCGGGCAGCTGCATACCCTGGCCGATTCGCTGCCGCATCCGTTGCGCCTGAAAGACGCGCGTCGTGACAGCCATCGACCGCTGGTGGTGTTCTTCGAGCAGAAGGTCTGCGCCGAATGCGACGAGCTGCACAACGACCTGCTGAAGAACCGGGCCGTGGCGGTCTCGCTGACCGGCCTGGACACCGCCATCGCGGACATGTGGTCCGACGAGCCGGTGCAGACCCCGGACGGGCGCGAGATGAAACTCAGCGACTGGGCGCGCGAGCTGGGCATCCAGTACGCCCCCAGCCTGGTGTTCTTCGATACCTCGGGCAGAGAGGTGTTTCGCACCGAGGCCTATCTGCGCACCTACCATTTCCAGGGCGCGCTGGATTACGTGGTCAGCGGGGCCTATCGCTATCAGCCCAGCTTCCAGCGCTATCTGCAGCACCGCACCGAGGTGCTGCAGGCGCGCGGCTTCAAGGTCGATCTGATGGAGTGAGGGTGACGCTCAGTCCCTGAGCAGGGCGTAGCGCCCGCCGCCGATCAGCGCCACCACCAGGCCGCAGGCCAGGTAGAACCACTGCAGCTCGAGCTGCCAGCCGCCGTGCGGGCCGAGCAGCAGGAACTGGGCGCGATGCACCAGGAACAGGGCGAAGGCCATGTTGATCACCACCAGCACGCCGGCCAGGCGCGAGAACACGCCGAAGATCAGCATCAGCGGCGCGGCGACCTCGCCGGCATAGACCCCGTACACCAGAAAGCCCGGCAGGTGCGCATTGGCCAGTTGCTGGGAGATGAAGGCGATCGCCTGTGGGTGCAGGATCTTGTCGATACCGTGCATCAGGAGCAGGCCGCCCAGTGACAGGCGCAGAATCAGCTTGCCGAGGGCGTCGCTGGTGGAGACGGGCTGTTCGAACATGGCCTTGCCCCCCTGGGGCTGTCTATTTGCGCCAGAACTCCGGCGTCAGGAGTACCAGTATAGTGAACACTTCCAGGCGTCCAAGCAACATCGCCACCACCGCGATCAGCTTGCCGCCCTCGCTCACCGAGGCGAAGCTGCTGGTCACCTGGCCCAGGCCGGGACCCAGGTTGTTCATGCAGGTGGCGATGGCCGAGAAGGCCGAGACCTGGTCCAGGCCGCTGTGGATCATCGCCAGCATCAGGATGCCGAAGGACACGATGTACATGGCGAAGAAGCCCCACACCGCCTCGATGGTGCGCGAGGAGACCACCTTGTTGTCGATGCGTACCGAGAACAGGGCGCGCGGGTGGATCAGGCGCCGGATCTCGCGGTAGCCCATCTGCACCAGCAGGATCACCCGCATCACCTTGAGCCCGCCGGCGGTTGAGCCGCCGCAGCCGCCGATGAAGCTGATGAAGATCAGGAACACCGGCAGAAAATCCGGCCAGCCGCTGAAGTCCACGGTGCCATAGCCGGTGCTGGTGATCACCGAGACCACCTCGAAGGTGGCATTGCGCAGATCCGGTCCGAAGGCCCCGTAGCCCTTGCTGGAGAACAGCATCAGGGTCACCAGGGTGATCGCCGCGAGCACCACCAGCAGAAAGGTGCGGACCTCGGTGTTGCGCCAGTAGGCGCGCAGATCGCGGTTGCGGAAGGCGATGTAATGGATGCTGAAGTTGATCGCCCCGAGCATCATGAACACCACCGCGATGCCCTCGATCAGCGGGCTGCCGAAGTAACCGAGGCTGGCGTCATGGGTGGAGAAGCCGCCGGTGGACACGGTGCTGAAGGCGTGCGCGATGGCGTCGAAACCGCTCATGCCCGCCAGCCAGTAGGCGAAGGCGTTGGCCACCGTGATGCCCACATACAGCAGCCAAAGGGTGCGCGCGGTCTGTTCCAGGCGCGGGGTGAGCTTTTCCTCCTTCAGCGGGCCGGGGGCCTCGGCGCGGTAGAGCTGCATGCCGCCGATGCCGATCATGGGCAGGATGGCGACCGCCAGCACGATCATGCCCATGCCGCCGAACCACTGCAGCTGCTGGCGGTAGAACAGCAGGGAGCGCGGCATCCCGTCCAGGCCGGACATCACGGTGGCGCCGGTGGTGGTGAAGGCCGAGACCGATTCGAACAGGGCGTCGGTGAGCGGCATGTGCTGGCTGAACACGAAGGGCAGACTGGCCAGCAGGCTGATGAAGGACCAGAACAGGGCCACGATGATGAAGCCGTCCCGGGTGGCCAGCTCGGTGCGCTGCGAGCGGGTCGGCAGCCAGAAGGCCAGGCCAGCGCCCAGGGTGATGCCGAAGCACAGCAGAAAGTTGTCGGTCTCGCCGTCCTGGTAGATCAGCGACACCAGCAGGGGGATCAGGATGGTGGCGCTGAACCCCATGGAGAAGAATCCGATGATGCGGCTGATGACGCTCAGGTGCACGGCTTCTCAGGCCCTGTCATGGTTGCTCGGGGTGATCCGGCACATCCTACTCCGCCACGGCCGGGCTCGCCACAGGCGTTGTCAGGCGCTCAGCTTCTCGCCGCGCACCCCGTGGCTGTCGGGACCGAGCAGCCAAAGATACAGCGGCGCCAGCGCGTCCGGGGTCTTGAGCTGGCTGGCGTCCTCGGCGGGAAAGACGCGCTTGCGCAGGGCGGTGCGGGTGGGGCCGGGATCGACCAGGTTGACCCGCACCGGGGTGCGCGCCAGTTCCTGCGCCCAGGTTTGGGCCATGCATTCGATGCCGCACTTGCTCACGCCGTAGGCGCCCCAGTAGGGCTTGTGCGCCGGGCCCGCCGAGTCACTGGTGAACACCACGCTGGCGTCCCCGGAACGCGACAGCAGGTCCAGGCAGGCCTGGGTCAGCATGAAGGGGGCGTTCAGATTGACCTGCATGATGCGCAGCCAGTCCTCGATCTCGTGATCCTTGAGGCGCGACAGATAGACCAGCATGGCGGCGTTGTGCAGCAACCCGTCCAGACGCCCGAAATTGCCCTCCAGGGTCAGCGCCAGCTGGTCGTAGTCGGCCGGGGTGGCGCCTTCCAGATTGAGCGGATAGATCGCCGGTTGCGGCCCGCCGGCCTGTTCGATCTCGTCGTACACGGCCTCGAGCTTGCTGACCGTCTTGCCCAGCAGGATCACGGTGGCGCCATGCGCGGCGGCGGCCCTGGCCATCGCCCGGCCGATGCCGTCTCCGGCGCCGGTGACGAGGATGACGCGGTCTTTCAGCAGGTCGGGTGCGGGCTGGTAGTCGCTGGGGAATGGCATGGTCGGATACGGCTCTGGTGTCTGCGGAAAGCCGCGATTCTATCACCTGACCTCAGCGTTTGCGCCAGGCGCTCCACAGCAGGCCCAGCGGGGTGGGCAGGGGCGCCCGGCGCTGGGTCTGGAAGCCGCGGCGGCGCAGCAGGCGGGCGACGCGCCCGGCCTGCGCGCACAGGGCCAGCACCGGGGCCATGCCGGGCGTGCCCCGGGCCTGATGCGGCGACA
>JALVTT010000122.1 GCA_027024025.1 Sedimenticola sp.
GCCAATTTCCGGCCAGAGGGTAGGAGCCGCCGTGCTTCATCCGCTGCTGGCCGCCAGAAGGGCCCCTTCAGTCGGGTTATTTTCAACGGCCTGTTAAGGAAATAACCCGCCTGATCAAGGCCATGACGGGCGCGCCGCAATTGCGCGCGGATGGCGGGAGATTGGGCCGCTAGGCGACGATAGTCTGTCAGCCGTTTCTCCAACAATTCGATGCGCGCCTGATTCTCGTGGTAGCCGGCCAATAGTGGCCGCACCAGCACTAGATAGGCCAAAAGCAGCAGAGCCACGAGTAATGCGATGGCGGCCAGACGGCTCTGCAATGGAGTCAATTCGATATTCACGTTTTTTTCTTACCTACAAAACGCGCTCGCACATTGAATCGATCAGTCCCCCTGCCAGGCACCCTAACCACAGGCGCCACGAACCGGGTCTGCTCGAACAGTGGCGAATTCTCGATCAGCGATAATACCTTCGAACCATCCGCTGATTCTCCTTGCATGCCAATCCAATCGCGGTTGACCTGTAGCCGGTTCAGCCAGGTATCATCCGGCAGTACCCGAGTCAGCTCCTTAAGCCCATCGATAACCCGATAGGCTACCGCGCGATGGCGCCGCACGAAACGGTAGTCTTCGAACACCTGCTTACGCTGAGCCGATAGCTGGCGTGATTTCATTACATCAGCCCGTACTTGGGCGATTGCCTGCTCCAAGCGTGTAATATAGCGATACTGGCTCCAAATCGGCAGCAATACCGCCGTTGTGGCAAGCAGTAATATCAGCCAGGCAAGGATCCGCAATACACGGCTGCTCGGCGATGTTACGCGCGGAATCTCCCTGTCACCTAACAGATTGGGCTGGAACGGTATGATGGGCGCGGCCAGGTCAGCCTCGTCGGGAATGACACTCAACGCGCTGGGATGAATACCCATCATCTTCAGTCGATCGACCCAGAAACGAAGACGCTCCTTCGGGACCACATAGAGTCTGGCCTTGACCGTGCCATCAGCGATATTGCGCTGGCGCTTAATGTAGTCATAGGCCACCTGACCCACCTTGAATGGTGTAAGCCGGTCCATCTCGAAACCCAACACCTCGCGCAGATTGCCCTCGGTGGCCAGCGGTAGCACCACGTCACGCACCAGCACCTGATCGCGCGGCACGCGCACCAGGCGCGTGTCCACTCGAGCAGCGAGGGCCGCGACATCGCCGCCCCCCCCCTCCTGTCCCGCCTCGCGCAGCAAGGGCTGCCAGCCCAGGTCCTGACAGCGGTCGCCCCTCCACAGCCGAACCCGCATCTGTTCGGAGACGAGATCGACCACCAGTGTCCGGTTTGCCATGCCCACCAGCCGCTTGAGCGCGTGCGGCAGCAGACCCTTCAACTCCCCTAGCCACCAGTCGAAGAAACGCCGCACCGGGCCCGGGCCCCGCCGGGACACGGCCGGACCGCCTCCGGCATCTGGCGGTGTCTGCGCACTGGGGTTCAATACCTGATCTGCCATGACAGCTGTTCCTCTCGCATTAACCGATGCCCGTCGATCAAAGTTCCCCATAGGAGTTCCAGGCCGCGATGCGCATGCGCTCGTCGCCCGTGGCGGCCTCCCGGATCACGATCGCGCTCACCCGGGCCTCGGCCTGCCCACCCACGCGGGCGCGCGCCTTCAGTCTGTAGGCGGGCCCGACCTGGTCCGACACATAGGGACTGTTGCCCAGCGGAAAGGGCGGGGGCGGCAGCCCCTCGGCCTGATTCTGGCGGCGCGCATCCAGATAGCCACGCAACATTTCCGGCTCTATCCCCGGCAGCGCACGCAACACCAACGCCGGGGCTGCCTGGGGATTGATGTCGGGCGCACCAGAATACACAGTGAAGGCCGGCCTGACCCGCTCATAGATCTCCGGCGTCATGCCGAGCACCTGCTTCAACTCGTCCACGGTCTCGAAGTCGGCATTGCGCGGGCCGTGGCCGTAGCCCTCGCGCCGGTAATCACCGGCCTCGGCCCCGTGCGGGTGGCGTAGATCATCCGCGTCGCGCCAGTCCAGGATGGCGTCGCTGAGGCGGTCGGCCTGATCGAAGGGCAGGCCCGCGCCCAGAAACACGCCACGGATCAACTGGCCTTGGGCGGTATTGAGATCCACCTTTCCACGCTCGTCCTGGATCTCAATGTTCACCGAAGCATCACCCAGAACCAGATGCACATCGGGTAGCTGGGCTCGCGCCTGACCCTGCCCCAAATAGTGTTCCAATCGTGAAAGGGCGTAATAGATCCCCCCCTCGGCCGCGTACCAGGCCCGGGTGGCGTCCAGCGCGTTGCGGGTGATGCGCTGCTCGGTGCGGTACTTCCCGGTCACCCCGGTGGCCACCAGCATCAGGATGACCACCACCCACAGCACCGCGATCAGCACCACGCCGCGCTGGCTGCGCCTTGTCCCCGACATGAGCGGCGCGGCCATCAGATCTCCTCCCGGGCCGAGGCGTAGATCGGCACCTGCAGCGAGAGCCGCTGTTCCCGGCCCTGCCGGCGATAGACGATCTTCAGCTCCACGCGCTGCGGCAGATCGAGCTGGCGCTTCCAGTCATAATGCCAGGCCGCGCGATTGAGCCGCTGACCGCGCCCGAAATAGCGCAGGTCCATCGAGACCAGATCATGTAGCAGGATCACATCGGCCGCCCCACCATCGTCGCGCCGCGCGCGGCTGCCGCGCTCGAAGGGGCGGTAGGACAGGCGCAGCACGCGCTCGCCCCGACGGTCGGCGATCTCGATGCGGTTGAGATAGACCCCGCCCCCCTGCACGCCGCGCGGCAGACGCGAGACGAACTCCAGGGCATGCGGCTCGCCCTTGAACACCACGTGCTTGTCCATGACCGAGACCTGCCCCTGCAGCGGCAGGGCGTTGCCCAGCTGGTTGCGGATCACGCGCAGCGCCGAGCGGCGCCAGTCGCCGCTATCGGCCTGGCGCGCCACCCGCTCCCAGGCCCCCAGGCCGGTCTGCACGCCCTGGATCGCCAGCGGCACCACCAGCACCACGATGCTGATCGCGACCAGCATCTCGACCAGGGTGAAACCGGCATTGGCGCGCCGCGTGCTCATGGCGACCGCCCCAGACGCATGGAATGCAGATCGAAGTGATACGGATGCGCGCCGCGGGTCCAGCTGACCGTCACGCTCACCTCGTAGGGCTGGAGGCTGCCCACCGCCTGGCTCAGCCCGTCCGTGACCGGCGTGTAGGGCCTGACCCGGGTCTGCCAGCGATAGCCGTCATCGGTCTCGCCGGCGCTGCGCGAGGCCGTGATATCGAAACGGGTGCCGAGACGCGCCATGCGGTCGCGCGCGATCTCCATCGCGCGCTGATAGCCGCCGAGCCGGGCGCTGCCGGCCAGGCTGGAGGAATACACCGCCATGGCGGCGGTCATGACCGCGGCCAGGATGGCGGTGGCCACCAGCACCTCGATCAGGGTGAAGCCCGCGGCCCCGCGCAACCGGCGGCCCGGCCGTCCGACGCTAACCGTGCCTGCGATCGACATCGAATCCGATCCTCCCGGTCAGGGGCTCGATGGTGTAGCGGAAGGTGCGGCCCGCGGCCTCCAGGCGGAAGGCCGCCGGGCTGGCGCTGCCGTCCGGGTAGAAGGTCAGCGTCTGCGTGGCGGGCGCGCCCCGGGCGCGGATGCGCATGTCCCGGGGCAGCTCGTAGGCGGTCTCCTGCTCCAGCTGCAGCAGCTGCTGGCGGTAATCGAGCAGCAGGCTCACCGGATTGGCGGTGGTGATGGCCTGGCTGCGCGCGGACTGCAGGACCTGGTAGAGGTGCCGCGCCGCCTCGCGCGCCTGCAGCGACTGCGAACGGCCGGCGAAGGAAGGGATGGCTAGGGCGGTCACCAGGCCCATCAGCACCAGCACCACCAGGATCTCGACCAGGGTGAAGCCCGCCGCGGCGTTGCCTGTGGTCCGGTATGTGCGTGCCCTGTGCATCTCAGTTCATCCCGCTCAGTCCCAGCTGTGCAGATCCCGGTTCTCGCCGGTGCCGCCCTCCTTCTGGTCGGCGCCGTAGGAATACAGATCGAAGTCCCCGTGTTCGCCGGGATACTCGTAGTGATAGGGCTGGCCCCAGGGATCGGTGGGCACCACCCGCTTGCGCAGATAGGGACCGTTCCAGGCATCCAGCCCGGTCGGCTTCTCGACCAGGGCCCTGAGCCCCTCGTCGTTGCTGGGATAGCGGTTCATGTCGATCCGGAACATATCCAGCCCCGAGGCGATCTCCTCGATCTGCAGCTTGGCCGTCTTGGACTTGGACTCGCCCAGATGCTTCATCACCTGCGGCCCGACCAGGCCCGCGAGCAGGCCCAGCACCACCAGCACCACCAGCAGTTCGATCAGGGTGAAGCCCGAGCGGGCCCGTTTCCCTCGTACATGTTTTCCTGTTTTCACATCCTCACCTTGGTCCAGTTCAGGCCGCGCGCGCGGCTACAAGGGCAGATCATTGACACTGATGATCGCCACCATGATCGACATGATGATCGCCCCGATCACCACGCCCAATCCAACGATGAGCAAGGGCTCCAGGACCGCCAGCAGGCGCTTGCCGGCCTTGCTCACCTCGTTTTCATACACCACCGCCACGCGCGCCAGCATCTTGTCCAGCTCGCCGGTGCGCTCCCCCACCGTGATCAGCTGCAGCGCCAGGGAGGGAAAAAACGGCGAATCGGCGAACACCGAGGCAAAACTGCCGCCGTCCTTGAGCCGGTCCACCCCGGCCTCCACCACCCCGGCCAGGGCCCGGTTGCTCATGGCGCCGCGCGCCAGCGGCAGGGCCTCGATCAGCGGCACCCCGTTGCCCAGCATGGTCGCCAGACTGCGGCTGAGCCGCGCGACCTCGGTCTTGGCCAGCAGATCGCCGAGCAGCGGCAGGCGCAGCAGCGCGCTGTCCCAGCGCAGGCGGCCGCGCGGGTTGCGCAACTGCTGGCGGAGCACCAGCAGCAGTACCAGCACCGCCAGCAGCAGGGCCCACCAGTAGTGGCCGAGAAAGTCGGCCGCCGAGATCACGAACAGGGTGGACAGGGGCAGCATATCCTCATAACCGATGAACAGCTCCGAGATCTTGGGCACCACATAGGTCAGGATCAGGCCGATGGAGATCACCGCGACCACCAGCAGGACCATGGGATAGATCAGCGCCGAGGTGATCTCGTCACGCATGCGGCCCTCGCTCTGCAGGTATTCGCTGAGCTGGGCCAGGCCCTGCTCCAGCGAGCCCGAGGCCTCGGAGGTCTTGACGATATTGACATACAGCGGCGGAAACACCGACCCCTCGGCCTCCAGCGCGGCGGAGAAGGCCATGCCGTTGCGCACCCGGTCCAGCACGCTGTCGAGCAGGGCGCGCGCCGTCTCCTGGTGGCTGGTGTCGCGCGCGATCTGCAGCGCCTCCTCCAGCGGGATGCCGGAGCGGATCAGCACCGCCAGTTCCTCGGTCAGATCCGCCAGGGCCTTGTGTCCCAGGCGCCGGCCCCGGCCGCGCAGCAGCGACAGGTCCAGGCGCCGCCGGGCCTTCTCCACCGGCTCGGCACGCAGCGGGATATAGCCGGAGTCCTGAAGCCAGGCGATCACGTCGGCCACGTCCTGGTCCTCGCGCTGACCCTCGATCACCTCGCCGCTGGCGGTCACCGCCTTGTAGTGGAACACCGGCATCGCGATCAGACCTCCTGGATCACCCGCAGCACCTCTTCCACGCTGGTGATGCCGGCCGCCGCCTTGCGCAGGCCCTCGTCGTACATGGTGCGCATGCCGCGCTCGCAGGCTGCGGCCTCGATGCGCTGGGCCTCCTCGCGGGCCAGGATGAGCTGGCGCAGATCGTCGTCGATGACCAGCAGTTCCTGGATGGCGGTGCGGCCGTGATAGCCGGTCCCGCCGCACTCGGGACAGCCGACCGCGGTGTACAGGGTGCCGTCCGCGCCCAGATGGCGGGCCAGGCCCGGCACCCGGTAC
>JALVTT010000123.1 GCA_027024025.1 Sedimenticola sp.
GATCTGTTGGTGATCGAGGATTGTGCGCAGGCCCATGGGGCAGCGCTGGATGAACGGCGTGCTGGCACCTGGGGGCATGCGGGCGCCTTTAGTTTCTACCCTACAAAAAATCTCGGGGCGCTTGGAGATGGTGGCGCGGTCGTGACCCATGATGCCCAGGCCGCTGAACGCCTGTACGCCTTGCGGCAATATGGCTGGGACGAGGAACGCATCAGTCAGGTAGAGGGTGTAAACAGCCGTCTGGACGAACTTCAGGCGGCGATTCTGCGGGTGAAGCTTCGGTATCTGGATGCGATGAATGCCAGCCGCGCCCAAATTGCCCTGCGATATCTGGAGGGACTTTCCCAAGTAGATGGCATTCATTTGCCATTCGTGGCGGCAGATACAACACATGTCTGGCATCAGTTCGTGATTCGATCGAAGCGCCGCGACGAGCTTGCGGCGCACCTGCGTGCAAGGGAAATCGGCTGCGCAATCCATTATCCCAGGGCGGCGCATGGGATGCCGGCCTACGCCATGCCTGAATATGCGCCTGTATCATTGGCGGAGACTGAAAGCTGTGTCCGCGAGATCCTGAGCCTGCCTATGTTTCCAGAGCTTTCGGATGCACAGGCAGACGCCGTCATTCAGGCCATTGGGGAATGGCAATGAGCCAACCGCCCGTCCGCCATTATTGCACCTATTTCGACAGTAACTATCTGGCCAGAGGCTTGGTGCTGCATCAGTCGCTGGAGAGGCATAGCGAAGGGGATTTTCGCTTCTATGTCTTGTGTCTGGATGATCGCACGCATGAGGTGCTCACTGATCTCGGCAAGCAAACGATCGTTCCCATCCGTCTGCGCGATGTGGAGGCCTGGGATTCTGAGTTGTTGAAGGCAAAGAGTGATCGGTCTCTCGTGGAGTATTACTTCACGCTCAGTCCGATATTGCCTTTATATGTGCTTGAGCATTTTCAATGTGGCCTTGTGACCTATCTGGACGCGGACTTGATGTTTTTCTCCTCTCCGGAGGCGATATTCGATGAGTTGGACGAAAAATCGATTTTCACTACCGAGCATCGGTTCCCTGAAAGGCTCAAGGAGTTGGAAGCATATGGCCGGTTCAATGTGCAATGTCAGTCTTTCCGGGGTGATGATACCGGGCTTGCCTGTCTGAGGCGGTGGCGGGAGCAGTGCCTGGAATGGTGCTATGATCGCCTGGAGGATGGAAAATTTGCTGACCAGAAATATCTGGACGAGTGGCCTGACAGATATGGTGATCGGCTTGTGATAAGCAGGAATCCTGGCGTTGGCGTGGCGCCTTGGAATATTGCGAGATATCAGACCATTGCAGTGAATAATGGTCATTGGTTTGTCGATGATAGCCGCCTGGTGTTCTACCACTTCCACGGGTTGAGACGGGTAATCAACCGGTTTTTTTCGATGGGTACGGGACGCTATGGGGTGTCCAAAAAGTATGTCACCCGATTGTATATGGCCTATTTGTCTCGCCTGATGTTGCTTGAGAGATCAGGCAAAGATGGACAGGATCATCGCTACGGTTTTGGTTCATTACGCATGATGTTGATTGCTCTGAAGAAGGGAGATCTGATACGGGTTGTCGCGAACCCTGAAAGTATTGATTGAACTGTCTGAATGGCGGGGGCATTGATCAAAAAACCTTTCGTAGCTTCCGGAATGTCTCTAGTGCCTGCCGATAACGGCTTGCGACAACATCCCAGTCCACCATTCTCAAAGCATGTTGTCGCGCGCGCGCTGCCATTTCTTGGGCCATGTCCGGATCCTTCAGCAGTGTGACGATCTTCTCCGCCAGTTGCTCCGGCCGTCGCGCATCGACCAGCAGGCCGGTCTGCTGGTCTGTGATGATGTCGTGGACTGCGGGTACATCCCCGGCGATGACCGGGATGCCACAGCCCATGGCCTCGATGATGGTGAGGCCCAGCCCTTCCATATCGCCGTCTTCGCCGCGGTCGAAAGGCAGCACGGCGATATCGGAGCGGGCCAGGATGTCGGGTAGTTCTTGTTGCTGGTAGGCCCCGTGAAAGTTGACCCGGTCGGACAGCCCCAGCTGTTGGGCCAGCTGCTTCAGCGCCGGCAGGAGGGGGCCGTCGCCGGCGATGGTGAGATGGCATTCGGGGATCTGCCGCAGCACGAGGGGCAGGGCGGCGAGCAGGTGTTGCACGCCCTTTTTTTCGACCAGTCGGCCCGCGAATATCACTCCCGGCGGTCCGGGTGGCCGCGGGCGGGGTACGAAAAGATGTCGCAGATCGGTGCCCATGGGGATCACCTCGATGGCCTCGTGCCGGTGCCAGTTTTCACGGACGGCGGTCTGTCGCATGGCCTGGCTGACGACGGTGATCCGGTCCGCATGCCGGCTGGCCAGACGCCGCAGGCGCGCGAACAGACCGCCGCGCAGGGCATAGACATCGCCGCCGTGCGCGGTGATCAGCAGGCGGTTGTCACCGGGCAGTAGGCGTTTGAGCAGGGCGCCGATCAGGCCGAGCGGGATGATCCAATGCGCATGGATCAGGTGGATGTCGTGCGCCCGGGCGACCCGATGGGCGCGAAGCAGCATGGAGAGCAGGAACAAGGGCAGTAGCAGATAGTTGAGCCGGTATTTTTTCAGGTTCGCCGTGATGCCGCCCTGATAGGCCAGTCTTTCCCAGCGGGCGGGCGCATATCGGAAGCGGTGGACATGCACTCCGTCCAAGGTCTCCTCGAGGGCAGCCCCCTCGGCATGCGGGGCGATGACGTGGACCTCGAATCCGTCGAGCCGCCGGCAGAGTTCGAACACGAAGGGCGGTTCGCGGTCCCGCGCCCAGCGTGGAAAGGTGGTGGCGAGCACCAGGATCCTGCGATCGGCCACGGGTTCAGCGTCCGGTCTGTGGCCGGGCAGGCATCCGGTCCCGGCCCGGGATATGTTCTAATACGGACCCGCGAGCGCGCATCAGAGCATCAACCTTGGTGGATCATGTCAGGAAATACCATCGGAAAACTCTTCACGGTCACCTCGTTCGGCGAAAGCCACGGTCCGGCCATCGGCTGCATCATCGACGGTTGTCCGCCGGGGATGGCCCTGTCCGAGGCGGATATCCAGCCCGATCTGGAACGCCGCCGGCCGGGCAAGACCCGGCACACCACGCAGCGGCGCGAGCCGGACGAGGTGCAGATCCTCTCGGGCGTGTTCGAGGGCCGCACCACCGGCACGCCGATCGGGATGATTATCCACAACACCGACCAGCGCTCCAAGGACTACGGCGAGATTGCGCAGAAGTTCCGCCCGGGGCATGCCGACTATACCTACATCCAGAAGTACGGCATTCGTGACTATCGTGGCGGCGGGCGTTCCTCGGCACGCGAGACGGCGATGCGCGTGGCCGCGGGCGCGGTGGCCAAGAAATACTTGGGCGAGCGTTATGGCATACGCATCCGCGGCTATCTCTCGGCGCTGGGCCCGATCCGTCCCGCCGCCTTCCAGTGGGATCCGGTGGAGTCCAACCCCTTCTTCTGGCCCGACGCGGCCCAGGTGCCGGAGTTGGAGGCCTACATGGACGCGCTGCGCAAGGAGGGCGATTCGATCGGCGCCGAGGTCACGGTGGTGGCCAACGGGACGCCGCCGGGCTGGGGCGAGCCGGTGTTCGACCGCCTGGACGCCGATATCGCGCACGCCCTGATGAGCATCAACGCGGCCAAGGGCGTGGAGATCGGCGCCGGGTTCGATTCGGTGGCGCAGAAAGGCACCGAGCATCGCGACCAGATGAGCCCCGAGGGCTATCTGTCGAACAACGCCGGCGGCATCCTGGGCGGCATCTCCAGCGGCCAGGACATCGTCGCGCGGGTGGCCTTCAAGCCGACCTCCAGCATCCGCCTGGGCGGGCAGACGGTGGATGTGCATGGCGACAGCACCGACGTCATCACCAAGGGGCGGCACGATCCCTGCGTGGGCATCCGCGCGGTGCCCATCGTCGAGGCCATGCTGGCCATCGTGCTCATGGACCACGCCCTGCGTCATCGCGGTCAGAATGCCGATGTGCATCCCGAGACGCCGGTGATTCCGCCGCTGGCCGGTTGCTGAGCGGGCGGACACGCACACGCTGATGCCGTACTGGCGCCTGTCGGCCTTCTATTTCTTCTACTTCTCGCTGCTGGGCGGCCTGGTGCCCTACTGGGGCCTGTTCCTGCAGAACCGCGGCTTCGACGAGGTCGAGATCGGTCAGCTCATGGCCATACTCATGGCGACCAAGATCGTGGCGCCCAACGTCTGGGGCTGGCTGGGCGACCACCTGGGGCACCGCATGCGCATCGTGCAGGTCGCCTCCCTGGTCTCGCTGCTGGTGTTCTCCGGCATGTTCGTGGCGCGGGGCTTCTGGGCCATCGCTGCGGTGATGATGCTCTACAGCTTCTTCTGGAATGCCTCGCTGCCGCAGTTCGAGGTGGTCACCATCAACTACCTGCGCGAGCGGGTGGCCCGCTATGCGCGGATCCGCCTGTGGGGCTCGGTCGGCTTCATCGTGACCGTCATCCTGCTCGGCATCGCCGTGGACCGCCGGGGGATCGGGATCGTGCTGCCGGCCCTGATGCTGATCTTTTTCGGCATCTGGCTCAGCTCGCTGAGCGTGCGCGACCCCGACCCGCAGCCGCACCCCCACGCCCAGCCCTCGCTGCTCAGCGTGCTGCGTCGGCCGGCCATCATGGCCTTTTTCGCGGCCGTGTTCCTGATGCAGATGAGCCACGGGCCCTACTATGCCTTCTATTCCATCTACATGGAGGCGCAGGGCTACAGCAAGACCCTGATCGGTCAGCTCTGGGCCCTGGGGGTGCTGGCCGAGGTGGCCCTGTTCCTGGTCATGCCCCGCCTGCTGGAACGCTGGGGCGCGCGCCGGGTGCTGGTCTGGAGCCTGGTGCTGGCCGGAGCGCGCTGGTTGTTGATCGGCTTCTTCCCGCGCGAGCTGCCGGTGCTGCTGCTGGCGCAACTGCTGCATGCCGCGACCTTCGGGACTTTTCATGCGTCGGCCATCCATCTGGTGCATCATTACTTCCCCGGACGTCTGCAGGGCAGGGGACAGGCTCTGTACGCCAGCCTCAGCTTCGGCGCCGGCGGCGCCCTGGGCAGCCTGGGCAGCGGCTTCGCCTGGGAGACCCTGGGGCCGACCGCCAGCTTTGCCGTGGCCAGCGGCATCGCCCTGCTGGGAGCGCTGGTGTCCGGACTGTTCATCGACCGCGCCCATGACCACTGAATGGAATCCGCATGACTGAGCCCGACAAGAAAAGCTGGCGCCGTTATCTCCCGCTGCTGGTGCTGGGCGGGAGCGTGCTGGTGGCCCTGCTGCTGTACGCCACGCGTCCGCGCCCGCAGCCGTTGGCCGCCAGCGAGCGCGCCTGGCTGGTATCGGTCGAGCCGGTGCGCCTGCAGGCGCTGGCGCCGCACGCCACCCTGTACGGCCGTATCGAATCCCTGTCCTCGTCGCAGCTGCGGGCCGCGGTCTCGGCGGAGGTCAAACAGGTGCCGGTGGTGGAGGGCGACCGGGTCCGGGCCGGGCAGCTGCTGGTGCAGCTCGATGAGCAGGACGCCCGCCTGCGCCTGCGGCAGCGCGAGGCCGAGGTGGCCGATGCCCAGGCGCGCCTGGAGGCCGAGAAGACCCGCTTTCAGAGCGACCAGGTGGCGTTGCGGCGTGAACGCCGCCTGCTGAGCCTGACCCAGGACGAGGTCCGCCGCCTGCAGGATCTGGTACGCAAGAAGGTTGGCGCCCGCTCGGCCCTGGACACCGCCCGCCAGGCGGTGGAGCGCCAGGCCGTGGCGGTGGCGGCGCGCGAACGCGCCATCGCCGAGCATCCGGCGCGCCTGGCCCAGGCCCGCGCCGCGCTCGAACGCGCCCGCGCCCTGCGCGAGCAGGCGCGCCTGGACCTCGAACGCTGCACGGTGCGCGCGCCCTTCGCCGGCACCGTGGCGCGGCGCGCGGTG
>JALVTT010000124.1 GCA_027024025.1 Sedimenticola sp.
CTGAACGCGAGGCGCGCGAGTCCATGCAGCTTTCGCTGCGCTGGGCCGCGCGCAGCAAGGCCGCGCATGCCGGCAATCCCAACGCCCTGTTCGGCATCGTGCAGGGCGGCATGTATCCCGCGCTGCGGCGCGAGTCGCTGGAGGCCCTGCAGGCGCTGGGCTTCGACGGCTACGCGGTGGGCGGTCTGTCGGTGGGCGAGCCCGAGCCCGAGCGGTTGCGGGTGCTGGACGAGCTGGCCACGCGCCTGCCGCAGGACCGGCCGCACTATCTGATGGGGGTGGGCACGCCGGCGGACATCGTGGAGGCCGTGCGCCGGGGGATCGATATGTTCGACTGCGTGATGCCCACGCGCAATGCGCGCAATGGTTATCTGTTCGTGCACGCCGGCGTGGTCAAGATCAAGAACAAGGTCCACGAGCGCGACACCGGGCCGCTGGACCCGGACTGTGACTGCTACACCTGCCGCAACTACAGCCGCGCCTACCTGCGGCACCTGTTCCGCTGCAACGAGATCCTGGCCTCGCGCCTGAACACCATCCACAACCTGTACTTCTACCAGGCGCTGATGCGGCGTATCCGCGAGGCGGTGGAAGGCGGACGCTTCGAGTCCTTCCGCGACGATTTCTACAACCGCCAGGGCCGGCCCGTGCCCTTGTAGCGGCCCACCAGCGATCATGGACGATGATCGCCGTGCCGGCTGACGGGGGATTTGAAAAACGCTGTAACTACACCCCTGTACGCTCGACCGCGCCAGCCGGCATCCCGGATAAGCGGGTGCTTTGATGCCAAAAAGGCCTCGTCCTGCTGCCAGGACGCCCCACTATGGCATAATGCGCCGTCTTGAACCTGTTTTGACGGAGTAATCGATGAGTTTTCTGATATCCGATGCCATGGCCGCGGGTGCCGCCGGGGCGCCGCCGGGAGGCGCCGATTTCATGCCCCTGCTGTTCCTGATCGGGACCTTCGTGGTCATGTACCTGTTCATGATCCGCCCCCAGGTCAAGCGCCAGAAGGAGCACAGGCGCATGGTCGAGGGCCTGAACAAGGGTGACGAGATCCAGACCATGGGCGGCCTGGTCGGGCGTATCACCGAGGTCGGCGAAAACTTCATCAAGGTCGAGATCGCCGACGGTATCGTGGTGCCCATCCGCCGCGCCGCGGTCGAGGCCGTGCTGCCCAAGGGCAGTATCAAGGAAATGTAAACCGCCCCGCCGGACAAGCCACAACCATGAACCGATACCCCCTTTGGAAGAACCTGATGGTGGCCTTCGTGCTGCTGCTCGGGTTGCTCTACGCACTGCCCAATCTCTACAGCCAGGATCCAGTGATTGAGATCACCGGCACCCACGGCGCCACGGTCGGCCAGAGTCTGCGCGCCGATGTGGAGGACATCCTGAAAAAGGCCGGCGTGCCCTTCAAGCGCGTCGAGCTGGAGGCCGACCGCCTGCGGGTGCGCTTCGATAGCCCCGGCGATCAGCTGCGCGGGCAGGATGCCATCGCCCGCAAGCTGCCGGCCAATTACACCCATGCGCTGACCCTGTCGCCCGACCTGCCGGGCTGGCTGAAGGCGATCGGCGGCAAGCCCATGAACCTGGGTCTGGACCTGCGCGGGGGTATCCATGTGCTGATCGACGTGGACATGGACGCGGCGATCAAGAAGTCCATGGAGCTGCAGGTCTCGTCCATGCGTACCTTCCTGCGTGAACAGCGTCTGCGTTATGTCACGGTCAAGGCCGAGGGTACCACCGTCAAGGTCCGTTTCAGGGACGCGGCGACCCGCGACAAGGCCATGGAGGCCGCCGCGGAGGAGTTCCGCAGCATGAAGTTCACCGCCAGCGACGACGGCAAGGCCTATTACTTCGTCGGCCATGTCAGCGAGGCGGAGCAGACCGCGATCCGCAAGCAGGCCCTGGCGCAGAACATCACCACCCTGCGCAACCGGGTCAACGCGCTCGGCGTGGCCGAGCCCATCATCCAGCAGCAGGGCAAGCGCCGCATCGTGGTGGAACTGCCCGGGGTGCAGGACCCGGGCAAGGTCAAGGATCTGCTGAGCGCCACCGCGACCCTGGAATACCGCCTGGTGGCCGGCGATCCGGCCCAGGCCGCTGAGGCCGAGCGCACCGGCCGGGTGCCGCCCGGCACGCGCCTCTATCATGAGCGCAACGGCCAGCCCATCCTGCTCAAGCGCCAGCTGATCGTGACCGGCGACCAGATGGTCAGCGCCTCCTCGGGCGTGGATCGCCAGTCCGGCAGCCCGGCGGTGTTCGTCACCCTGGACAGCAAGGGCGCGCGCCGCATGCGCAATGTCACCACCGACAACGTCGGCAAGCCCATGGCGGTGGTGTTCAAGGAGAAGCGCACCGTCGGCCGTGACGAGAACGGCAAGGAGATCAAGAAGTGGGTCGAGGAGGTCATCAATGTGGCGACCATCCGCGAGCCCTTCGGGCGCCGCTTCCAGACCACCGGCCTGTCCAGCCCGGCCGAGGCGCACCAACTGGCCCTGCTGCTCAAGGCCGGCGCCCTGGCTGCGCCCATCGACATCGTCGAAGAGCGCACCATCGGTCCCAGCCTGGGCCAGGACAACATCGACCAGGGCTTCCGCTCGGTGGTGGTCGGCATGTTGCTGGTGGTGGGCTTCATGGCCCTCTACTACAAGGGCTTCGGTCTGGTGGCCGACCTGGCGCTGCTGGCCAACCTGGTGCTGATCGTGGCCATTCTCTCGATCCTGCAGGCCACCCTGACCCTGCCCGGCATCGCCGGTATCGTGCTCACCGTGGGCATGGCGGTGGACGCCAATGTGCTCATCTTCGAGCGTATCCGCGAGGAGATCGCGGTCGGCAGCACGCCGCAGGCCAGCATCCATGCCGGTTATGAGAAGGCCTTCAGCACCATCATGGACGCCAACATCACCACCCTGATCGCGGCGGTGGTGCTGTTCGCCATCGGCAGCGGGCCCGTACGCGGCTTTGCGGTCACCCTGGCGATCGGTATCGTGACCTCGATGTTCACCGCCATCGTCGGTACCCGCGCCGTGATCAACCTGATCTACGGTGGCAGGCGGATCCAAAAACTCTCCATCTGAGACGGACGAACACCATGCGTTTTTTCAAGAGTGGCACCAAGCTCGACTTCATGGGCAAGCGCAAGCTGGCGCTGGCCCTTTCCCTGAGCATGATCCTGGTCGCGGTGGGCGCCCTGGTGGCGCGCGGCCTGCATCTGGGGATCGACTTTACCGGGGGCACCCTGATCGAGGTCGCCTATCAGCAGGACGCCGATATCCCGGCGATCCGCAAGACCCTGGAGGATGGGGGCTATCCGGGCGCCTCGGTGCAGCAGTTCGGCACCCCGCGCGATGTGCTCATCCGCCTGCCGCAGATGCCGGAGGGCAAGAGCAAGAAGATCTCGGACGCGGTGTTTGCGCTGCTGTCCAAGGCCGTCGACGGAAAGGCGGCTCTGCGACGGGTCGAGTTCGTCGGTCCGCAGGTCGGCGATGAGTTGACCGAGGACGGCGCGCTGGCGGTGCTGGTGTCGCTGATGGCCATCCTGATCTATGTGGCCCTGCGTTTCGAGTGGCGCTTCGCCGTGGGCTCGGTGATCGCGCTGGTGCACGACGTGATCATCACCGTGGGCCTGTTCGCCCTGTTGCAGATCGAGTTCGACCTGCCGGTGCTGGCGGCGGTGCTGGCGGTGATCGGCTACTCGCTGAACGACACCATCGTGGTCTTCGACCGGGTGCGCGAAAACTTCCGCAAGCTGCGCAAGGGCACCCCGGAGGAGGTGATCAACATCTCCCTCAACCAGACCCTGAGCCGCACTCTGATGACCTCCTTCACCACGGTGCTGGTGCTGATCGCGCTGTTCTTCCTCGGCGGCGAGATCATCCACGGCTTCGCCTTCGCCCTGCTGGTGGGCGTGATCGTGGGGACCTACTCCTCCATCTATGTGGCCAGTACCGCGGCCCTGGCGCTGGGCGTCAGCAAGGCCGACCTGATGCCGGTGCAGAAAGAGGGCGTGGTCGACAATATGCCCTGAGGCCGGGCCGGTCGCTCAGCGCAGCTGGCGCCACCAGCGCTGCACGATATCGTCGATATCCAGGTCGTCCGGGCCGTGACGCCAGGCGTCGTGGATGGGCGCGTCGTGGCTGGAGGGCTGGGGATCCGGCTTGTAGACCTGCATCCGGGTCGGCAGCGGCACCGCCTCGCCCACCGCCAGCGCCTCGCCGCGGCGCAGCGAGGCCAGGGTCTCGGTCAGATCCTGCTCGCCCTCCGGCATCAGGCGCCGCACATAGGCCTGGTCGTTTGGGTTGGTGATGCGCAGACAGATGTAGGTGCTGCACTGGGCCAGGACCGTCTCTGAAAGCTCCAGCGGCCGCTGGCTGACCACGCACAGGCCGACGCCGTATTTGCGTCCCTCTTTGGCGATCCGTTCAACCTCGCGCCGCGTCGCCACGTGCTGCCGGTCAGCATCGCGGGGGATGTACTGGTGGGCCTCCTCGCACACCAGCAGGATGGGAAACTCGTGACGGCGCGGGTTCCAGTAGTTGAATTCGAAGGCCAGACGCGCGATCTGCGCGGTGATGGTCGGCCGCACATCGTGCGGCACGAAGCTCATGTCGATCACGGTGATCGGCCGCTTGGGGTCGCCCAGGCCGACGAAATCGCGCAGCAGGCTCTCCAGCTGGCTGGACTCGGTGCGCCGCCGCGGACGGAACAGGAAGCTGTAGCGCGAATCGTTGAACATGGCCTGGAAGCGCACCAGGAAGTTGTCGAAGGCGCCGAACAGCGGGCCGCGGGTCTTGCCGAAGTCCATCTGGTGCTCGTTGGCCTTCTTGAACTGCAGATACATCTCCTTGATGGAGAAATACACCGGCGAGTCCACCGACAGGCTGTCGATGCCGAGATCCAGATTGGCCTTCTTGCGCAGGTTGTAGAGCACCTCGCGCATGAAGGCGATCTGCAACGAGGCATTGGGGTCGGAGCGGTCGATCAGCAGATCGACCAGCTCGGCGAAGGTCAGCAGCCAGTAGGGGATCTCCAGCTGGCGCGCGTCCACATGACGCACCATGGCCGGCGGGAAGGCGCTGTGCAGCTTGCCCTCTTCGTCACGCCAGCCGTATTCCCCGTGGATGTCCAGCAGCACCACGTGGGCCTTGGGCATGGCGGCGACGCTGCGCTGCAGGATGCTGCTCACGGTCCACGACTTGCCCGATCCCGACTGGCCCAGGATGGCCAGGTGCCGCCCGAACAGCGGGTTGGGGTCGAAATAGACCTTCAGGTCCTGGAACTGGCTGTGGCGCCCCAGGTGCAGGCGATAGCGGCGGAAGGCATCGAACATGCTCTCCAGTTGCGAGGCGTTCACTGGATGCAGCTCCGAGCCCAGCGGCGGGGTGCGGGACACGCCGCGGGTGAAGCGGCCGTCGCCGCCCACATCGCCCAGCGGCATCAGGCGCAGGCGCACCCGGTCGTTCTCGATCCAGGCATGCACCACACGCATCAGCATCTGCAAACGATTGGCTTTGACCAGCAGGTGGGCGCCGGGGTAGGTGATATCGCACTGCTCGGTCTTAGGCAGGCGTTGGTGATAGTCGTCGATCAACTCGGCAATCAACTGGTGGGCAGAGACCTCGATGATATGACCGATCTGGTTGGGGTTGCCGGACATCGATATAGCGACTCCACATCTGGGGTGATGTGTGGATCATAAGCGCCAGACCCGGTCTGGGCAAAGACCCGACGGGTCAACCCGAGGATTTCACCGGATCACAGGATAAATTTCTGAGCGATATTATTTCAGGGAATCCTGAAGACTTGGAAAAGTACAAACCTGAATCCGTGATTCCAGACCCCAGGAAACCGCATTGTGCCACGCCGATCGGGTAGCGGCCGTTATCAGCGGCATACGATCGGGTTTTTATGTGGAAAGGTGGGGAA
>JALVTT010000125.1 GCA_027024025.1 Sedimenticola sp.
CCGATGTACACGCCGTCCAGGGCGCTCAGGGCAGTTCGACCCTGGGCGGCGCCTCCCAGCCAGGGGCGCGGTGCTCGGCCACCACCGTGGTGTAGATGCCGCCGCGGACCTTGAATTCGGCGGTCAGGCGCATGAAGCGCGGGGCGGTGGCGGCGACCAGATCCTCCAGCATGCGGTTGGTGACCGCCTCGTGAAAGGCGCCCTCCTCGCGGAAGGACCAGATGTAGAGCTTGAGCGATTTGAGTTCCACGCACAGCCGGTCGGGCACGTACTCCAGGTACAGCTCGGCGAAGTCGGGCTGCCCGGTCTTGGGGCACAGGCAGGTGAATTCGGGCATGCGGATGCGGATGGTGTAGTCGCGTTCCGGCTGGGGGTTGTCGAAGGTCTCGAGATCCTTGCTGGGGCTGCTGGGCATGGCGATATCCGGTGTTGGGGCTCAGGGCGCCGGATTATACGCAAATCGGGACGCCGACCGTGCAAGGTCTGTGCGCGGCAGTGCCGCCCCGAGTCGACGACACCGTGGACAGGGACAGGCCAATACTGCTGTAAAACCAATGAGATACAGATTATTCCTAAAGTAATTCATTTGCACCAGAATTGGCTTGTGCCCGGGTGTTTGCTTCCTGTATCTTTGCGCCCCATGCGTTTGGAAAAAATCAAATTGGCGGGCTTCAAGTCCTTTGTCGATCCCACCACCGTACACTTCCCGAGCAACCTGGTCGGCGTGGTCGGCCCCAACGGCTGCGGCAAGTCGAACGTGATCGACGCCGTTCGCTGGGTGATGGGCGAGAGTTCGGCGAAGATGCTGCGTGGCGAGTCGATGGCCGATGTCATCTTCAATGGTTCCAGCAGCCGCAAGCCGGTCGGCACCGCCAGCATCGAGCTGATCTTCGACAACAGCGACGGCGGGGCTGGCGGCCAGTACGCCCAGTACAGCCAGATCTCGGTCAAGCGCCAGGTCTCGCGTGACGGGCAGTCGCTCTATTTCCTGAACGGGGTGCGCTGCCGGCGGCGCGACATCACCGATCTCTTCCTGGGTACCGGCCTGGGGCCGCGCAGCTATTCCATCATCGAGCAGGGCATGATCTCGCGCATCATCGAGGCGCGTCCCGAGGAGCTGCGGGTCTACCTGGAGGAGGCGGCCGGCATCTCCAAGTACAAGGAGCGGCGGCGCGAGACCGAGAACCGGATCCGGCACACGCGCGAGAACCTGGAGCGCCTGGACGATGTGCGCGAGGAGGTGCAGAAACAGCTGCGCCATCTGGAGCGCCAGGCCGCCACCGCCGAGAAGTACAAGACCCTCAAGGAGGAGGAGCGCCGGGCGCGCGCCGAACTGCTGGCCCTGCGCCTCTCCGCCATGCAGGAGGACGTGGCCGCGCGCGACCGCAAGATCGCCGAGCAGGAGAACGCCCTGCAGGCGGCGGTGGCCGCGCAGCGTGACGTGGAGGCGCGCATCGAGGCCCAGCGCAGTGCCCACGCCGAGGCCAACGAGGATTTCAACCAGGTACAGCAGCGGTTCTACGCCATCGGCGCGGAGATCGCGCGTCTGGAGGAGGCCATCCAGTACGCGCGCGAGGCGCGCCGCCAGCAGGAGGCCGATCTGGAACAGGCCGAGCGCGCCCTGGCCGAGGCGCAGTCGCTGAGCCAGCAGGATCAGAGCCGCCTGGCGGAGCTGGCCGGTGAGCTGGAGCGCGACCGTCCGCGCCTGGAGCAGGCGCGCAAGGCCGAGGCCGAGGCCGCGGCGGCGCTGGAGCAGGCCGAGCAGGCCATGGCCCAGTGGCAGGCGGAATGGGACCGCTTCAACGAGCAGGTCAACGAGCCGGCCCAGCAGGCGCAGGTGGAACGCACCCGCATCAACCATCTGGAGCAGCAGGAGCAGCAGCTGCGGCGGCGCATCGAGCGCAACCGCGAGGAGCAGCAGCGCCTGTCGGACGTGGCGCTGGAGGCCGAGATCCGCGAACTGGAGCGGCGCGTGGAGGAATCCCTGGCGGCCCTGGAGGCCATGCGCGGCCAGACCCGCGAGGCCGTGGAGCGGATCGCGGGCACGCGCGAGCAGATCCACCAGCGCCAGGAGGCCCTCAACGAGGCGCGCGCCGAGATGCAGGCCCTGCGCGGGCGTCTGGCCTCCCTGCAGGCCCTGCAGCAGGCCGCGCGCGGCGAGGACGACGCCGAGCGCAACGCCTGGCTGGAGGCCCACGGCCTGGCCACGGCGCGCCGCCTGCTGGAGCAGGTCAGCGTGGACGACCGCTGGCAACACGCGGTGGAGGTGGCCCTGGGGCATCACCTGCAGGCGGTCATGCTGCCCGATCTGGCCGCGCCGGTGGACGATGTCGAGGCCCTGCTGGCGGCCGGCGTGCGCCTGTTCGAGGAGCGCGGACAGCCGTTGGCGGCGCGTCCCGGCAGCCTGGCGGAAAAGGTCCAGGGTCCGCCGGCGCTGACCGGGCTGCTCAACCCCATCCGTCTGGCGGACGATCTGGATCAGGCCCTGGCGGCGCGCGAGCGCCTGGGCGACGGCGAGTCCCTGATCACGCCCGAGGGCATCCTGGTCGGGCGCGGCTGGCTGGTGGTGCAGCGCGCCAACGAGGCCGGCAGCGGCATCCTGGCGCGCGAGCAGGAGCTGCGCGAACTGGGGGCGCGCGAGCAGGATCTGGCGCCGCGCATCGAGTCCCTGCAGGGGGAACTGGAGGCGCAGCGCGAACAGCTGCGCGAGGCCGAGCAGCAGCGTGAACAGCTGCAGTCGCGGCAGGAGGAGGCGGCGCGCGCCCTGTCCGACATCAAGGCCCTGCTCAGCGGCAAGCAGGCCCGCGCCGAGCAGATCCGGCAGCGCCTGAGCGGGCTGCAGGAGGAGGCCGGGGAGCTGCAGGAACAGCTGGCCCAGGGCGCGCGCGAGATGGAGCAGGCGCGGGAGCGTCTGCATGCCGCCCTGGCCCGGGTGGACGAACTGGACCGCCGGCGCAGCAGCCTGCAGGCGGCGCGCGAACAACACCGCGAGCGCCTGGAGCAGGCGCGAGCCGCGGCCGCCAGCGCGCACGCCAGGGTGCACGAACTGGCCCTGCGGGTGGAGTCCATTCAGAGCACCGAGGGCTCGCTGCGCTCGGGCATCGACCGCATGCACGCCCAGCTCGGTCAGCTGCGGGACCGCTGTGACAGCCTGCGCGAGGCCCTGGAGCAGAGCAAGGCCCCGATCGGCGAGCAGCAGCTGGCGCTGGAGCGGCAGCTCGAGGCGCGCAGCCGCGTGGAGGGCGAACTGGCCGAGGCGCGCAAGGCCCTGGAGGCCATCGATCACAGTCTGCGCGAGCTGGAACAGTCGCGCCACGGGGTGGAACAGCGGGTCCAGGACGAGCGCGTGCGCCTGGATCAGGCGCGCATGGCCCGCCAGGAGGTGGTGGTGCGCAGCGGCACGCTGAAGGAGCAGCTGGCCGAGAGCGGTTTCGAGCTGCAGACCCTGCTGGAGGAGATGCCGGAGGCGGCCGCCATCGAACCCTGGCAGCAGCGCGTGGAGCAGCTCTCCGGCCGCATCCAGCGCCTGGGCCCGATCAACCTGGCGGCGATCGACGAGTTCCGCGAGCAGAGCGAGCGCATGGAATACCTGGACCGCCAGCACGAGGACGTGACCAAGTCGCTGGAGACCCTGGAGGAGGCCATCCGCAAGATCGACCGCGAGACGCGCACCCGCTTCAAGGAGACCTTCGACAAGGTCGATGCCGGCTTCAAGGAGCTGTTCCCCAAACTGTTCGGCGGCGGCCATGCCTATCTGGAACTGACCGGCGAGGATCTGCTGGACACCGGGGTGAGCGTCATGGCGCGTCCGCCGGGCAAGCGCAATTCCTCCATCCACCTGCTGTCCGGCGGCGAAAAGGCGCTGACCGCGGTGGCCCTGGTGTTCTCCATCTTCCAGCTCAACCCGGCGCCCTTCTGCATGCTGGACGAGGTGGACGCGCCGCTGGACGACGCCAACGTCGGGCGCTATTCGCAGCTGGTCAAGGAGATGTCGGACAAGGTGCAGTTCATCTTCATCACCCACAACAAGGTGACCATGGAGATCGCCAATCAGCTGATGGGCGTGACCATGCATGAGCCGGGCGTGTCGCGTCTGGTCTCGGTGGACGTCGAGGAAGCGGCGGCCATGGCCGCGGTCTAGGGAGGCGGGGCAGGTGGATCCGGATCTGTTGCGGCTCATCCTGCTGGTGCTCGGCGTGGTGCTGGTCGCCGGCATCTATCTGCGCGACCGCCACCAGCGCAGGCGCGGGCCGGACATGGCCACCGCGCGGCCGCATCTGGAGCCGACCCTGGACGAGGCGGAAGATCATGCCGCGGTGGAGGCCCTGGAGCTGAGCCCCGAGGACCAGGTGCGGGAGACGGACGACGACCTGCCGCCCGGCGAGTTCGTGGGCGAGCCGGTGGTGCTGCAGCGCTGGGACGCGGTCGATCCCGACAACGAGACCCAGCTGTCCATGGACCTGGAGTTCAACGCCCGGGACGAGAGCGATTATCTGCATATCGATCCCGCGCTGATGGACGAGGTGCCGCGCCTGATCGTGCAGGTCAATGTGATGAGCCGGGGCGCGCCTTTCAACGCCGCCCAGGTGCGCGAGGCCATGCGCGCGGTGGACATGCGTTATGGCGAGATGAACATCTATCACCGCTACAACGCGCGCGGCCAGGTCCTGTTCAGCCTGGCCAGCGTGGTCGAGCCCGGCACCTTCCCCAAGAAGGATGACGCGGGCTTCGGCACCCCCGGGCTGGTGATGTTCACCCAGCTGCCCGGGGTGCAGGACGGACTGGCCATCTACAGCGACATGCTGTTCACCGCCGAGCGCCTGGTGCCGCTGCTGGACGCCGAGCTGCGTGACGAGACCCGCAGCGTGCTGAGCAAGCAGACCATAGAACATACCCGGGAGCGCATCCTGGAGCACCGGCGCAAGGTGCAGCTGCTCAGGAGCCGGCATTGAGCGGGGACATCCAGGCGCGCCTCGAGGCCCTGCGGCGCGAGATCGATTATCACAACTACCGCTACTATGTGCTCGACGATCCGGAGATCCCGGACGCCGAGTACGACCGCCTGATGCGCGAGCTGCAGGCCCTGGAGCAGGCGCACCCCGAACTGGTCACCCCCGACTCGCCCACCCAGCGGGTCGGCGCGCAACCCCTGGAGCGTTTCGCCGAGGTGGCCCACCGCATTCCCATGCTGTCGCTGGACAACGCCTTCAGCGACGCGGAACTGGATGATTTCGACCGCCGCGTGCGCGAGCGCCTGGGCGATGACCGGCCGGTGGTGTACGCCGCGGAGCCCAAGCTCGACGGCCTGGCGATCAGCCTGCGCTACGAGCGGGGCGTGCTGGTCCTGGGCGCGACCCGCGGCGACGGCCACACCGGCGAGGACGTGACCCAGAATGTGCGCACCATCCCCTCGGTGCCGCTGCGCCTGATCGGCGAGGGCTGGCCGGAGGTGCTGGAGGTGCGCGGCGAGATCTTCATGCCGAAAAAGGGCTTCGAGGCGCTCAACGCGCGTCAGCGCGCGCGCGGTGAAAAGCCCTTCGCCAATCCGCGCAACGCCGCGGCCGGCAGCCTGCGCCAGCTCGATCCGGCGATCACCGCGCAGCGTCCGCTGGCCCTGTTCTGCTACGGCGTGGGCGAGGTCAGCGGGCATCCCATGGCCGATACCCACAGCGGCAATATGGCGCTGATCCGCGACTGGGGCCTGCCGGTCTCGCCCGAGCTGCGGCTGTGCGAGGGCATGCCCGCCTGTCACGCCTATTACGAGGAGATCGCGGCGCGCCGCGACCGTCTGGATTACGACATCGACGGTGTGGTGTTCAAGGTCGACAGTCTGGCGCAACAGGCCCGGCTGGGCTTCGTGGCGCGCGCGCCGCGCTGGGCCATCGCGCGCAAGT
>JALVTT010000126.1 GCA_027024025.1 Sedimenticola sp.
AGGCGCGCAGCGCCGCAGATCGCCGCCAGAGGCGGCGACCCGAAGGGCGAGCGAAGCGAGTCATCCTGCCACCCCAACCGCGTCAGCGGTTTGCCATGGGCAAGGGGCGGGCAGAACGAGGTTTTTAGAATTTGGGGTGTCGCCAAGCGGTAAGGCACCGGACTTTGACTCCGGCATTCGCAGGTTCGAATCCTGCCACCCCAGCCATATAAACAGCCGCGAGACGGCTGCGTTAGCCAACAGCCGCAACGGGCCGCCTCGGGCGGCCCTTGTTGTCTCTGAACTGACTGGAGAAAGACATGCCTGCCAGCATGATGGTGTTTTCAGGCAACGCCCACCCGGAGCTCTCGGCCGAGATCGCCGAGTATCTCAACATCCCGCTGGGCAAGGCGGTGGTCGGGCAGTTCAGCGACGGTGAGGTGATGGTCGAGATCGAGGAGAACGTGCGCGGCCGCGATGTGTTCGTGGTGCAGCCGACCTCGGAGCCGACCAACGACAATCTGATGGAGCTGCTGGTGATGATCGACGCCCTGCGCTGGGCCTCGGCGCGGCGCATCACCGCGGTCATCCCGTATTTCGGCTATGCGCGCCAGGACCGGCGTCCGCGCTCGGCCCGGGTGCCGATCACGGCCCGCCTGGCGGCCAAGATGATCGGGACCGCAGGCGCCAACCGGGTGCTGACCATGGATCTGCACGCCGATCAGATCCAGGGCTTTTTCGACATCCCGGTGGACAATGTGTATGCCTCGCCGATCCTGCTGGGCGACATCTGGCGGCAGAAGTACGACAACCTGATGGTGGTCTCGCCCGATGTGGGCGGGGTGGTGCGGGCGCGGGCCATCGCCAAGCGTCTGGACGATGCCGATCTGGCCATCATCGACAAGCGGCGTCCGCGGGCCAACGAGGCCCAGGTGATGAACATCATCGGTGATGTGACCGGGCGGACCTGCGTGCTGGTGGACGACCTGGTCGATACCGCGGGCACCCTGTGCAAGGCCGCCGGCGCGCTCAAGCAGGCCGGCGCCGCCAAGGTGGTGGCCTATTGCACCCACCCGGTGCTGTCGGGTCCGGCGATCAGCAATATCCAGCAGTCGGAGCTGGACGAGCTGGTGGTGTCCAACACCATTCCGCTGCGCAAGGAGGTGCTCGAAGGCGGCAAGATCCGCCAGTTGTCCATCGCCGGGCTGATGGCGGAGACCATCCGCCGGGTCAGCAACGAGGAATCTGTCAGCTCCCTGTTCGTCGACTGAACAGGGCGCGGTCAGCGCGGGCCTGGCCCGCATCCATGCCCCACCCAGTGTCTGGTCGCGGACGGGTGGGGTGGTTTTTTGTCATTGAAGCAGGAGTTCGTCATGAACCAGAGTTTTGAAATCGAAGCGGTCTCCCGCGACGTGCAGGGTAAGGGTGCGAGCCGCCGCCTGCGTCGCGAGGGCCTGGTACCCGGCATCATCTACGGTGGCGGCAAGGATCCCGAGATGATCGCCACCCCGCACAACCGGCTGCTGCAGCTGCTCGAGCACGAGGCCTTCTATTCGCACATCCTGACCGTCAAGGTCGACGGCAAGGCCCAGCGCGTGGTCCTCAAGGATCTGCAGCGCCATCCGGCCAAGCCCTTCGTGCTGCACCTGGACCTGCTGCGCGTGGCCGACAGCGACCGCATCAAGATGCATGTGCCGCTGCACTTCACCAATGAAGACAGCGCGCCCGGCGTCAAGGCCGGCGGCAAGGCCGCGCACATGCTGACCGATGTGGAGATCATCTGCGAGGCCGGCAAGCTGCCCGAGTACATCGAGGTCGACATGGGCGGCATGCAGCTGGGCGACACCATCCACCTGAGCGAGCTGAAGCTGCCGGAAGGCGTCGAGATCGTGGCCCTGACCCATGGTGACGAGCAGGAGCACGACACCGGCGTGGTCGCCATCCATGCGCCCAAGGGCGCCGCCACCGACGAGGCGGGCGACGAGGGCGAAGAAGGCGCGGACGAGGGCTGATCCCGTCCCGTTTTCGTGTTTGATACCGGCGGCCTCGTGCCGCCGGTCCTGTTTTGGAGCCAGACCATTGAGTGCAATCCGCTGTGTGGTGGGCCTGGGCAACCCGGGGCCCAAGTATGCCGAGACCCGGCACAATGTCGGCTTCTGGCTGGTGGACCGGCTGGCCCGCCGCTACGGCGCCACCCTGCGAGCCGAGAACAAGTTTTCCGGCGAGCTGGCGCGCATGCGCAGCGAGGCCGGTGAGTGCTGGCTGCTCAAGCCCATGACCTATATGAACAACAGCGGGCGCGCGGTCAGCGCGCTGGCGCGCTTCTACAAGATCCCGCTGGAACAGATCCTGGTGGTGCATGACGAGCTGGACCTGGCCCCCGGGGTGGTGCGACTCAAGAAAGGCGGCGGTCATGGCGGGCACAACGGCCTGCGCGACATCGTCAGCGCCATGGGCGGCAAGGACTTCTACCGCGCGCGCATCGGCATCGGCCATCCGGGCCACAAGGACGCGGTGACCGACTATGTGCTCTCGCGCCCGTACAAGGCGGAGCAGGCCGCCATCGAACAGGGGTTGGACGAGCTGGAACGCCACTGGTCCCTGATCCAGGCTGGCGAGATGCAGTCCGCCATGCAGGCCATCCATTCCGCCACTTGAGCCTGTTCGCCGTCCTCCCGGCCTCCCTTTGCAGCAGGACCGGACACTCCAGGGCATCGCAACGCCCGGCTCGTCTCCCGGACAATGGCGCCGGGCGCGGGGTGGGCTGGCGAAAGGCGGTCATGAACTCAATGTATAAGAATATACAAAAGTAATTAACCTGTATTAGTAAAAACCCCAATATTCCGCTGAATATCTCTTCCGGTATCCTTTCTCGTCAATAAGTTCTGATAACGGGTGCAAGCTGGCCGAAGAAGCCTCCGTTCGTTGTCATAAAAAACGGTTTCTGTCGTACCACAACAAACCAGAGAGGAAGCACCATGGGTCATCCCATCCGCGTCCGCGCAGCCGCAGCCTGCGCCATCCTTGCCGTGTCGGGCCTCGCCCAGGCCGGCGTCCCCAAGGATCTGCCCTATCCCAGCGGTGGCAATCTGTCCGCCGATGACATCATCAGGCAGACCTATTTCGTCAACCACTTCTACGCCTTCAAGAATTACGCCATTGTCAAAAAGGGACATAAAATCACAGTCCTGCTAAATAAGGTCAAGGGCAAGAAGCCGACCGCCAACACCCTGGAGCGCTACCTCAACAACGAATATCCGGAAGGCGATGCGATCAAGGCGCGCGACATGGCCATCTTCCGCTCCGGCAAGCTGAAGGGCACCGGCATGCTGGTGACCGACTACAGCGACGATAACAAGAGCCAGTCCTATATGATCTGGCTGCCGGCGCTGCGCAAGATCCGCCGCTTTGCCCAACCCGCGCACGACGACGCCTGGGGTGGCTCGGACTTCACCTTCGGTGACGTGGTGCTGCGCAAGCCCAAGGACGAGACCCATGAATTGCTGGGCAAGGAGACCTTTAACGATTGCCTGGGCTTCATGAAGCTGGCGGCCAACGAGCAGTCGCGCTACACCAAGAACGTGCCGAAGCAGGGTTCCTGCGCGCCCAAGGGCAAAGAGGTCTACAAGGTCAAGAGCACCACCAAGTTCAAGAACTGGTGGTACGACTACCGTATCAGCTATATCGACACCAAGACCTTTGCCGACTACCGGACCGAGTACTTCAAGAACGGCAACAAGATCAAGGTCATCGACCGCGACTGGGTTTCACTCGGCAAGAGCGACGACCCGCGCGCGGTTGGCTGGGGCTATTGGTACGGCACCACCCTGGCCACCGGCCACGAGACCTGGGCCGTAATCCCGCCCGAGGTCAACCAGGTCGATCACAAGTACAAGAACGGCTGGTGGTCCGAAAAGACGCTGCGCAAGATCAAGCGCTGATCAGCCGACACCTCAATCGATAAGGCGGCAGGGGGGTGCGTGGCGCCCCCTGCCGGCCAGTGAATACAAACCAAACAGGATCGGGGCTCACCACCCCACCAACTTAGGCGCTTGGCGCCACGGGAGAGGAAACAATGTTCAAGAAGTCCTTGTTGGGTGCTGCAGTTGCTGTTGTGATCGCAGTCCCAGACATTGCAAGCGCCGAGGTCGAGACTTCGGCCATCCTGAAAAACGAGACTGCGGTCTTTCTGAGAAACGGCCTTCGTACCGGGGAGGCTACCTCGATGTTGGACTACAAGGGGGATGGCAGGAAGATTGGTAAGTTCGAGAATACCGCTAAGATTTTTTTCAATGGTGATCTTGGCGAGGAATCCTCATGGCATGGTGAGCTGAACCTGGTCTATGACGCAGCAGCGCAGAAGCATTACAAGGGCCATAAGAACTATTCGCAGAACGATTGGCTTCGTGAACTATACGTCGATACCTCCTTGGGTGGTTGGGATGTTCGTGCTGGCAAGCAGCAGGTGGTTTGGGGTACTGCCGACGGGATCAAGCTGCTCGACATTATCAATCCGACCGATTTCCGTGAAATGGTGCAGAACACTATGGAGGATTCCCGCATCCCGGTTTGGATGCTGAATGCTGAGCAGAATATTGGGGAGAACGGCAATTTGCAGTTCGTTGTCTCTCAGGCCGCCGAAAACCAGATTCCGGGACTGAACTCGAATGGGGATTCCGGTCACGGCTATATCATGAAGGGCGTGGATTCGATCAGCGGTCGAGTGTACGGCTTCTACAATGTGACGCCGGCGCTGAGTAACGTGGCGGCCAGCTTCAATATGGCCGCGCCTGGCTTCGGGCCGGGAATCACTAGTTTGGTTAATCCTGCAGTGGCTGGTTTTACCGTAGATGGTTTCGCCAGCAACCCCGATCCGCTCAGGCGTGGTATTAATGGGACAATCATTCTTAACACCATCGCACAACAGCCGACAGCGTTTGGCTTGCCCGGCTTTAACGGTAACAATAACGTAACAGACTTGATGGCTGTCACGGGCGGACTCCCTAATCAGGTCAATTGGAATCCTAATAATCCAACCTCGGCCTTCGAGTACATGTCTCTGGCTTCCTTCGGTACCTTCAACACCTTTACGAGCCTGCTCAATCCGGCGGCTCCGCCCAGCCGGACCAATCCGCAGACGGGGATCAAGACCGCCTGGAAGAAGGACGCCAAGTATGGGCCGAATATTGGCGGGCGTTTCCGGGGTTCACTCGATAATGGCCTAAATTACTCACTAAACTATTTCTACCACTATAGCGCTAATCCAGAAATCAATCTGTCTTGGCGAGACGCGGTGACCGGCGAGCGCCTGAAAGTGGTGCGCGCGCCGACGGGTCCGACCGGCGCGATCGTGACCGGGATACCGTCGCTGACGCGTGCCCAGGCGCTGACGAACTGGAACGTTCATACGGGTGCGCCGGGCCCCATCCCGACGCACATCCTGCTGCAGAATGCCGCCGGCCGGTATTATGGTGTATTTGATCCGGCCACCGGGGCGTCCAATGTCAACACGAATCCGGCGCAATTGCTGTTCACCGAGACGGTGCATCGTGTGCAGAGCTTCGGGGGGTCCTTCGACTACAGCATGGACCTTCAGGATGTGCCGCTGGTGCTTCGTGGCGAGTTTCTCTATGACAAGGGTGAGAAGCAACCGGTGGTTGACCGCTTCTTGCTGGGGATCGGTGATCTCAGTAACGCGCTCACTATGAAAAGTGCTGATTATTTCAAGTATGTGCTGGGCGCCGATGTCACGGTAATGACCAACCTGCTGGCCAGCTTTCAGTTTATTCAATTCCGGAATCTCAGCTATATTGATCAGCCCGCTACTTGTACGACTCAGAGTGGGGCTTTTACTGCGGTCAACTGCGGTCGCTACACCGCGGACTTTTCCACGCTGCACCTGACCAACGGGCTGCAGAAGGGTTGGAAGAACAAGGAGTTCTATTCCTTCTTCCTGTCCAAGCCATTCGGCGAGTCCGATCTCGGTCGCTGGAACAACATCATCATGTATGAGGATGGTGGTGGCTTCTGGGATCGTCTGGACGCCGAGTATTCGCTGTCTGACGAATTGGTCATCTCTGGCGAGATCAATATGTACTGGGGCGATCAGAACACCATGTTTGGGCAGTTCAAAAACTCCTCCAATGTGCAGGTGGGCCTGAAATACATCATCGAATGATGATCGCCAGGGTCACCTGATCTGAACAGAAGGGCGGCGTCCGGTCTCGGCCGGCGCCGCCTTTTTCGGCGATATCGCTCACACTCGAACGAGCAACAAACGAGTAAATAGCATGAGCAGTATGAAAGACTATGGTTTTTCGGATAGGTACGCGGATTTCGTGCTGCGTTTCCGCTGGCCGATCATCCTGGGGCTGAGCATCATCACGGTGGTGCTGGCGTTGTACATCCCCAAGCTGGATATCCGTAACGACCCGGATACCCTGCTGCCGCCGACCAACCGCTATGTGGCCACCAATGCCTATGCCGAGTCGCATTTCGGCATGGGCAACCTGATGGTGTTCGCGCTCAAGGTCAAGGAGGGCAATATCTGGCAGCCCTGGTTCATCAACAAGATCCAGGAGATCCACAACAAGCTGGAGGCGCTGCCGACCTCCCGCCCGGCGAACTTCATCGATATCGCCGCGCAGAAGATCAAGTACATGGGCACCGACGAGAACGGCCTGGTGTTCAAGCGCCTGATCCCGGTGGAGGGGATCAGCAAGGATCCGGAGACCGCCAGGAAGCAGCTGGCCTTCCTGCGCGAGGGGGTCAAGACCAACCCGGTGATGGCGCCCATGCTGGTCTCGATGTGGGATGCCAACGGCAAGCGCTGTGCCTATGAGGACTACAGCAAGGACGAGTGCGTGGCCAAGGCGGCCTATGTGATCGCCGACTACACCGACGACGTGAAGGCCATCTACCTGCCCTGGGTGCGTCAGGTGCGCGCCCTGATGGACGAGGTCTCCAAGGATCCGCGCGTGGAGCTGTACGTGGCCGGTGAGCCGTACTTCCTCGCCTGGATGCTGCAGGGCCTAGTGGACCACTGGTATCTGTTCGTGATGTCCATCCTGATCGTGCTGGCGGTGCTCTGGATCGAGTTCAAGAACTGGCGCGGCGCGGTGTTCCCGCTGCTGGGCGTGTTCATGACCATCGCCATGACCCTGGGCCTGATGGGCTTCTCGGCCTTCAAGCTGACCACCATGATGGTGCTCACGCCCATGCTGTTGCTGGCGATCGGGATCGGGCACTCGGTCCAGGTCACCCGGCGCTTCCTGCTGGAACACGGGCAGAGTGGTGACTGCGAATCGGCGGCGCGCATTGCGATCAGCCACACCATCATTCCGGCGACGCTGTCCATCGTCACCGACATGGTCGGTTTCGCCACCCTGGCCACCGTGGATATCTCGTTCTACAAGGCCTATGCCTATTTCGGCATGTTCGGCATGCTGACCCTGCTGCTGACCACCACCACCCTGATCCCGCTGTTGCTGACCAAGTTCCCGCCCTCGCAGGAGTCCTGTCAGAATATGGAGGGCCATGGCTGGGAGAAAGGCGTGGGTGGCTTCATCACCGGCCTGATCTCCGGTCCGGGCAAATGGCTGCCGATCGCCGCCATCGTGGCCATCGTCGCGGTCTCGACCTGGTACACCAATATCTTCAACTGGCGGGGCATTCCGGAAGACCAGGTCAAGCTGGAGCAGGAAGGCGACATCATGCCGGGGGTGGAGAAGGGCATCAACTATGCCCGCGCGGCCTTCAAGGGCTCGTCGCAGACCTGGAAGGATCTGGTCACGCTCAACAGCATCATGCCCGGGGTGATCTCGGTCTCCATCCCGATCCGGGGCAAGGAGCCCAATGCCCCGGCCTGTGTGGACAATTACTACCCGGACGAGGTCTACGATATCGAAGACCCCAAGGCCAAGGCCGCGGCCTGTGCAAAGTACAAGAAGCAGATGGGCTGCTGGGACGAGGAGGCCTGTGGTCAGCAGGGGGTCTTCAACAAGGCGGTCCTGCACACCGATATCGAAAAGTTCGACAACTGGCTGCGCAAGCAGAAGTTCGTGGGTTATACCGGCTCGTACACCCAGTACATCCGCCTGGTCAACATGCTGCTGGCGGCCGAACCGGGTGAGAAGCCGGACATCAAGGATCTGCGGGTGCCCAACGAGGCCTATCTGAAGTCCATCGATCCGGATGACGACCGCAGCCCGGATGATATCGTTGTGATGTACAACGGCCTGCTCGAATCCATGACCGGGGCCGGCGAGATGGACTCCTTCGTCAACACCGACACCTGGAACGAGGGCGTGGTGCTGGGCTTCATCAACACCATGGACCCGCGCGAGACCCACCAGGTCACCATGGACATCCAGAACTATATCGAGCAGCACAAGAACGATCCGGGCTTCCGCCTGGTCAAGTTCGGTCTGCGCTGCGGCCCGGCCGACGACCCGGAGAAGTACGAGTCCTGTGACCAGGCTTTGGGCAAGCCGGGGGCGGGCTATGTCAAGCCGGGTATCGGCGGCTTCCTGGGCGCCACCGAGGCGACCCGCGAGGTGGCTATGAAGAACTGGCTGCTGAGCCCGCTGCAGACCGCGGCGGCGGTGTTCATCATCGCCGCGCTGATGTTCCGCTCCCCCCTCGTGGCCGGCATTCTGGTGTTCACCCTGATGATCACCCTGTATGCCCAATATGGTCTTGGCGGCTACTTCACCTCGATCGAAGAGTGGTCGGGCAACCTGGCCTTCCACCTGCTCGTGACCCTGTCCATCGCCATGGGCCTGGGCGTGGACTACGGGATCTACATGGTCTCGCGGCTGCGCGAGGAGATGGCCGCGACCGGCGGCAAGTGGATGGACTCGTTGCGCAACACCCAGAACACCACCGGCTCGGCGGTGATCCTGTCGGTGGTGGTGCTGTTGGGCAGCTTCATCCCGCTGGTCGGCACCGACCTGGCCAACACCTGGGGCCTGGCGGTGTATATCAGCGAGGCGCTGTTCATCGACGTGATCACCGCCCTGATGGTGCTGCCGCTGCTGGTACGCTGGCTCAAGCCGAAGTACGTCTTCCAATAACAAGCGACAGAAAGCCCCGCTTCGCCGGGGCAAACGACTCGGCCCGCCACCGGCGGGCCTTTTTCTTGCCCGGAATCGCCATTCCGCCAACCGGTTGAAAAGGGGTGTCCCATTTTCTTGTCATTGACAAAAAAACAGCGCAAAAACAACATGATGTACTCGGCCGGGGTGGCTCCCGGGGTCGGCCTCCCGCCGATCAGCCCCGCACCCAGGGGGCTCGCGAAGGCCTCGCGCTGAAAAAAGCGTTGAAGGTTGTTGACAAGCGTCGCGCCTTCCATAAGAATACCGCCTCTTTTTTGGAGGGGTTCCCGAGTGGCCAAAGGGATCAGACTGTAAATCTGACGGCTCAGCCTTCGGTGGTTCGAATCCACCCCCCTCCACCAGATACAGATGCCACCTCGGACTCGGACGGGGTGGGTTCGAACCACCGAAAGATCAAAGGCGGTTCGACTGGTGCGGAAGCGCCAGGCCGCTGCCGAAGGCAGCAGCCCGGAGGGCGTGGCCAACCGCCCTCCGCCAGACAATTTGGCGCCCCTGGTGCAGGCGAATCGGTTCACTCGCGCGGGTGTAGTTCAATGGTAGAACTTCAGCCTTCCAAGCTGACTACGTGGGTTCGATTCCCATCACCCGCTCCAATTTGGCAGGTGGGGTGCCAGACAATAAGGTTTTTGCCCAGGTAGCTCAGTTGGTAGAGCACACCCTTGGTAAGGGTGAGGTCGGCAGTTCAAATCTGCTCCTGGGCTCCAGAGTCCGCCGTTTGCTGATGTCAGTGTGCGGTTGCTGTTGTTTCAACTTGTTTCTCGAGAGATTGAGCAAAAATGTCCAAGGAAAAATTTGAACGTACAAAACCGCACGTCAACGTGGGCACCATTGGTCACGTGGACCACGGCAAGACCACGCTGACCGCTGCGATCACCACCCACCAGGCCAGCAAATTCGGTGGCGAGTCGAAGGCCTACGACCAGATCGACAACGCCCCGGAAGAGCGGGAGCGCGGCATCACCATCGCCACCGCGCACGTGGAATACGAGTCCGAGACCCGTCACTACGCGCACGTGGACTGCCCCGGGCACGCTGACTACGTCAAGAACATGATTACCGGCGCCGCGCAGATGGACGGCGCCATCCTGGTGGTTTCCGCCGCCGACGGTCCCATGCCGCAGACCCGTGAACACATCCTGCTGTCGCGTCAGGTCGGCGTGCCGTACATCATCGTGTACATGAACAAGGCCGACATGGTCGACGACGAGGAACTGCTCGAACTGGTCGAGATGGAGATCCGCGAACTGCTGGACTCCTACGAATTCCCCGGAGACGACACCCCGGTGATCATCGGCTCGGCGCTGAAGGCGCTGGAAGGCGACACCTCGCCGATCGGCACCCCGTCGATCGACAAGCTGGTCGAGGCCCTGGACACCTACATTCCCGAGCCCGAGCGCGCCGTGGACGGCGACTTCATCATGCCGATCGAAGACGTGTTCTCCATCTCCGGTCGCGGCACCGTGGTGACCGGCCGCGTGGAGCGCGGCAAGATCCATGTGGGCGACGAAGTCGAGATCGTGGGCCTGCGCGAGACCCAGACCACCACCTGCACCGGCGTGGAGATGTTCCGCAAGCTGCTGGACGAAGGCGTGGCGGGCGACAACGTGGGCGTGCTGCTGCGCGGCACCAAGCGTGACGAAGTGGAGCGTGGTCAGGTGCTGGCCAAGCCGGGCTCGATCAAGCCGCACACCCACTTCGAGGCCGAGGTGTACGTGCTGAGCAAGGACGAAGGCGGCCGTCACACCCCGTTCTTCAACGGCTACCGTCCGCAGTTCTACTTCCGCACCACCGACGTGACCGGGGCCTGCGAGCTGCCGGAAGGCGTGGAGATGGTGATGCCTGGCGACAACGTACAGATGACCGTGAAGCTGATCGCGCCGATCGCGATGGACGAAGGTCTGCGTTTCGCCATCCGCGAAGGCGGCCGCACCGTGGGCGCCGGCGTGGTTTCCAAGATCATCGAATGATCCGGTAAGGCAACCAAAAAGGTTGACGAGCCGACCCCAGGGCGGGGTCGGCTCGTTGCAGTTTCTAGGCCAGTAGCTCAATTGGTAGAGCAGCGGTCTCCAAAACCGCAGGTTGGGGGTTCGAGTCCCTCCTGGCCTGCCATATTCGGCAGAGCATGAACACAGAAGTCAACAACGAGCGCGGTTCGATGGTCGACACCCTCAAGCTGCTAGTGGCCGTGACCATCGTGGTGGCCGGGATGATCGGCTTTTATCAGTTCGAAGACCAGCCGACCTGGGTGCGTCTGCTCGGTTTGCTGGCGGCCATCGTGGTGGCCGGTTTCGTGGTCGTGCAGACACAGATCGGCCGCGCCATCTGGCGTTTTGCGGTGGACTCCCGTACCGAGGTCCGCAAGGTGGTCTGGCCCTCGCGCCAGGAGACCCTGCAGACGCTGATGATCATCGTGTTTTTCGTGTTGTTGATGGCGCTGTTTCTGTGGGCGGTGGATTCCGTCCTGTTCATGATCGTGCGCTACGCAACGGGGCAGAGTTGATATGTCTAAGCGCTGGTATGTGGTGCATGCCTATTCCGGCTTCGAGTCGGCGGTGAAGCGGTCCCTGCAGGAGCGCATCGAGCGCGCCGGCATGCAGGACCTGTTCGGCGAGATCCTGGTGCCGACCGAGGAGGTCGTCGAGATGCGCGGCGGCCAGCAGCGGCGCAGCGAGCGCAAGTTCTTCCCCGGCTATGTGCTGGTGCAGATGGAGATGAACGACGACGCCTGGCACCTGGTCAAGGACGTGCCCAAGGTCATGGGCTTCATCGGTGGCACGGGCGACAAGCCGGCGCCGATCTCCGACAAGGAGGCCGAGGCCATCCTGCAGCGCATGCAGGAGGGCGTGGAAAAGCCGCGGCCCAAGGTGCTGTTCGAGCCGGGCGAGGTGGTTCGGGTCATCGACGGCCCGTTCAACGACTTCAACGGCGTGGTCGAGGAGGTCGACTACGACAAGAGTCGGCTCAAGGTTTCTGTCCTGATCTTCGGGCGTTCCACGCCGGTCGATCTGGAATTCGGTCAGGTCGAAAAGACCTGAGTTCCGGGTCCGCGCAGCGGACCGTTGACGGGGAGGGCGGGTGAGAGTCCCGTCCGCTTGGACCCGATTGAGGTGTTACATGGCTAAGAAAATCGACGCTTACATCAAGCTCCAGGTGCCGGCGCAGTCGGCCAACCCGAGCCCGCCGGTCGGCCCTGCCCTGGGTCAGCACGGCGTGAACATCATGGAGTTCTGCAAGGCATTCAATGCCCAGACCCAGGGTATCGAGAAGGATATGCCGGTGCCGGTGGTGATCACCGTGTACAACGACAAGTCCTTCACCTTCATCATGAAGACCCCGCCGGCCTCGATCCTGCTCAAGAAGGCGGCCGGTATCAGCAAGGGCTCCGGTCGTCCCAACACCGAGAAGGTGGGCACCGTCACCCGCGCGCAGCTGGAGGAGATCGCCAAGGCCAAGGAGCCCGATCTCACCGCCGCCGATCTGGACGCGGCCGTGCGTACCATCGCCGGTTCCGCCCGCAGCATGGGTCTGAATGTAGAGGGGGTTGAATAATGGCCAGGCTTTCCAAGCGTCAGAAGGCGATCCGCGAAAAGGTGGACGCCGAAAAGCAATATGCGGCAGAGGAGGCCTTTGCCCTGCTCAACGAGCTGTCCAGCGTCAAGTTCACCGAGAGCATCGACGTGTCCGTGAACCTGGGCGTGGACCCGCGTAAATCCGATCAGGTGGTGCGCGGTTCCGCCATCCTGCCGGCCGGTACCGGCAAGGATGTGCGCGTGGCCGTATTCACCCAGGGTCCGAACGCCGAGGCCGCCAAGGAGGCCGGTGCCGACGTGGTCGGCATGGACGACCTGGCCGAGGAGGTCAAGAAGGGCAATCTGGACTTCGATGTGGTCATCGCCTCCCCGGACGCGATGCGCGTGGTCGGCCAGCTGGGCCAGATCCTGGGCCCGCGCGGCCTGATGCCCAACCCCAAGGTGGGCACTGTGACCCCCGATGTGGCCACCGCGGTGAAGAACGCCAAGTCCGGCCAGGCCCGCTTCCGCACCGACAAGGCGGGCATCGTGCACGCCTCCATCGGCAAGGTGGGCTTCGAGCCCTCGGCCCTGATCCAGAATCTGGAGGCCCTGGTCAACGAGCTGAAGAAGCTCAAGCCGGCCTCGGCCAAGGGCGTGTACCTGAAAAAGATCACCGTCTCCTCGACCATGGGTCCGGGGCTGGCGATCGACCAGGGATCGCTCAAGATCAACTGATCCTTCCGGCCCCCCGTGCGCGGGGTGGTCGGACTCAAGACTTTGGAGAGCGCCGGTCCCGGCCGGTCGCTGTCAAAGACCGCAGGCGTGTTCCCCGGAACACTTAATCTCCTGCGCAGATGGCGCTCCGTGATTCGGATTGACCTCCGATAGCGGTGCACCAGTTCATGCAGGGCTCCGGCCCTGTGGTGTTTAACGGGACTTTTGTCCCATCGTTGTCGGGAGGTGACGACCTTGGCACTCAATTTTGAGCAAAAGAAAGCCATCGTCGCCGAAGTTGCTGAAGTGGCAGGCAGCGCCTTGTCCGCCGTGGCGGCCGAGTACAGGGGTCTGACCGTTCAGGAGATGACCGAGCTGCGCGTTCAGGCGCGCAACAACGGCGTCTATCTCCGGGTGGTCAAGAACACCCTGGCCCGCCGCGCGGTGGAAGGGACCGAATTCGAGTGTCTGACCGAGGGCCTGACCGGCCCGCTGGTGCTGGCATTCTCGCAGGAGGACCCGGGTGCGGCCGGCCGCGTGATCAAGGACTTCGCCAAGGACCACAACAATCTGCAGGTGACCATGCTCGCCATTGGCGGCAAGAAACTGGACGCCTCGCAGCTTGACGTGCTGGCGAAGATGCCGACCTACGATCAGGCGATCTCCATGCTGATGTCGGTGATGCAGGCACCGATCACCAAGCTGGCGCAGACCCTGAACGAGGTGCCGGGCAAACTGGTCCGCACGGTTGCAGCAATTCGCGACGCCAAGGATGCAGCCTGATTTTCAATCGGGCGCCTTAGCTAACTTATTTTTATTTGGAGTGTACGATGTCTAAAGAAGATATCCTGGAAGCCATTGCCAACATGTCCGTGATGGAAGTTGTCGAGCTGATCGAGGCAATGGAAGAGAAGTTTGGCGTGACCGCCGCTGCCGCCGTTGCAGTCGCCGCGCCGGGTGCCGGTGGTGACGCCGGTGGTGCCGCCGAGGAGAAGACCGAGTTCGACGTGGTTCTGACCGGCTTCGGCGACAACAAGGTTGCCGTGATCAAGGCCGTTCGCGGCCTGACCGGCCTGGGCCTGAAGGAGGCCAAAGAGGCCGTCGAAGGCGCGCCCAGCACCCTGAAGGAAGGTGTTTCCAAGGAAGAGGCCGAAGAGGCCAAGAAGACCCTGGAAGAGGCGGGTGCTACCGTCGAAGTCAAGTAAGGCTTGGATGTAGCACGCGTCAAGCGGGATCAGGCTGGCAGCTTCCGGGCTGCCGGCCTTTTCCCGCTTGTGCGTTGTTCCCGGGAGGGCGGCGAAGGCCGCGCTCAGCGTCGGGCCCCCTGAACGGGCGGCCGGACAGATTGCAGCGATTGAGATGAGGGAAGGCAAGCATGGCCTATTCGTTCACTGAGAAAAAGCGTATCCGCAAAGACTTCGGCAGGCGCCCGAGCATCCTCGAGGTGCCGTTTCTGCTGGCCACGCAGATCGAGTCCTACCGCCACTTTCTGCAGGCCGATGTCGCGCCCGATGAACGTGCCGATCAGGGCCTGCAGGCCGCGTTCAAGTCTGTCTTCCCCATCGTGAGTTATTCCGGTAATGCCGCGCTCGAGTATGTGCATTACCGTCTCGGCGAGCCGGTGTTCGACGTGCGCGAATGCCAGCTGCGCGGGGCCACCTATGCCGCGCCGCTGCGCGTGCTGGTGCGCCTGGTGATCTACGACAAGGACGCCCCGGCCGGCGCCAAGCAGGTCAAGGACATCAAGGAGCAGGAAATCTACATGGGCGAGATGCCGCTCATGACCGACAACGGCACCTTCATCATCAACGGCACCGAGCGGGTCATCGTGTCCCAGCTGCACCGTTCGCCGGGGGTGTTCTTCGACCACGACAAGGGCAAGACCCACTCCTCCGGCAAGCTGCTGTTCTCGGCCCGGGTGATCCCCTACCGCGGCTCCTGGCTGGACTTCGAATTCGATCCCAAGGATCTGGTGTATGTGCGCATCGACCGCCGCCGCAAACTGCCGGCGACCATCCTGCTGCGCGCCCTGGGCTATGACACCGAGGAGATCCTCGACACCTTCTTCGAGACCGACCACTTCACCCTGGGCGCCAAGAAGATCCAGCTCGACCTGGTGCCGGCGCGCCTGCGCGGCGAGACGGCCACCTTCGACATCAAGGCCAAGAAAGAGGTCGTGGTCGAGACCGGCAAGCGCATCACCGCGCGCCACATCAAGCAGCTGGAGAAGGCCGGCATCAAGAAGCTGGAGGTGCCGCGTGACTACCTGGTGGGCAAGACCCTGGCGCACAATGTGGTCGACGTGGAGACCGGCGAACTGATCGCCAGCGCCAACGACGAGCTGACCGAGGAGCTGATCGACACCCTCATCGAGAAGGGCATCAAGGAGATCAACACCCTCTTCACCAATGACCTGGACCACGGGCCCTTCGTGTCCGAGACCCTGCGCATCGACCCCACCAGCAACGCCCTGGAGGCGATGGTGGAGATCTATCGCATGATGCGCCCGGGCGAGCCGCCCACCAAGGAGGCCGCCCAGAACCTGTTCCACAACCTGTTCTTCACCCCGGACCGCTACGACCTGTCCGCGGTGGGGCGTATGAAGTTCAACCGCCGCCTGGGCCGCGAGGAGGCCGAGGGCGCCGGCGTGCTGTACGACGCCAAGTATTTCGGCGCGCGCGAGGACGAGGCCGCCAAGGCCCTGGTCGAGCAGTACGGTGACATGTCCGACATCCTGGACGTGCTCAAGACCCTGGTGGACATCCGCAACGGCAATGGCACCGTGGACGACATCGACCACCTGGGCAACCGTCGCGTGCGCTGCGTCGGCGAGATGGCCGAGAACCAGTTCCGTGTGGGCCTGGTGCGCGTGGAGCGCGCGGTCAAGGAGCGCCTCAGCCTGGCCGAGTCCGAGGGCCTGATGCCGCAGGAGATGATCAACGCCAAGCCGGTCTCGGCGGCGATCAAGGAGTTCTTCGGCTCCTCCCAGCTGTCGCAATTCATGGACCAGAACAACCCGCTCTCGGAGGTCACCCACAAGCGCCGCGTCTCGGCCCTGGGCCCGGGCGGCCTGGCGCGCGAGCGCGCCGGCTTCGAGGTGCGCGACGTGCACCCCACCCACTACGGCCGGGTGTGCCCCATCGAGACCCCTGAAGGTCCCAACATCGGCCTGATCAACTCCCTGGCCGTGTACGCGCGGACCAACCGCTATGGCTTCCTGGAGACGCCCTATCGCAAGGTGGTCAAGGGCAAGGTGACCGACCAGGTCGATTACCTGTCCGCGATCGAGGAAGGGCGCTATGTGATCGCCCAGGCCAACGCCAACCTGGACAAGAACGGCAAGCTGACCGACGAGCTGGTCTCCTGCCGTCACCAGAACGAATTCACCCTGGCGCGGCCCGAGGACATCGACTACATGGACGTGTCGCCCAAGCAGATCGTCTCGGTGGCGGCCTCCATCATCCCCTTCCTGGAGCACGACGACGCCAACCGGGCCCTGATGGGCGCCAACATGCAACGCCAGGCGGTGCCGACCCTGCGCGCCGAGAAGCCCCTGGTGGGCACCGGCATGGAGCGCGCCGTGGCGGTGGACTCCGGCGTGACCGTGGTGGCGCGGCGTGGCGGTGTCATCGAGTCGGTGGACGCGGCGCGCATCGTGGTGCGCGTCAACGACGACGAGACCGTGCCGGGCGAGCCGGGCGTGGACATCTACAATCTCACCAAGTACACCCGTTCCAACCAGAACACCTGCATCAACCAGCGGCCGCTGGTGATGGTGGGCGACCAGGTGGCGCGCGGCGACGTGATGGCCGACGGCCCCTCCACCGACATGGGCGAGCTGGCCCTGGGCCAGAACCTGCGCGTGGCCTTCATGCCCTGGAACGGCTACAACTTCGAGGACTCCATCCTGATCTCCGAGCAGGTGGTGAAGGAGGACCGCTTCACCACCATCCACATCGAGGAGATCACCTGCATGGCCCGCGACACCAAGCTGGGGCCGGAGGAGATCACCGCCGACATTCCCAACGTGGGCGAGGCCGCGCTGGCCAAGCTGGACGAGTCCGGCATCGTGTACGTGGGCGCCGAGGTCAAGGAAGGCGACATCCTGGTCGGCAAGGTCACGCCCAAGGGCGAGACCCAGCTGACCCCCGAGGAGAAGCTGCTGCGCGCCATCTTCGGTGAGAAGGCCTCGGACGTGAAGGACACCTCCACCCGCGTCTCCTCCAGCACCGCCGGCACCGTGATCGACGTGCGCGTGTTCACCCGCGACGGCGTGGAGAAGGACGCGCGCGCCCTGCAGATCGAGGAGGCCGAACTCAAGGGCGTGCGCAAGGACCTGGACGACCAGCTGCGCATCATGGAGGAGGACACCTTCGCCCGCGTCGAGAAGATGCTGCTGGGCAAGGTCGCCGAGGGCGGTCCCAAGAAGCTCAAGGCCGGATCCAAGATCACCAAGGCCTATCTGGCCGACCTGGACCGCGACCAGTGGCTGCAGATCCGTCTCAAGAACGAGGAGGCCGCGGCCCAGCTCGAGGCCATCGCCAAGCAGGTGGAATCCCTGCGTGAGGAATTCCGCAAGCGCTTCGAGGAGAAGAAGAAAAAGCTCACCCAGGGCGACGATCTGGCGCCGGGCGTGCTCAAGATGGTCAAGGTGTACGTGGCGGTCAAGCGCCGTATCCAGCCGGGCGACAAGATGGCCGGCCGTCACGGCAACAAGGGCGTGATCTCGCGCATCGTGCCGGTCGAGGACATGCCCTTCGACGAGAACGGGCGTCCGGTGGACATCGTGCTCAACCCGCTGGGCGTGCCCTCGCGGATGAACATCGGTCAGGTGCTCGAGACCCATCTCGGCTTTGCCGCCAAGGGCATCGGCGAGCGCATCGGCCGCATGCTCGACGCCCAGGTCAAGGCCAAGGAGCTGCGTGACTTCCTCGACAAGGTCTACAACCACAGCGGCAAGAAAGAGGATCTCAAGAGCCTCTCCGACGAGGAGCTGTTCGAGCTGGCCGACAACCTGCGCGGCGGCGTGCCCATGGCGACCCCGGTGTTCGACGGCGCCGAGGAGGACGATATCCGCTACATGCTGGAGCTGGCGGGCGAGAGCCGCGACGGCCAGACCCAGCTGTACGACGGTCGCACCGGCGAGCCCTTCGAGCGCCGGGTCACGGTCGGCTATATGTACATGATCAAGCTCAACCACCTGGTCGACGACAAGATGCACGCCCGTTCCACCGGGCCGTACAGCCTGGTCACCCAGCAGCCGCTGGGCGGCAAGGCGCAGTTCGGCGGTCAGCGTTTCGGGGAGATGGAGGTCTGGGCCCTGGAGGCCTACGGCGCCGCCTACACCCTGCAGGAGATGCTGACGGTCAAGTCGGACGACGTGAACGGGCGTACCCGCATGTACAAGAACATCGTCGACGGCGATCACCGCATGGAGGCCGGGATGCCGGAGTCGTTCAACGTGCTGGTCAAGGAGATCCGCTCGTTGGGTATCAACATTGAACTGGAGCAGGATTAATGAAAGACCTTCTCAAGATTCTGAAGCAACAGGGTCAAAACGAGGAATTCGATGCCATCCGCATCGGGCTTGCATCCCCCGAGATGATCCGCTCCTGGTCCTACGGTGAGGTCAAGAAGCCGGAGACCATCAACTATCGCACCTTCAAGCCGGAGCGCGAGGGCCTGTTCTGCGCCAAGATCTTCGGCCCGGTGAGCGACTACGAATGCCTGTGCGGCAAGTACAAGCGCCTCAAGCACCGCGGCGTGGTGTGCGAGAAGTGCGGCGTGGAAGTCACCCTGGCCAAGGTGCGCCGCGAGCGCATGGGGCACATCGACCTGGCCTCGCCGGTGGCGCACATCTGGTTCCTCAAGTCGCTGCCCTCGCGCATCGGTCTGCTGCTGGACATGACCCTGCGCGATATCGAGCGGGTGCTCTACTTCGAGAGCTATGTGGTCATCGATCCGGGCATGACCCCGCTGGAGCGCTTCCAGCTGCTCACCGACGAGCAGTACCTGGAGGCGGTCGAGGAGAACGGCGACGAGTTCGACGCGCGCATGGGCGCCGAGGCAGTCTATGAACTGCTGCGCACCCTGGACATCGAGCGCGAGATCGGCCGCCTGCGCGAGGAGATCGAGCAGACCAACTCCGAGACCAAGATCAAGAAGATCTCCAAGCGTCTCAAGCTGCTGGAGTCGCTGCAGAAGTCGGGCAACCGTCCGGAGTGGATGATCCTCACCGTGCTGCCGGTGCTGCCGCCCGAGCTGCGCCCGCTGGTGCCGCTGGACGGCGGTCGCTTCGCCACCTCCGATCTGAACGATCTGTACCGCCGGGTGATCAACCGCAACAACCGTCTCAAGCGCCTGCTCGATCTGGCCGCGCCCGACATCATCGTGCGCAACGAGAAGCGCATGCTGCAGGAGTCGGTGGATGCGCTGCTGGACAACGGCCGCCGCGGCCGCGCCATCACCGGCACCAACAAGCGTCCGCTGAAGTCCCTGGCCGACATGATCAAGGGCAAGCAGGGCCGCTTCCGCCAGAACCTGCTGGGCAAGCGGGTGGACTACTCCGGCCGCTCGGTCATCGTGGTCGGTCCGACCCTCAAGCTGCACCAGTGCGGCCTGCCCAAGAAGATGGCGCTGGAGCTGTTCAAGCCCTTCATCTTCTCCAAGCTGCAGTTCCGCGGCCTGGCCACCACCATCAAGGCGGCCAAGAAGCTGGTCGACCGCGGCGCGCCCGAGGTGTGGGACATCCTCGAGGAGGTGATCCGCGAGCACCCGGTCATGCTCAACCGCGCGCCCACCCTGCACCGCCTGGGCATCCAGGCCTTCGAGCCGGTGCTGATCGAGGGCAAGGCCATCCAGCTGCATCCGCTGGTGTGTACCGCCTTCAACGCCGACTTCGACGGGGACCAGATGGCGGTGCACGTGCCGCTGTCCATCGAGGCGCAGCTCGAGGCGCGCACCCTGATGATGTCTTCCAACAACGTGCTCTCGCCGGCCAACGGTGAGCCGGTCATCGTGCCCACCCAGGACGTGGTGCTGGGTCTGTATTACATGACCCGCGAGCGCGTCAACGCCAAGGGCGAGGGCATGGTGCTGTCCGGTGTGGCCGAGGCACAGAAGGCCTATGACACCGGCGCCGCCGCCCTGCATGCCCGGGTCAAGGTGCGCCTGACCGAGGTGCGGTTCGACGAGGAAGGCAACCGCAGCGAGGAGACCAAGCTGCGCGATACCACCGTCGGTCGCGCCATCCTGTGGGGCATCGTGCCCGAGGGCCTGTCCTTCGAGCTGGTCAACCAGCCGATGAAGAAGAAGGCCATCTCGCGCCTGATCAACGCCTGCTACCGCCAGCTGGGCCTGAAGGCCACCGTGGTGTTCGCCGACCAGCTGATGTACCTGGGCTTTGCGCAGGCGGCCAAGGCCGGCGCCTCCATCGGCCTGGACGACATGGTCATCCCGGACAACAAGGCGGCGATCCTGGCCGAGGCCGAGGCCGAGGTGAAGGAGATCCAGAATCAGTATGCCTCGGGCCTGGTGACCAACGGCGAGCGCTACAACAAGGTGGTGGACATCTGGTCGCACACCAATGACCAGATCGCCCGCGCCATGATGGAAAAACTGGGCAAGGAGAAGGTGGTCGACAAGGATGGCAACGAGGTCGAGCAGGATTCGTTCAACTCCATCTTCATGATGGCCGATTCCGGGGCGCGGGGTTCCGCCGCGCAGATCCGTCAGCTGGCCGGCATGCGCGGCCTGATGGCCAAGCCGGACGGTTCCATCATCGAGACCCCCATCACCGCGAACTTCCGCGAGGGCCTGAACGTACTGCAGTACTTCATCTCCACCCACGGCGCGCGCAAGGGCCTGGCCGACACCGCGCTCAAGACCGCCAACTCCGGTTACCTGACCCGCCGTCTGGTGGACGTGGCCCAGGACCTGGTGATCACCGAGGACGACTGCGGCACCGAGAACGGCCTGCTGATGATGCCCATCATCGAGGGCGGTGACGTGGTCGAACCGCTGCGCGAGCGCATCCTGGGCCGGGTCGCGGCCATCGACATCCCGCGTCCGGGCAGCGACGAGGTGCTGGTCGAGGCCGGCACCCTGCTCGACGAAAAGCTCGTGGACATGCTCGAAGAGGCGGGCGTGGACCAGGTGCGGGTGCGCTCCGCCATCACCTGCGAGACCCGTCAGGGCATCTGCTCCAAGTGCTACGGGCGCGACCTGGCGCGCGGCAACCGCGTCAACATCGGCGAGGCCGTGGGCGTCATGGCCGCCCAGTCCATCGGCGAGCCCGGCACCCAGCTGACCATGCGGACCTTCCACATCGGGGGCGCGGCCTCGCGGGCCGCGGCGGTCAACAGCATCGAGCCGAAGAACCCCGGCACCGTCAAGCTGCACAACATCAAGACCATCGAGAACGCCGCCGGCAAGCTGGTGGCGGTGTCCCGTTCCGGCGAGGTCGTGATCGTGGACGACATCGGCCGCGAGCGCGAGCGTTACAAGCTGCCCTACGGGGCCGAACTGCAGGTGCGCGAGGGTGAGTCGGTCGAAGGTGGCCAGACCGTGGCCAACTGGGACCCGCACACCCACCCCATCATCACCGAGATGACGGGCCGCCTGAAGTTCGTGGACTTCATCGACGGGGTCACGGTGCAGCAGCAGACCGACGAGATCACCGGCCTGTCCTCGACCGTGGTGATCGACGCCAAGCAGCGTCCCACCGCGGGCAAGGATCTGCGTCCCATGATCAAGCTGGTTGACGAGAAGGGCAACGACATCAACCTGCCCGGCACCAGCCTGCCGGCCCACTACTTCCTGCCCGGCGGCGCCATCGTCAACGTGGTCGACGGCGCCGAGGTGCAGGTGGGCGACGTGGTCGCGCGCATCCCGCAGGAGTCCTCCAAGACCCGCGACATCACCGGCGGTCTGCCGCGCGTGGCCGACCTGTTCGAGGCGCGCAAGCCCAAGGAGCCGGCCATCTTGGCCGAGGCCACCGGCACCGTCAGCTTCGGCAAGGAGACCAAGGGCAAGCAGCGCCTGGTGATCACCGACAGCGAGGGCGAGACCCACGAGCTGCTGATCCCCAAATGGCGGCACGTCAACGTGTTCGAGGGCGAGCACGTGGAGAAGGGCGAGGTGATCGCCGACGGCGAACTGAACCCGCACGACATCCTGCGCCTGCGCGGGGTCACCAGCCTGGCGGAATACCTGGTCAAGGAGATCCAGGACGTGTACCGCCTGCAGGGCGTGGGCATCAACGACAAGCACATCGAGGTGATCATCCGCCAGATGCTGCGCAAGGTCGAGATCGTGGACGGCGGCGAGACCAGCCTGCTGCGCGGCGAGCAGGCCGAGCGCGCCCGGGTGCTCGAGATCAACGAGCAGGCCGAGGCCGAGAACCGGCATCCGGCGAAATGGCAGCCTATGCTGCTGGGCATCACCAAGGCCTCGCTGGCGACCGAGTCCTTCATCTCGGCGGCCTCCTTCCAGGAGACCACGCGAGTGCTCACCGAGGCCGCGGTGCGCGGCCTGAGCGATCCGCTCAACGGTCTCAAGGAGAACGTCATCGTCGGCCGCCTGATCCCGGCCGGCACCGGCCTGGCGCACCACAAGGAGCGCCGCGCCGCGCGCCATGCCGCACTCATGGGTGGCAAGGTCGAGATGGCGGCCGAGGAGGTCGAGGAGGCGCTCAAGGCCGAGCTCAACACCTCCGACGAGGAATGAGCGGGCCCGCCCGCCCTCGTGGCGGGCGGGTTTTGCCAGAAATTTGCCCAAAAGGCCGTGTTTTCTGTTGACAGCGGCGGGACAGCCGCATAGAATTCGCGGTCTTCCGAACAGGTCGACTGTCGTGTCGGCCTGTTTTTTCTGCGACAAAACAGTCGCTTGGATGAATTTTTATCGGTTCGGGTCTGCGAATCATCCGGCAAGGCTCCGCGGGAACCTGCTGGAGGGGTCGCCTACCCGGATTTTTGGTCCCCGAAGAAGGGGTTAGAGCCCATCAGGCGGAAAGAGTAAATGGCGACGATCAACCAACTCGTACGTAAGCCGCGCAAGCGCAAGCCGGAAAAGAGCAATGTGCCCGCACTCGAGGCCTGCCCGCAGAGGCGTGGCGTCTGCACCCGGGTGTACACCACCACGCCGAAGAAGCCGAACTCGGCCCTGCGCAAGGTGGCGCGTGTGCGCCTGACCAATGGTTACGAGGTGACCAGCTACATCGGCGGCGAGGGCCACAACCTGCAGGAGCACAGCGTGGTGCTGATCCGCGGCGGTCGTGTGAAGGACCTGCCGGGTGTGCGTTACCACGTGGTGCGCGGCGCGCTGGACACCTCGGGTGTCGACAAGCGCCGCCAGGGCCGTTCCAAGTACGGCGCCAAGCGGCCCAAGGGTTGATCCGGGCCGGACAGTCAACACTGAGTATCTCCGGCGGTATGCCGAGTGACGAGAGAAGAGAGACATGCCAAGAAGACGCGTAGCAGCAAAGCGTGAGATCCTGCCGGATCCCAAGTTCGGGAGCCAGACCCTGGCCAAGTTCATCAACATGGTGATGGTCGACGGCAAGAAGTCGGTGGCCGAGCGCATCATGTACGGGGCCCTGGACATGGTGACCGAGAAGCGAGGCGGCGATCCCATGGAGCTGCTGGAGCAGGCCCTGGACAATGTGCGCCCGGTGGTGGAGGTGAAGTCCCGCCGCGTCGGTGGCGCCACCTACCAGGTGCCGGTGGAGGTGCGTCCGCTGCGTCGTAACGCGCTGGCCATGCGCTGGCTGATCGAGGCCGCGCGCAAGCGCAGCGAGAAGTCCATGGCGGCACGCCTGGCCGGCGAGCTGATGGATGCGGCCGAGCAGAAGGGCAGCGCGGTCAAGAAGAAGGAAGACACGCACCGCATGGCGGAGGCGAACAAGGCCTTCTCGCATTATCGTTGGTAATTTTGGGTCATCCCGAGGGGTGTCCGGGTAACAGGGTGTAGAACGTGGCGCGCAGCACGCCCATCGAGCGTTATCGCAATATCGGCATCATGGCGCACATCGATGCCGGCAAGACGACGACGACCGAGCGGGTGCTGTACTACACCGGTGTATCTCACAAGATCGGCGAGGTACACGACGGCGCCGCGACCATGGACTGGATGGAGCAGGAACAGGAGCGGGGTATCACCATCACCTCGGCTGCCACCACCTGCTTCTGGTCCGGCATGGCGCGACAGTTCGACCAGCATCGTATCAATATCATCGATACGCCGGGTCACGTGGACTTCACCATCGAGGTGGAGCGGTCGCTGCGGGTGCTGGACGGCGCGGTGTTCGTGCTGTGCGCGGTCGGCGGCGTGGAGCCGCAGTCCGAGACGGTATGGCGCCAGGCCAACAAGTACGAGGTGCCGCGGATCGCGTTCGTCAACAAGATGGATCGCATGGGCGCGGACTTCTTCCGGGTGGTCGAGCAGCTGGAGACGCGGCTCGGCGCCATGCCGGTGCCGCTGCAGGTGCCGATCGGCGCGGAAGAGGATTTTGCCGGGGTGATCGACCTCATCAAGATGAAGGCGATCATCTGGGAAGAGGAAAACATGGGGATCAACTTCCATTACGAAGAGATCCCCGCGGAGCTGCAGACGGTCTGCGAGACCTGGCGCGAGCGCCTGGTCGAGGCCGCGGCCGAGGCAGACGAGACCCTGATGGATGCCTATCTGGAGGACGGGCATCTTGCAGAGGCGCAGATCGTGGAAGGTCTGCGCAAGCGCACCCTGGCGCTGGAGATCGTGCCGATGTGTCTCGGCTCGGCCTTCAAGAACAAGGGGGTGCAGGCGCTGCTCGACAAGGTGATCGAGCTGCTGCCCTCGCCGGTCGACGTGCCGCCCATACAGGGCGTGCTTTCCGACGGCGAAACGAGCGCGGAACGGCATGCCTCGGACGACGAGCCGTTTTCGGCGCTGGCGTTCAAGATCGCCACCGACCCCTATGTGGGGACGCTGACGTTCATGCGCTGCTATTCCGGGGTGGTGAAGTCCGGCGACACGGTGTTCAACCCGGTCAAGGGCAAGAAGGAGCGGATCGGGCGGCTGCTGCAGATGCACGCCAACCACCGCGAAGAGATCGACGAGGTACGCGCGGGTGACATCGCCGCGGCCGTGGGTCTCAAGCAGGTCACCACGGGGGATACCCTGTGTGACACGAACAAGGTGATCACGCTGGAGCGCATGGAGTTCCCCGAGCCGGTGATCTCGGTGGCGGTGGAGCCCAAGACGAAGGCGGATCAGGAGAAGATGGGCGTGGCCCTCGGCAAGCTGGCGCAGGAGGATCCGTCCTTCCGGGTGCGCACCGACGAGGAGTCCGGTCAGACCATCATCTCCGGCATGGGCGAGCTTCATCTTGACATCATCGTCGACCGGATGAAGCGCGAGTTCGGCGTGGAGGCCAACGTGGGGGCGCCGCAGGTGGCCTACCGCGAGACGATCCGCAAGACCGTCGAGGCCGAAGGCAAGTTTGTACGCCAGTCCGGCGGCCGTGGCCAGTATGGCCATGTGTGGCTGAGGCTGGAGCCCCTGACCGATTCGGACAAGGGCTTCGAGTTTGAAAACGCCATCGTGGGCGGCGTGGTCCCCAAGGACTACATCCCGGCGGTGGAAAAGGGTGTGCAGGACGCGATGGAAGGCGGCGTGCTGGCCGGTTATCCCCTGGTGGATATCAAGGCCACTTTGTACGACGGCTCCTATCACGAGGTCGACTCCAGCGAGCAGGCCTTCCGCATCGCCGGTTCGATGGCCCTGCGCAACGGCGCCCTGGCCGCCGATCCGGTGCTGCTGGAACCGATCATGAAGGTCGAGGTCACCACGCCGGAGGAGTACATGGGCGATGTGATGGGCGACCTGAACGCCCGCCGCGGCATGATCTCCGGCATGGAGGACGCGCCCGGCGGCAAGATCGTGAGGGCCGAGGTGCCCTTGGCGCAGATGTTCGGTTATGCGACCGACCTGCGCAGCGCGACCCAGGGTCGCGCGAGCTACAGCATGGAATTTGCGAAGTACCAGGAGGTGCCCGCGGCGATCGCCGACGGAATCATCAACAGGTACTGAGCGAGACTTACAACCTGGTTATCCACTCCGCAAAGATTTGAGCGCAAATCAGTTAAGGGGCAAGAGCAATGTCGAAAGAGAAGTTTGAACGTACAAAACCGCACGTCAACGTGGGCACCATTGGTCACGTGGACCACGGCAAGACCACGCTGACCGCTGCGATCACCACCCACCAGGCCAGCAAATTCGGTGGCGAGTCGAAGGCCTACG
>JALVTT010000127.1 GCA_027024025.1 Sedimenticola sp.
CTGCTGTCCGGGGAAAGTGACCAAGTGTGTCGAGGCGCCCCTCCCCCCGCAGGCGGGGGGAGGGGCGCCTCGACACACTTGGTCACTTTCCCCGGACAGCAGTGCGCGAGCGGGGGGAGGGGCATCGCGATGCGGTTCATTGTCTCCGGACTGTCGTGCCCGCTTGCGGGGGAGGTGAGCGCATGACCTTGAGACATCCACTTGGCGGACCTTCGCGTCCCTGGCGGTGAAACAATAATGGAAGCGATACTTCAAAACGTGAGACAGGTCGGCGCCCGGGGTCTGGGCGCGCCGCTGGTGATCCTGATGCTGCTGGCGATGATCGTGCTGCCGCTGCCGCCGTTCGTGCTGGATCTGTTCTTCACCTTCAATATCGCGCTCTCGCTGGTGGTGCTGCTGGTGGTGGTGTATGCCCTGCGGCCGCTGGATTTCAGTCTGTTTCCCTCCATGCTGCTGGTGGCCACGTTGCTGCGTCTGGCATTGAACGTGGCCTCCACCCGGGTGGTGTTACTGGAAGGGCACAACGGCCCCGGCGCCGCGGGCAAGGTGATCGAGGCCTTCGGCGAGTTCGTGATCGGCGGCAATTACGCGGTCGGCCTGGTGGTGTTCCTGATCCTGGTGATCATCAACTTCGTGGTGGTGACCAAGGGCGCGGGCCGGGTGTCCGAGGTCTCGGCGCGCTTCACCCTGGACGCCATGCCGGGCAAGCAGATGGCCATCGACGCCGATCTCAACTCCGGGCTGATCGATCAGGACGAGGCCCGCCGCCGGCGCGAGGAGGTGACCCAGGAGGCCGACTTCTACGGCGCCATGGACGGTTCCTCCAAGTTCGTGCGCGGGGACGCCATCGCCGGCATCCTGATCCTGATGATCAACATCATCGGCGGCCTGGCCATCGGCGTGGGCCAGCACGGGCTGGATATCGGAACCGCCATGCACAACTATGTGCTGCTGACCATCGGTGACGGTCTGGTGGCGCAGATCCCCTCGCTGCTGCTGTCCACCGCCGCGGCCATCATCGTCACCCGGGTGTCCTCCTCCTCGGACATGGGCAGCCAGGCCGCCACCCAGCTGCTGGAGAATCCGCGTTCGCTGGCCATCGCCGCCGGCCTGATCGGCACCCTGGGGCTGATCCCGGGCATGCCCAATCTGGTGTTTCTGCTGATCGGCGGCGCCCTGGGCGGCATGGCCTACACCATTCGCAAGCGGCAGGCGCAGCCCGAGGCGGTGGACGAGCAGTTGCCGGTGCTGCCCGAGGCCGAGGACGCCGAGACCCGCGAACTGAGCTGGGACGATGTGCAGCCGGTGGACATCATCGGTCTGGAGGTCGGCTACCGCCTGATCCCGCTGGTGGACCGCAGCCAGGGCGGGCAGCTGATGAACCGGATCAAGGGCGTGCGCAAGAAGCTGTCCCAGGAGTTGGGCTTCCTCATCCAGCCGGTGCACATCCGCGACAACCTGGACCTGGCCCCGAGCGCCTATCGCATCAGCCTCAACGGGGTGCCGGTGGGCGAGGCCGAGGTCTATCCCGAGCGCGAGCTGGCGATCAACCCGGGCAAGGTGTTCGGCGAGCTGCAGGGCACCCCGACCACCGATCCGGCGTTCGGGCTGGAGGCGGTGTGGATCGATCCCGGCCAGCGCGATCACGCGCAGACCCTCGGCTATACCGTGGTGGACGCCAGCACCGTGGTCGCCACCCACATGAGCGAGCTGCTGCAGAAACACGCCGCCGAGCTGCTCGGCCACGAGGAGGTGCAGCAGCTGCTGGACAACCTGGCGCAGAGCGCGCCCAAGCTGGTCGAGGACCTGGTGCCCAAGCTGCTGCCGCTGAGCACCGTGCTGCGCGTGCTGCAGAATCTGCTGTCCGAGGGCGTGAGCATCCGCGACATCCGCACCATCGCCGAAACCCTGGCGGAGCATGCCCCCGCGAGTCAGGATGCCGTCACCCTCACCGCCGCCGTGCGGGTCGCCCTCAGCCGCGCCATCGTGCAGCAAGTCGTTGGATCTGCTCACGAAATCCCTGTGATCGTCCTCGAGCCCGGATTGGAACGCCTCTTGCAACAGGCATTGTCGAGTGCAGGAGACGACGCCGCGGGCATCGAACCGGGACTGCTGGAACAGATCCAGGTCGCGCTCGCGGACGCGGCCCGCCAACAGGAGATGAGCGGCCAGGAGGCCATCCTCCTGGTGGCCGCGGGACTGAGGCCCTGGATGGCCCGCTTCGCCCGCCAGAGCGTGCCCGGGGTGCATGTCTTCTCCTACAACGAGATACCGGACAACCGCCAGATCAAGGTCGTCAACACCATCGGTCGGCAATCCACACAAGGCTAGGGGGCCCTGAGGGCTCCCCGCAACAAGGGAGCCACAGGGCATGAAGATCAAGCGCTTCGTAGCGCCGGATATGCGACAGGCACTTCGCCTGGTGCGCGAGACACTGGGCGAAGACGCCGTCATCCTCTCCAACAAATCCACGGACGAGGGCGTGGAGCTGACCGCCGCCATCGATCTGGTGGCCGAGGAAGTCGTCCCGCCTGAGCCGCGCCGCCGCCCGCGAGCCGCGGCCACCGAGAGACCCGCGCCGCGCCCGGCCGCGCGGGTCAGCGATGTGCCGGATGTCAGTCCGCAGGAGATCAGCGCCATGCGCGAGGAGATGCAGAACCTGCGCCGCTGGCTGCAGGCCGAGCTCTCCAGCATGAGCTGGCACGACCTGGGACAGCGCAACCCGCACGCCCAGGAGCTGTTCCAGCGCCTGATGAAGCTGGGCCTGACGCCGGACATCACCGAAAAGCTGATGCAGCGGGTGTCCGGCGAACAGGATCTGCACACCGCCTGGCGCAAGGCCATGTTCCACCTCTCCGGCGAGATCGCGGTCAGCGACCCGGACCTGCTGGAACGCGGCGGGGTGGTGGCCCTGGTGGGCCCGACCGGGGTGGGCAAGACCACCACCATCGCCAAGCTCGCGGCCCGCTTCGCCCTGCGCCACGGACATCGCAACATCGCCCTGATCAGCACCGACAACTTCCGCATCGGCGCGCGCGACCAGCTGCATACCTACGGCCGCATCCTCAATGTGCCGGTGCGCACCGCGGACGAGCCCGAGGCCATGCGCGACGCGGTCGAATCGCTCTCCGACCGTCGCCTCATCCTCATCGATACCGCCGGCATGGGCGCCGACAGCGCGCGCTTCCAGGAACAGGTCGAGACCCTGCACGCGGCCGGGCCAGGCCTGCACACCCTGCTGACGCTGTCCGCCACCACCGAGGGCACGGCCCTGGAAAAGGCCATCGAGCTGTTCTCGGCGGCGCGTCCCGAGGCCTGCCTGCTGACCAAGCTGGACGAGGCCGCCAGCCTGGGCGCGGCGATCTCCGCGGTCATCCACGGCGGCCTGCCCCTGGCCTGGCTGGCGGACGGTCAGCGGGTGCCGGAAGACCTGCGCGCGGCCCGCGCCGCCGATCTGGTGGAGCGCGCCGTCCAGCTGCTCGACGACTACTCCAACGAATGTGATCCGGCCTATGTGGCCCTGTCCTACAAGGGGGGACATCGCAATGCTCGCATCTGATGGCGGACTCGACCAGGCCAGCGGGCTGCGCCGCATGGTGAACCCGGAGCCGATCCGCGCCATCGCGGTCACCGGCGGCAAGGGCGGCGTGGGCAAGACCAATGTCTCGGTCAACCTCGGGGTGGCTATGAGCGAACTGGGCCACCGCGTGATGCTGCTGGACGCCGACCTGGGCCTGGCCAATATCGACGTGGTCCTGGGCCTGCACCCCAAGTACGACATCTCGCACGTGATGCGCGGCGAACGCAGCCTGGAGGAGGTCGTGGTGCAGGGCCCCTCGGGCATGCGCATCATCCCCGGCGCCTCCGGCATCCAGGCCATGGCCGAGATGGGCCCGGCCGAACACGCCGGCCTGATCCGCGCCTTCAGCGATCTGGCGGGCGATGTGGACACCCTGATCGTGGACACCGCCGCCGGCATCTCCGACACCGTGCTCAGCTTCTCGCGGGCCTCGCACGAGATCGTGGTGGTGGTGTGCGACGAGCCGGCCTCGATCACCGACGCCTACGCCATCATCAAGCTGCTCAACCGCGACTACGGTCATCAGCGCTTCCGCATCCTGGCCAATATGGTGCGCAGCGCCCAGGAGGGGCGGGATCTCTACAACAAGATGTGCCGGGTGACCGACCGTTACCTGGACGTCGCGCTCAGCTTCATGGGCGCCATTCCTTACGACGACAACCTGCGCAAGGCGGTGCGCACACAGCGCCCGGTGGTGCAGGCCTTTCCGCGCAGCCGCGTGGCCCAGGGTTTCCGCAACCTCGCCAGAAAGGTGGAGACCTGGCCGCGGCCCCGGGGCGCCAGCGGACAGGTGCAGTTCTTCGTCGAACGACTGATCGAATTTTCCGGAGATTACGGGGAGGTGCCAGTATGAGTGGCCTTGCAACCTACAGCGCCAGCCAGAAACAGGTGCATGAAGATCTGGTGACGGCGCACGCGCCGCTGGTCAAGCGGATCGCCTATCACCTGATGAACCGCCTGCCGCCCTCGGTACAGGTCGAGGACCTGATCCAGGCCGGCATGATCGGCCTGCTCGAGGCCGGCGCCAATTACGACGCCACCCAGGGCGCCAGCTTCGAGACCTATGCCGGGATCCGCATCCGCGGCGCCATGCTGGACGAGATCCGACGCTCCGACTGGACCCCGCGCTCGGTGCACCGCAAGGCGCGCCAGGTGGCCGAGGTGATGCGCGAGATCGAAAACGCCGAGGGCCGCGACGCGCGCGACGTGGAGGTGGCCGAGGCCCTGGACATCTCGCTCGAGGAGTATCACCAGATCCTCTCCGACGCCTCCGGGGCGCGCATCTTCAGCTATGAGGAGCTGTCTGAATTCGGTGACGTGGTGCCCGGTCAGGAGGGCGTGCGGCGGGTCGGCGAAGGGCGCAACCAGATGCTGGACGGCCCGCTCAAGGGTCTGGAGAACCAGCACTTCAAGGACGCCCTGGCCGACGCCATCGCCGGCCTGCCCGAGCGCGAGCGCCTGGTGATCGCCCTCTACTACGACGAGGAGCTGAATCTGCGCGAGATCGGCCAGGTGCTGGGGGTGAGCGAGTCCCGGGTCTGCCAGATCCACAGCCAGGCCGCGATCCGCCTGCGCGCGCGTCTCGGCGAGTGGCTGCCCGAGGGCGAGGACGAGGCCAGCGCGTGAAACAGGAAAATCGGCCCTAAACTTTTTGCCCGGGCGGCCGATAGATCAGGCGAGTGAGTCAAGACAAGGGCTGACACTGAACACAGTCTCCGGAGGTTTACCTTGGACAAGAACATGAAGATCCTGATTGTGGACGACTTCTCCACAATGCGGCGCATCATCAAGAACCTGTTGCGCGACCTGGGCTTCACCAATACGGCTGAAGCGGACGACGGCAATACCGCGCTGCCGATGCTGCAGAACGGCAATTTCGACTTCGTCATCACCGACTGGAACATGCCGGGCATGCAGGGCATCGACCTGCTCAAGGCGATCCGCGCCGACGACCGGCTCAAGCACCTGCCGGTGCTGATGGTGACCGCCGAGTCCAAGCGCGAGCAGATCATCGAGGCCGCCCAGGCCGGGGTCAATGGCTACGTGGTCAAGCCCTTCACCGCCGTCACCCTCGAAGAAAAGATCAACAAGATATTCGAACGGGTTGCCGCCTGAGCAGCCCCAATAGGGATACCGACATGGCCGAACCGGCAATCGTAGTGGACGAAAAACTGGCCCTGGCGCGCAGCCTGGT
>JALVTT010000128.1 GCA_027024025.1 Sedimenticola sp.
GTTCATGCCCCGCCGTCGGGCATAGCCGTCCACCGCCTTGATCATCATCTCCGAGGAGGCGAACACCACCATCAGGCCGCCCACGCCGAGCAGCGCGCCGCGCAGCCAGCCCTCGCCCTGCAGAACGAAATTGCCGATGGCCACCAGGGCCAGCCCCGCCAGCAGCAGCCAGAGCCACTGCCTGCCTGCGTGAGATTCCTGAGACATATCCTTTGAGTCCTTGAGCTATGATCGACCGGGGCGCGATCATAGCAGACGGTTCGGGTGGTTCCCGCACCCGGCGGGTGCCCACAAAGCCCGACAGGGTTACCCTGCGCCAAGCCATATCAGCGAGCGTTCTCATGAATCCCCCTTTGGGTCTCTACATCCATATTCCCTGGTGCGTGCGCAAGTGCCCCTATTGCGACTTCAACTCGCACCGGGCGCCGGATGCACTGCCGGAAGCGGCCTATGTCGATGCCCTGTTGCGCGACCTGGCGGCGCAGGCCGAGCGGGTGCCGGCGCGGACGCTGGAGACGGTGTTCATCGGTGGTGGCACGCCCAGCCTCTTTTCGGGGCGCGCGATCGGCACGCTGCTGGCCGGGGTGGCGCGCGTCCTGCCATTGGCCGCGGACGCCGAGATCACCCTGGAGGCCAACCCCGGCACCGCCGAGGCGGGACGCTTCGCCGATTATCGCGCGGCGGGGGTGAACCGCCTGTCGATCGGGGTGCAGAGCCTGGATGATGCCTCGCTGCGGGCGCTGGGCCGTATCCATGACCGGCGCCAGGCCCTGGCGGCGGTGGACATGGCGCGCCGCGCGGGTTTCGACAACCTCAACCTGGATCTGATGTACGGCCTGCCGCGCCAGACGCCCGAAGCGGCGCTGGCCGATCTGGAGGCGCTCATCGGCCTGGGGCCGGAGCATCTCTCCTGGTACCAGCTCACCCTGGAGCCGAACACGCGCTTCCATCACGAACCCCCGCCGCTGCCCGATGACGACACCCTGGGCGAGATGATGGAGGCGGGGCTGGAGCGCCTGTCGGCCGCGGGGTTCGCGCAGTACGAGATCTCGGCCCATGCGCGGCCCGGGCGGCAGGCGCGGCACAACCTGAACTACTGGCAGTTCGGCGACTACCTGGGGATCGGCGCCGGGGCACACGCCAAGGTCAGCGCCCCGAACGGGACCGTGCGGCGCTATGCCAGGCCGCGTGGCCCCGCCGACTGGATGGCCGCCCCCGAGGGCCCTGGAAGTGAGCGCATACTATCATCCGATGACCTGAAGATTGAGTTCTTCCTCAACGCCATGCGCCTGGTCCAGGGCGTGCCGGTCGCATACTTCGAGGCCCGCACCGGGCTGCCCTTGTCGGTGGTCTCGACCCCGCTGGGAGAGGCCCGGGCACGCGGCCTGCTGGCCGAGGACCGCGACCACCTGCGCCCCACGCCCCTGGGCCTGAGGTTTCTCAACGAGCTGCTGGCGCTGTTTTGAAGCGCGGGGGGAGAACCTGACCCTAATCGACCACCGGATAACAGGGTTCGCCGATGAACCGCCCGGGATGCTGCATCATGAGATGGATGACGATCGGCACCAGGCGGGCCATGATGTCCACCCCGTCCCGCAGCTGGTCCCGGTTGACCCGGCTGTTCCAGGTGGCGCCCCCGTGGACCAGCTGGTTGCGCAGCACGTAAAGGCGGCCGAACACGATGGCCAGGACCTTCTTGGTGTCCATGCGCCCCAGGGCACGGTAGGCGGCCTCCTTGCCGGCCTGGAAGCGCTGCTGCCATTCCGCCTCGTCCAGGCGGCCGTTCTTGTAGTCCCAGAAGGGCTGGAACACATAGCGGTTGTCGATCAGCAGGCGGATCGCGCGCGGAAACTGCTCCCAGACGGTCTGGTACAGCAGGCGATCTTCGTCCACCTCGGTCAGATGCCGCAGAAAACCGCTCAGCAGGCGCCGCTCGCCGAAGCTGGCCCGGTCGTGGATCTCGTTGGCATAGGCGGCATTGAAGGCGATCCACAGAAAGATGAAGCGGGCGTCGGCATCCTCTTGCTCCGCGTCCGCGCGCCGCAGCCAGCTCAGTGCCCGGTGGGTGCGCAATGACACCGCCTGCGGCAGCCCGTCGCGGATCTCGCGGTGGCGGTCCTTCAGTCTGTCGTGCGTGAACATGCGTGTTCTCCGGGCCGGTCGATGGTCCCTGGCGATGGATGTGGGCAGGATGATACGCCCGTGCTCGTTCTGTCGCGAGCATCGCGGCCCAGTCTGCCCTTGATTTGCGACATTTGCTGTCGCATCCTGCGAGCAGGATTTCATCGCGCAAACCGCCATCCGCCCATGTCCAACACCACCCTTCGCCAGATCCGCATGCTTCAGATGATCCCGCGTGCGCCGCGCCGGATCGATACCGGCACCCTGCGCGGGCAGCTGGCGGAGCTGGGCTTCGAGACGACCCAGCGGACAGTGCAGCGGGACCTGGAGAAGCTCTCCGTCGTTTTTCCACTGGTGTGCGACGACCGCAGCAGGCCGCACGGCTGGTCCTGGCAGCAGGACGCCGAGGAGCAGGGCATGCCGGTGATGGCACCACGCACCGCCCTCGCCTTGAAGGTGATGGAGGAGCATGCAACACGGCTTCTGCCACCCGACATCGTCGGGTTCCTGCAACCCTATTTCCGGCGTGCCGAGGGCGTGCTGGCTGGCCAGGGCGACTCGGCCTACCGTGCCTGGCGCGAGCGCATCGCGGTCATCCCCGGTCGCCAGCGCCTGTTGCCCCCAAGGGTGTCCCCCGAGGTGGCGGACGTGGTGTACGAGGCCCTGTTCCGCCAGCACCGTTTCACCGCCCGCTACCGGCGCCGCGGAGCCAGGGGCGATGCGCCCAGCGAATACGAGGTCAGCCCGCATGGCCTGGTGTTCCGCGACAACCTGGTCTATCTGGTGGCCAGCCTCTGGGACTACGACGACATCCGGCAGCTCGCCCTGCACCGCATCCTCTCGGCCGAGCCGAGCGACCGGCCGGCGCATGTGCCGGAAGGCTTCTCGCTCGATGCCTATGTGCGCGCCGGCGAATTCGACTACCCGGTCGGCAAGCGCATCCGGCTGCGCGCCTGGTTCAGCCATGAGGCGGTCCAGCACCTGTTGGAGACGCCCCTGAGCGCGGACCAGAAGGTGCGCTGGCAGGAGGACGGGGCGCTGCTCAGCGCCACCGTGCAGGACACGGCCCAACTGCGCTGGTGGCTGCTCGGGCTGGGAGAGCATGTCTGTGTCGAACGGCCCGTCGCGCTGCGCCGCGAGCTGATGGCCGTGCTCTCGAAAACCCTGGGGCGCTATCGCGATTGAGGCCTGCGACAGAATCTGTCGCATGCCTGTGCCGTAATAGAGTCATGTTCCCGGCCGATCAGGAGACACCAAGATGCCCGACGCCTTGACCCGGTATCTCCGGCAAAAGCGCGAGGAAGGCGCCTGGCTGCCCATGACCGAACTCATCGACGGCCACGCCTACCGGATCGATGCCAACAATGCCTATGTCGGCATCTGGATCGCGGCCGAGCGGGGCTTCGTGATCTCCCGCTACAAGGTCGGGCCGCAGCCCAGTCTGTTCATGGAATACCACTGGGACCTCGGCGCCGACAATTTCGGCACCGCCCGACCGCTGGCGCCGATTGGCCCCTGTCCCCTGGTGTTCACCGACTGGCGCCGCCGTCGCCATGATCCCCGCCTGACTGACTGCCTCGACCGCCTGGAGCAGGCCTATCCCCTGGTGCCCGGCATCGATACCCTGGCGCGGCGAAGGCAGGCCGCCATCCGCTATGCCCGGCACCTGGCGGGCGAGCGCCCCGGACGCGATACTACAAGTGGAGAGAACCATGAGTGAAACCGAAACCAGCCCCGGCTATGAGGCGCGCATGGACGCGCTGTTCGCTCCCCAAAAAGCGGCCTGGACCCACCGGACACTGCGCACCCTGTTCGACAAGGGTTCGATGGAATGGGAACAGACCGACATGCCCGAAAAGCTGCGCATCCTCGAACGCATCATCCGGGAGGACAGGCTGAATCTGGTGCTGATCGAATACCGGATCCGCTACCGGGACCGGCGGTATATCATCGATGCCCTGCCCGATGCGCTGGGGGAGTTGTTGGTGGTGGGTTTGGGCACTCGTCATGCGAAATAGAGGCATGGAAGATGCCCGTTATCATTTGGGTAAGGGTTAAGGCGTCAATATGAACATAGAGCGACTGATAAGGACGTTTGAAGACTTCGATACCAGGGAGTTACATGACTATAAAGAGTTAATATCATCTAAGCACAATAATGAGATATTCCCGCCTTATATTCCACATATTGGTCAAAAATATGGAGACTATAGGCTTATGATGTATGGCATGGCCCAGAATATCGATAAGCCATGGCCGGAGTTGATAGACAAATCAAAGACAGAGAAAGTAAGGCAAATGTATGATTCTGAAAACTTTGCCTGCATGTGGATTGCGCCATATCGCATAATGTTGGCGGTGGCTGGGATATATATCTACGCAAAGCACAGAAAAGCAATCGAGTCGTTTCAGGAAATACACGGGTGTATAGCGGCAACAAATTATTACAAATTTTCTCTCAACAAGGGCGGTAGAGATATAAATCCTAACAGAGATTTGAAGAAGTATAACGTCCCGCAGTTGTATTGGCGTAAGAATGATGAACTCTCTGCCGAGGAGCTTGAGTGCTTAAAGCCGCGTACCATTTTGAGCTTTCGCGGCCGGCATGTAAAGGCTATAAAGGATGTCGTAAGCAAGATGGGTGGTGACAGCATTGCAATAGAAGAAATTAATGATCCAGCATGGATACTGCGTGGTGGCGGTGGCCTCTTGAAGAAAGGTCGCGGTTGGGATAGGGCAGTTGATGATAAGGGCATTTATAAGTTGGTTAATTCGTATATCGATCAAATCGATGATAAATATAGCGGGAAGAAGGAGGCTGTCAAGATTTATTTGATAAAATATTATAGTGATTGGGCGGGTGAAAACTAGTCTAGTGAGAGGGCCTTGCTTCTCCTGTATTGCGGGGTTTTGTAAAAACCCAGGGGCGAGATAGGTGGTTGATGAAAAGGAACTAGAGCGTCGGTTGTGTGAGATGATCTCCCATGATCGAGGCGCCTTGGTGTTGCACGTCAATGGCGGCCAAATGTCCTTGGCGGATCTTGTCGGCAACCATGAATTCGAGATTATTGAGGATAGCTCTGAATGGAATCAGGACAAGACTTTTATGGTCGACATAATAGGTGGCATGACGCCGGATATTGTTATTAGGGGAAAGCAGTCGGGGGAGAACCGGATATACATAGAGGTGAAAAATGGCGCGTCTCTTAATTATGGGAAAGAGGACTCCCAAATAATACGCTATTTTCTGCACTTACTGGCATCTTCGCATAAGTCCCCTGGTGATATTGCAAGAGCTATCGTCCTTGCGGCGCCGCGGCGCTGGTTCAACAGTGAGAGAAATGCCGAGGCGTGGCAGTATTTTGTTGACCATTTTGGCGATCTTGCCAAGTGTTTCGATGTCCGTTTGGCAATTCTATATCTTGATGAGGTCTTCGGACTCGAATAACCGGTATTCCTGACTGCTGCATAGGGGCTAATCTGCGCCATTTCCATACCCCTCCAAAGCCCCCCGCAACACCCCCGCAATCTCTTCCCTCAGGGCCACCGGCGCCTCGACCACCACATTGTCCCCCAGGCCCAGCAGCCACCAGCGCAGTTGCTGGGTGTCGGCCACGCTGGCCTCGATGCGGGCCCAGCCGGGGCCGGCGGGTTCGATATGCTGGTCCTCGGCCAGCGGGGTTTCTTCCAGGTGCCGGGCCACGCTGCTGCGCATCCGCAGGCGCAGCGCCAGGGGTTGCTCGCTCAGGCGGTACTGGAGATCGCCCGAGCGGATGTACTGGGCCAGGTCGAAGCCGGGCGGTATATGGATGGCCTGGTCGAGCAGTTCCGTGTGTTCGGGCGCGAATCGGTGCAGGGCGTAGTGCCGCACGTCGTCGTATTCCCAAGCGGTGGCGACCAGGTAGGCCACCTCGTGGCGCAGCACCAGCCCCAGCGGGCTGAGTTCGTATTCGGCAGGCGTCCCGTTGCGCGGGCGGTAGTGGGCGCGCAGGCGTTTGCGCACGGCCAGGGCCTCGTGCACCAGGTCGAGCACGCCCGGGTCGACCCTGGCCGGCAGCAGCGGCTGGGTGCGCGGTATGACGTGGACTTGTTCCACCCAGGCACCGGCCTCGCCGTCATCGAGCAGACGGCGGGCGGTGTCCAGGTAGGGCGCCAGGGCGCGCAGGGGCTCGGGCATGACCGGCGCCAGCACGCGCTCCGCGATGCGGAAGGCGAAGGCCATGGGCGGGGTCATGGCCGGTACATCGTGCAGCGGGCTGTCCTCGCGCCAGTACCAGCCGGCCTGGTCGCGGTTGCCGTCGCTCTCCAGCCCGGGGAAGTGCTTATGCAGCTCCGCCAGGTCGCGCTGCACCGTGCGCTGGGTCACCGTAAAGCCCAGCTGGGACAGGCGTTCGGTGAGCGCCCGGGTGCCGATCTTGACCTTGCTGCCCGGATTTCTCCGGGGGACTTCCTTCATCAGCTGAAGCAGCCGGAAAGCCGCATTACTGCTTTTGCTGCCCTTTTTGCGCGACATTGTACGTCGCCTCTATTTCTTAGTCACGCCACAAACCGTCTTTCTTGGCCTAGTATAGCCGCATATCCAACGGAGAGCGAAGCAATGAAAGGACCGATGAAGAAGAAGGGGCTGCGGCGGCGTCGCGCCAAGCCCATCCTGGCTTGTTCGCACATGACAGAACGGCTGCCGATGCTGTGGGCGCTGCGGATGCTGGCCGAGTTGAGGCTGTACCCGGAAGCACGGGACATGAGCTGGGATCTGTTGAACGAGGCAGGCTGGCGCCCGGCGGGCATGGCGCCGAGCGACGAGGCGCCGGGCACGCCGGCGTTCATGGCGCATGCGCGGGAGGCCATCGAGGGGCTGGAAGCGGCCGGGCCGGGGCTGAGCCCGGTGTTCGAGCGCAACATGGACCTCCTGGCGGACAGGCTGGGCCTGTCCGAGGCCGAGTGCCGGCTGCTGGCGCTGGCGATCTACTTTGAATCGACAGAGGCGCTGGGCAGGCTGGCCGGCTGGGTGGAGGGCGAGCGGGTCAGGCCGCATCGCCTGCCGGCCACGCTGGGCGTGATCCTGGACCTGCCGGAGCGCGAGGTGGCCAGGGCCATCTCCCCGGACGGGCGGCTCTCGCGCACCGGTCTGCTGATGGTGGATCCTGGCGCGAGCGATCTGGCGGGCGCGCTGGACCCGATGCCCGAGCTGTCCTCGACCCTGATGGTCCCGCATGCGTCGATCGACGGCCTGCTGAGCCAGTACTTCAGCCCGGTCCCGGTTTCGGTCCTGCGGCTGGAAGACTATCCCCACCTGGAGGCGCATATCGGCCCCATGATGCGCTATCTGGAGGTGGCGGTGCGGGAGGGCCTGGACGGGGTGAACGTGCTGCTCTACGGCCCGCCCGGCACCGGCAAGAGCGAGCTGGCGCGGGTGCTGGGGCGGGCCATCGGTACCGCCGCCCTGGATGTCGCCAGCACCGACGAGAGCGGTGACCCGCTGGACGGAGGCAAACGCCAGCGGGCCTATCGGCTGGCACAGAGCCTGCTCGCCGAACGCGGGGCCAGCCTGCTGGTGATGGACGAGGCCGAGGAGGTCTTCGACGAGATCGCCAGCGGGCCCTTCGGCCGGACATCCTACAGGCCCAAGGCCTGGATCAACCGCATCCTGGAGGACAATCCGGTGCCGGCGATCTGGATCTGCAACCAGGTCGGCCGGATGGACCCTGCCTATCTGCGGCGCTTCGACTTCATCGTCGAGCTGCCGGTGCCGCCGCGCGAGGTGCGTTACCGGATCCTGCAGAACGCCCTCGATGGCCTGGCGGTCCGGTCCGAATGGCTGGACCGGCTGAGCCGGGTCCAGGGCGTGGCCCCGGCCATGCTCACCCGTGCGGCGCGTGTGGTGCGGCGCCTGGGCGTGTCCGAGCCGCTGCAGGCCGAACGGCTCATCGAGGATCGCCTCAACGACTGGCGCCGCGCCAGTGGCCTGGGCCCGATCAAGACCGTCAACGACAGCATCCTCGAATACCGGCTGGATAGCATCAACACCGATCCGCCGCTGCAGCCCACCATCGAGGGACTCGCCCGGAACGGCTTTGGCCGCCTCTGCCTGTACGGCCCGCCAGGCACCGGCAAGACCGCATTCGCTCGTTATCTGGCCGATGCACTGGGCCGCGAGCTGATGGTGATGCGTGCCTCCGACCTGCTGGACAAGTATCTGGGTCAGACCGAACAGAAGATCGCCGCCATGTTCTACGAGGCCACACAGGACGACGCAGTGCTACTGCTCGACGAGGTGGACAGCCTGCTGAGCGACCGCGCCGGCGCCCACCGCCGATGGGAGGTCAGCCAGGTCAACGAACTGCTGACGGGGCTGGAGGCGTTCGAGGGTGTCTTCATTGCCACTACCAACCGGCTGGAGGCCCTGGACCGGGCCGTGCTGCGCCGCTTCGACCTCAAGGTCCGCTTCAGGCCCCTGAGCGCCGACCAGGCCTGGCAGCTGTTCCAAAGTGCCCTGGCAGACCCGGAGGGCGTGCCCGAAACGCCGTGGCGCTCGCGCCTGGCCCGCCTGGACGACCTCACCCCGGGCGACTTCGCCACGGTCATGCGCCGCCTGAAGTTCAGCGGCCAGCCGCCCACCCCGGCGCGCCTGCTCGACGGCCTGACCCGGGAGCACCGCGTCCGGGTCGGCCACCAGGGCCACGGCATCGGGTTTCAGGCGGAGATCGCATGAAGGTGCCAGCCCACTGTGTTTACAACAGAAGGGGGAATTGGATTGCCATAATCATCATTTAGAGATAAAGTGTTTGGCCTGATAAAGCAGATATTGATAGTTGTAATTGGAATGCCGCTCTATTGAGCAAATATCCCATATGTGATGGATTGAGAGTCCGTCGCCATAGTACTTAGGAGATGATAATGCCTGGGCAAGTAAGTATTGATTGTATCGAGGGTGCCATTTTAGAGGGGATTGTTAAGGCGCACAAGGATTATGAGACGTGGACTGGAGGTGATTGGTTATGGAATGCACCAGAATATCTATTAACAACGTATGTCGCCCAAAGCATATCAAGCACGGATGGAACGAAGTATATTTCATTGGAAAATAATGTAAAGAGCGGCATGGAGGATGCAGGGGCCGTAGGGAGTGGTCGGTTGCATTCAGATCTTCGGCATAATGGAAGGTTTGACATTCTCTTGTGGTGGGCTGGCGGAGACCCACGCGCTGCAATAGAAGTTAAAAAGCAGATATTTGGATACAGTAACTTGGAGAAAGATGTAAAAAGGCTAAAGGAGGCATTGCGCCGAAAAAAAGGCGATTCCACACTACAATTTTCCATGATCGTATATTATACGGCTTGTCAGGTGCGAGGCGACGGGTCGCCCGTGGATAAGATCATGAAAAGAGTGTCTGGTGTAGAGGATGGTATAAAGTCCTCGATGCCTGGGTTCAGGATCAAACAGCGTATGACTGATGTATATGAAGATGGTGACAGTGCGTGGGTTGGCTGCGTGGTTACGATGAAGGGGACAGAAACCAAGTAGTAGCCCCCTTAATCCTCTATCGTGATACGATAGACCTGCTCCCGCATCCGACTCAGCCCGCGCTGGCGCAGGTCGGGGTTGGCGGCGAGGGCGTCGAAGTCGGTCAGTTGTTCGACCTTCGCGGCCCCCTGGTAGAGGCGCCGTACTTCGTCCTCGCCCACGGAAAAGGGTGGGCCCTGCATCTCGCCCGCCGGGTATTCCATGGTGATCAGCAGGGTGACCGCGCCGGGCGGCAGGATCCGCTGCATGTGCCGGGCGTAGTCGCGCCGCATGTCCGGCGGCAGGGCGATCAGTGAGGCCCGGTCATAGACGGCGGTCACGTCCGCCAGGTCCTGTGGCTGCAGGTCGAAGAAGTCGCCCTGCAGCAGCACCAGGCCGTCGCAGGCCCAGCGTTGGAAGGGGCCGTGTTCGGTGATCTCCGGCTGCAGGCGGTTTTCGCTGAAGAAGGCCTCGACCGCCCGGGGCGCGAGTTCGACGCCGAGCACGGGGTGGCCCTGGGCGCGCAGCCAGAGCATGTCCAGGCTCTTGCCGCACAGCGGCACGAACACCGGGCCTTTGGGGGCCAGCTCCGGCCAGAAGCGGGTGAGGTGGGTGTTGACCTGTGGCTGGTGGAAGCCGATGCGGCCTTCCTCCCAGCGGTCGAGCCAGTGTTGTGGCTGCATGTGTCCGGACCTGTGGCGTGGAATGGGGCACAATGCCAGCATGGAGCCGTTGGTATTTCAAGCGTTGCGCTGCCCCTATTGTGGCGAGACCTTCGAGATCGCGCTGGATCTGACCCAGCCGTCCGGGGAGCCCTTTATCGAGGACTGCCAGGTCTGTTGCCGCCCGATCGAGCTGCGGCTGTGGGCGGCGGACGGGGACTGGCGACTGGAGGTGCGGCGCGATGACGAATGAGGGTCTATAACTTCGTGTGGGATGGGGCGCCCGCCCTGAAAACGGTAGACAGGGGAGAAAGCCATGCACAAAGACTACCAACCCATCGCCTGCGGGGCCTATGACGAGATCGAGCTGCTGGCCATGCGCCGGACCGAGGTGTCGCTGGTCTATCACGAGCCGGAGCGGCCGCGCCGCACCCTCCAGGGGCGGATCGTGGACACCCGGGTGCACGACGGCGCCGAGTACCTGGTGCTGGACCACGCCGGCAGCCGGGACGAGCTGCGTCTGGACGGGATCATGCGGATCGAGGACCGTGACGGCCGGGAGCTCTGGCGTCAAAAAAACGTCTGAATCCTGTTGGCGCGCGCAACACCTTGTTTGACAAGGGAAAATGTCAAGAAACAAGTTCCCGAAACCCGCCTTTTAATTCTCGGAGACAAGCCGCTTTCGGTGTGCTAGCTTCCAGTACAAGTCCGGCCGAAAGCAGGGTATCGGCTGCCCGAAAAAATTCTTTAGGGTGAGCGGGATGAAAAACACAACAATTGCCGAGAAGAGTTTCGACGAATGGGCGGAGATGGCGCGGGAGGACCCGGCCAGCTTCGAGCAGATGCGCCTGGCGGCCATCGACCAGTACATCGAGAGCGTGCCCGAGGATCACCGCCAGCGCCTGCGCCGCCTGCAGTGGCGCATCGACCAGGAGCGCCGCCTGGCGCGCACCCCGATGAACGCCTGCCTGCGCATCTCGCGCATGATGTGGGACAACCTTCTCGGCAGGGGCGGCCTGCGCGAGCGTTTCCTGGAACTGGGCGGCGTGCTGCGGGGCGCTCAGGCGCCCGGGACCGCGACCGCCGGGGCCGAGGTGCTCACGTTCGAGCGGCGCGCCCGCTGAGCCCGTCCCCGCTCAGAAAATCCCCAGCCATTTCTTGGACTTGACCGCCTGCGCGATGCGCGCGGCCAGGCGCTCCATGCCGGCGGCTCTGGCCATGTCCTCGGCGGTGTCCCCGTTGGTGTTGCGGAAGCGGGGATTGGCCCCGGCCTCGAGCAGCAGCGCCGCCGCTTTCTGCCGGCGCTGCAGCACCGCCACCATCAGGGCCGAGTTGCCCTTTTTGTTGCGCGCGTCGATATCGGCCCCGGCCTTCAGCAGCTGCCGCAGGGTATCCAGCCGGCCGCGGCCCGCGGCGACCATCAGCGGGGTGTTGCCACGCGGATCGGTGATGTCCACCGCCAGGCCCTTGCCGCGCAGCAGGTCGATCCAGCCGGGGCTGCCGGCCCGCGCGGCCAGGTGCAGCAGGCTGCTGCCGGCGCGGTCGCGGATCCGTACCGAGGCCCCGGCCCCGATCAGCAAGCGGCCCATTGCCAGGCGGTCCTTCTCGACCGCGCGGCACAGCGCCGGGCAGTCGCGGCCGTGGCGCAGGTTGGGGTCGGCGCCGTGCGCCAGGAGCTGTTTGAGCAGGCCGCGATTGCCGCGCTCCACGGCCAGCAGCAGCGGATAGCCGCCATTGGCGTCGAAGTGGTTGGGGTTGGCCCCGGCCGCGAGCAGGGCCGAGGCGCTTTCCAGGTCGCCCCGGCGCAGCGCGGCCAGCAGCGGGGTGATGCCCTTGAGCGCGCCGCCATCGGCACGCAGCCCGGCCTCGAGCAGGGCCTTGACGGCCTTGGCCCGGCCCTCGTGCGCCGCCCAGTACAGCGGTCCGCCCCGGGTGCGCAGCCCGGCCCGGGCCCCGGCGCCGAGGAGGATGCGGATGGCCTCCACATTGCCCCGGAAGGCCGCGCGGGTGAGCGGGGAGTGGCCGTGCCGGTCGACCTGGTTGAGGCTTTCGGGGTGGCGGCGGATCAGCGCGGGCAGGAGCTGGTTCTTGTGTTGCCAGACGGCCAGCGACAGCAGTGACCAGCCGGCGTACGGGCCGCCCTTGGCGGTGGCGCGTTGCAGCTCGGCCAGCAGGCGGTCGTCATCCACTTTCAGCTTCTGTTTCTGGTGTCGGCGCGGGGCCGGGGTGGCGCCGGCCGCGAGCAGCGCCTGGCGCAGGGCCTTGCGGTCGCGCGCCAGTTCCAGCGGCCCGTCGCCCTTGGCGTTGCGCGCATCGACCCGCGCGCCCAGCGCGATCAGGGCGCGCGCCGCCGGCAGGTGTCCGCTGGCGACCGCGATCAGCAGGGGGGTGTTGCCCAGGTGGTCGCGCTGTTCGATGTCGGCGCCCGCGCGCACCAGGGCGCGCAGGGTCTGCGGGTCGCCGTTGGCGGCGGCGGCCAGCAGCGGGGTGTCGCCGGCCTTGTCCTTGACCCCAACCCGGGCGTGGTGCTTCAGCAGCAGGGCGCAGACCTGGGCATGGCCCTGACTGGCGGCCTCGTGCAGGGCGGTGCGGCCGTATTTGTCGGCCTGGTTGACCGGGGCCCCCTCGGCCAGCAGCCGACGCACGCGCTTGAGGTCACCGGCCAGCGCGGCGTGGCGCAGCTGTTCGCCGGGCGGGATGTGTTTTTCTGCGCCGGAGAGGCGGCGTTGCGGCCCGCGGGCCGGGCGGCTGGCGAGCTTGTCCAGCCGCGCCAGCTGGCGTTCGGCGGCGCGGTAGCCGCCGTCCAGGGCCTGCTGGAACCAGTGCCGGGCCTGGGCGATGTCCTGTTTCACGCCCCAGCCCCGGGCGTACATCACGCCGATGTTGTAGGCGGCGGCGGGGTGTCCCTGGCGCGCGGCCAGCTCGAACCAGTGCGCGGCGCGGGCGTGGTCGGCCTCGACCCCGCGTCCGCTGCGGTACATGGAACCCAGGCGGTACTGGGCCTCGGCGTCGCCGGCCTTGGCCAGGGTCTGCAGCAGGCGCGCGGCGGTGGCGTAGTCGCGCGCGCGGATGGCGGTCTCCACCTGATGCAGGTCAGCGCCGGCGGCCCGGATGGGGCCCGCCAGCAGGGCCAGCGCCAGGGCGGGGATCAGCAGTGCGCCGCGGGTGATGGGGTGGGTCATGGTCTCAGGCCTCTCCGTGCTTGGTCACGATCTCGATGCCGATGCCCTGCAGGAAGCGGGTCGGCAGCACGCCGCCGGCACAGATGATCACGGCGTCGTTGTCGAGTCGGATACGTTCCCCTTTCTGGTCGATCTCGACCTGATCGGGGGTGATCTCCTTGGTGTTGGATTCGAGCAGCAGCCTGACCCGGCCGGCCTCGACCGCGGCCTGCAGGCGTTCGCGGTTCTTCTTCTTGGCGCGGGTGATGGCGGCGCTGCGGTAGGACAGGGTCACCTCGGTGCCGGGCTCGTCGGCGATGGAGCAGGCGGCCTCCAGGGCCGCGTCGCCCCCGCCGACCACCAGGACCTTCTGGCCGCGGTACTGTTCCGGGTCGATCAGGCGGTACACCACCTTGGGCAGATCCTCGCCGGGCACGCCCAGCTTGCGCGGCGTGCCGCGCCGGCCCAGGGCCAGGAGCACGGTGCGCGCGATATAGCGGCCCTGGCTGGTGGTGATCTCGAAGCCGGGCTGCAGCGGCTTGATGTCCTCCAGGCGCTCGCCGTAGTGGATCTTCACGCCGGTGTCCTTCTCGACCTTCTGCCAGAAGGCCAGCAGGGTCTCCTTGGACAGTTCGCGGAACTTGACCTTGCCGAACAGGGGCAGCTCGGCCGGCTGGGTCATCACCAGCTTGCCGCGGGGAAACTGGAACACGGTGCCGCCGAGCGAGTCCTGGTCGATGGTGCGGTAGCGCAGCTTGGCCTTGTGCGCCCCCAGGGTGGCGGAGAAGCCGGCCGGGCCTGCGCCCACGATGAGCACGTCCAGCACATCCCCGCCGGCCACCGGCGGCATCTCCGAGACCTTTTTGGCGATGTTCTCGATGGCCTGGCGGCCCTGGTTGATGGCGTTGCGGATCAGGCCCATGCCGCCCAGCTCGCCGGCGATGTAGATGCCGGGCACATTGGTCTCGAAGGTCTCGCTGAGCATGGGGATGTCCACCCCGCGCCGCTCGGTGCCGAACACCAGGGTGATGGCGTCGTGCGGGCAGGCCTCGCGGCAGGCGCCGTGGCCGATGCAGTCGCTGGGACTGACCAGTTGCGCCCGGTTGTTGATCATGCCCAGCACGGTGTGCGAGGGCTGTTCCGGGCAGGCCGCCACGCAGGCGCCGCAGCCCTTGCACTTGGCCGGGTCGATCACCGGGTGCAGCGAGGCCGGCTCGGTCAGACCGGCCTCGCGCGCGTCCTGGTGCACCGCGCGCGCCTGGCGGGCGGCGCGCGCCTTACCCAGGGCGTACAGGGCCCAGATGACGCTGAGCAGGATCAGGTAGGGGGCGAGGGTTTCCATGCGGTTTTGGGTCAGTCCGGTGTGCGTTCAGTCACGTTTTTGGGGCGAGCGGTGCGATCTGTTTAACGATTTATAAATTATGGGAACATTTTCCACTAACACCGCCGATAATACGACCTCATCAGCGAGTCTGGAGTTCATAGCATCTCATATTGTCGGACGGAGCCAGGGGATTCGCATCCATGATTGGCCAGGGTTTAGACCGGGTTCACGAAGTTGCGCGGGGCCGCTGGTGAACGAAGTCACTGATATCGAGAGGAATACACATGTCTGCCATCGCCAAACCACAATCCGACAGGCACTGGGCCTCGCTGCTCACCGGCGCCCTGCTGGGCACGGTGCTGCTGCTCGCCTGGCGTGAGCACGACTACCGTTATATCACCCCCGAGCAGGGGCCGGGCTACTGGCTGGGCATCATCGGCGGCCTGTCCATGCTGGCCCTGCTGCTCTATCCCCTGCGCAAGCGCAAGCGCTCGCTGGCCTGGATGGGCTCGGTGCGCGGCTGGTTCAAGGTGCACCAGTTCCTGGGTCTGTTCGGCCCGACCCTGGTGGTGATCCATTCCAATTTCGGTCTCGGCTCGATCAACGGTCAGGTGGCCCTGGTGAGCATGCTGATCGTGGCCTTCAGCGGCCTGATCGGGCGCTATTTCTATGGCCGTTCCCACTATGGCCTGCTGGGGCACCAGCGCGCGCTCAACGCCATGGCCGAGGATCGGGACCAGCAGCGCGAGGCGCTGGCGCCGGTGTTTGCCAACGACCCCGGGCTGGCGGCCAAGTGGGAGGCGATGCAGATCGCGCCCATCACCATGGACCAGGGCGTGCTGCCGGCGGTCCGGGTGGCGCTGGCCCAGGGGCGCGCCGCGCGTCGTCTGCGGCGGGCCCTGAAAAAGGCCCTGCGCGCGCAGGACCATCCGGATGCGCGCCGTATCGAACAGCAGCTGGCGCGTTATTCGCGTCTGGTGCTGAAGATGGCCCAGTTCAGCCTGTTCGAGCGCCTGCTGTCGCTGTGGCATGTGTTGCACATGCCGCTGTTCATCCTCCTGATCATCACCGCCACCTTCCATGTGGTGGCGGTCCACATGTATTGATGTATGTCGTATCTCTCAGCCAGACAAACAGGGACGTGGCTGCTGCTGTGCCTGCTGATGCTGGCCGCTCAGGCCGGGGCCAACCCCTTCGAGACCCTGCTGATGCCGGGCAAGCTGTCGCAGGCGCACAAGGACATCGAGTCCGACTGTGATGCCTGCCACACCAAGTTCCGCAAGAAGGGCCAGCCCCAGCGATGCACCGCCTGTCATGACCACGCCGACGTGGCGCGCGACATCCGCGAGCACCGCGGTTTTCACGGGCGCCTGGCCAAGAACATGGTCGGCCAGTGTGATCTGTGCCATTCCGAACACAAGGGGCGCGAGGCCGACATCGTCGGCCTGAACCGCGCAACCTTCGACCACGCCAAGACCGATTTCGCCCTGCATGGCGCGCACCGCGAGGTCGCTTGCGAGGCCTGCCACCCCCGGGGCAAGAAGTTCCGCGAGGCCAAATCCAGCTGCTATGCCTGTCACAGGAAGGACGATGCGCACGGCGGCAAGCTGGGCAAGCAGTGCGAGGACTGCCACAAGAGCACGGCCTGGAAGAAGACCGGCTTCGATCACGACAAGACCCATTTCGCGCTCGAAGGCAAGCACCGCAAGGTCGCCTGCGCCCTGTGTCACCCCGACAACCGCTACAAGGGTGTGCCGCGCAAGTGCGTCGCCTGCCACGGCGGTGACGATGTGCACAACGGCAACTATGGCCGCAAGTGCGCCGAGTGTCATTCACCGAAGAAGTGGCAGCAGGTGACCTTCGATCACGATCGCAAGACCAAGTTTCCGCTGCGCCACGCGCACAAGCGCGCGCCCTGCCGCGCCTGCCACGGCAACGATGTCAAGAAAAAGAAGCTCAAGCGCACCTGCGTCGCCTGTCACGCCAAGGACGACCTGCACAAGGGCCGTAACGGCCGCAAATGCGAGTCCTGCCACAACGACGAGCGCTGGAGCAACAGCACCTTCGACCATGCCAAGACCCGGTTCCGGCTCACCGGCAGGCACCGCAAGCTGGTCTGTGTGGCCTGCCACAAGGGCAACCCCTCGGACGAGCGCAATCGCCGGAAATGCAACGCATGTCACGCCGCGGACGACATCCACAAGGGTCACGCGGGTCCTGCCTGTGATGACTGCCACGGTACCGCCGAATGGCGGCGTGTAAAATTTGACCACGATCGGGATACCGATTTCGTACTGAGAGGTAAGCATAAAAAGCAGGCCTGTGGCGCCTGCCATACCGCGCCGCCCAAGCAGCAGTCCCTGGCGACAGGGTGTTACGACTGCCACCGGGCGGATGACGTGCACGAGGGCCAGCAGGGACACCGCTGTGAACGGTGCCACGGCGAACAGGGATGGATCGAGCAGGTGCGCTTCGATCACGACCTGAGCGCCTTCCCCCTGATCGGACAGCATGCCCTGGTCTCCTGCGAGGCCTGTCATCTGTCCACCAACTACAAGGACGTGAAGAAGATCTGTGGCGAGTGCCATGAGAAGGACGATGTCCACAAGGGTGGGCTCGGCAACAAGTGCGGAGAGTGTCACAACCCCAACGCCTGGTCGGCGTGGATATTCGATCACGACACTCAGACCGATTTCCGGCTCGAGGGCCGGCACAGGGAACTGCGCTGCCAGGACTGCCACACCGGTGGCGTCGGTTCGGGCAGAAAGTCCAAGGCCTGTGTCAGCTGTCATCGGGCCGACGACGTACATCACGGGGCATTCGGGATGCATTGCGACCAGTGCCATGACCAGAAAACGTTCTCGCGGCCTGTGATCAGGCGATGAACCCAGTGGAGATGTCAATCATGACTTCCGGAAACGACCATCGAAACAAGTGGCTGAGCAGGACCCTCACCCTGTTGCTGGGCCTGGCCCTGCTGGCCTGGGGCAGCAGCGCGCTGGCCGCCAAGGGACGGGGCGCGGGTTTCGACCACTTCGACACCGGTTTCCCGCTGACCGGGGCGCACAAGCACGTGGAATGCGCCTCCTGCCACATCCGCGGCCAGTTCAAGGGCACGCCCCAGACCTGCCAGGGTTGTCACGACGGCATCAAGGCCCAGGGCAAATCGCCCTCGCACATCCGCAGTACCGAACGCTGCGACGACTGCCACACCACCCACAACTTCACCAGCGCCATCTTCGATCACAGCGGCGTGACCGGCTCCTGCGTCAAATGCCACAACGGCGCGGTGACCACGGGCAAGCCGGCCAACCATATCGAGACCTCCGCCGATTGCGCGACCTGTCACATGAGTTCGAGCTGGAACACCGTGCGCTTCGATCACTCAGTTGTCACCGGCACCTGCGCCAGCTGCCACAACGGCGCGCGCGCGCGCGGCAAGCCGGCGAACCATATCCGGACCTCGGCCGATTGCTCGGAGTGCCACAACACCCGCAGCTTCCGAAACGGCCGCTTCAACCACAGCAATGTGCAGGGGCGCTGCTCGAGCTGCCACAACGGCCGTAACGCGACCGGCAAGTCCGCCAATCACATCATCACGGTGGCCGAATGCGACAGTTGCCATACCCCGCGTGGCTGGGTGCCCGCCTCGTTCGATCACAGCAAGGTGAGCGGCGCCTGTTCCAGTTGCCACAACGGCATCCAGGCCACCGGCAAACCGCCGCGCCATATCGCCACGACCGCCGATTGCGCCACCTGTCACGCGACCGCTGCGTGGTTGCCCGCCGGTTTCGACCACAGCGGCGTGAGCGGCGCCTGCTCCAGTTGCCACAATGGAAGCACCGCAACCGGCAAGCCGGCCCAGCACATCCCGACCACCCAGCAGTGCGATACCTGCCACAATCCGGGTGCCTGGCTGCCGACCCATTTCAATCACAGCGGCGTGGCCGGCACCTGTTCGAGCTGTCACAACGGCAGCACCGCGACCGGCAAACCGGGCAGCCACGTGCCGACCACCGCGCAGTGCGATGTCTGCCACACACCATCGGGATGGAAGCCCGCCAAGTTCGACCACGCCGGCGCCAGCGCGCCCTGCTCCACCTGCCACAATGGCAGCACCGCGACCGGCAAGCCGGCCAACCACATCCCGACCACGGCCCAGTGTGACACCTGCCATACCAACCGGGCCTGGCTGCCGGCGGGCTTCGACCACAGCAACCTGAGCCAGGCCTGCTCGGTGTGTCACAACGGCAGCACCGCGACCGGCAAGCCGGCCACCCACGTGCCGACCAACGAGCCGTGCGACACCTGCCACACGCCCAAGGGCTGGACCCCGGCGAACTTCAAGCACGTCAATGCCGCGGGCAAGTGCAGCACCTGCCACAACGGCGCGACTGCCACCGGCAAGCCGAGCGGGCACGTGCTGACCAATTCGCAGTGCGATGTCTGCCATACCGAGTCGGCCTGGACCCCGGCCCAGTTCGACCACTCGGGCGTATCCGGCACCTGTTCGAGCTGTCACAACGGCAATACCGCCACCGGCAAGCCGGCCAGTCATGTGCCGACCACCGAGCAGTGCGACGTCTGCCACAGCACCAAGGGCTGGACCCCGGCGAGCTTCAAGCACGTCAATGTCTCCGGCAAGTGCAGCACCTGCCACAACGGCAGCACGGCGACCGGCAAGCCGGGCAACCACTTCGTCACCACCCAGGACTGCGCGGCCTGTCATGTGACCTCGGGCTGGTCTCCGGTGCGCAGCTACCGGCACGTGAGCGGCAACTATCCGGACCACGGCAGCCGCCTGGACTGCAAGGATTGCCATACCACCAACCGCGAGACCATCAGCTGGCCCTTCCCCGCCTATGCGCCGGATTGTGCCGCCTGTCACGCCAAGGACTGGAAGTCCGGGCCGCACAAGGGCGCGACTATCTCACAACTGCGTAACTGCGCCGGCCTGTGCCATAAGAGCCGGCCGCAGCATTCGCCGCGGCAACGCTCCTGGGATGACTGACAGCGGGGGAGAGTGTCGTCGCCATGCCGGCATGCTGCTGGCATTGGTGATGCTGTTCCCAGGTGTGGCGCCGGCCCTGCCCGAAGTCATTGATACGGTGGATGTTGCTCTGCTGATGGAAGGCTGCTGGCAGGTGGACGTGGCACTGACGGTCAACTTCATGACTGTCAGCAGCTTTCCGCGCGCGCCGGCGCGGTATTTCTATGTGATGGGTCAGGCCGCCGGCGGCGCTGGAGATACCGGTTTTTTGAATGGACGCGAGCTACATCGTGTGCCCTTGGGAGGAGGGGGTGGCGTATTGCGGGTGATCTATGTCGGCGCCCTGCCGGGCCTGAAGGCTTTGGTATTCGATAGCGATTTGCCACTGTATCACCGGTTGGAAGCGCGACCAAGCGGCAACAGCCTCTCGTTGCGGATCACGAACGATAGCGGTGAAAAACATTGCCGTTTGTAAGACAAACAATCTAGTTAGGAATTTAGAACATGAATGTACCTGGACATTGGCGCTGGCCAACCACGGTCTTGTTGGCGTGGATGTTGTTGCTTTCAACTTCTATCGCAGGGGCCGCGACCTTGCTGGACGATGTGTTGATCGATACCGATAGCTCCGGCGCGATCGTGCGTATCCTGTTCACCGGACCCATGCGCTACCAGAGCCATGCCCCGGCCAGTTCCGGGCGCGAGCTGCGCGTCATCCTCAAGCCGCTGTCCGAGAGCGACTTCCCGGCCTCCGCGCTGTTCGGCAGCGAGTCGCGCAGCTGGGGCTCCAAGGAAAAGCATCCGCTGCGGGCCCTGCGCTACGAGGGCTCGCGCACCACCGGTTCGCTGCTGACCCTGAAATTTGCCCGCGAGGTCAATTTCAAGGTGCGCAGCACACCGGATATGCGCACCCTGGTCGTCAGCATCATCGCCCCCCAGGCGGCGCAGGCCCCGACCCGGCGGGGTCCGGTCAGTTATTCCCAGCTGCATCCCAAGGCCCAGGCACCGGCGCGCCGCGCGCGTCCGGCGGCGCCGGTGATGCGCAAGGGCTTTGTGGTGTATCTGCGTTCCTCCACGCATCCGATGGACGCGGCCCGCTTCCCCAAACCCAAGGGCTATGAGGACAAGTCGCTGTTCGTCACCGAAGCGGACGTGCGCGGCAAGCACTGGTACCGTCTGACCCTAGGCTATTTCCCCAAGCGCGATCAGGCCAAGGCCGTGCTGCCGGTGGCCAAGGCCCGTTATCCCCGGGCCTGGATCGGCTATATCACGCACACCGAGGCGCAGAGTGGCAAGATCGCGGGCAGCGTGCCCCGGGGCAAGCGCAGCGGGCGCCTGGGCCGGGTCCTGGATGCCGGCCGCCAGGCCATGATAGACGGCGACTACCCGCGCGCCATTCGCCTGTTCACCGCGGCGGTGGAGAGTGGCGACAGGCAGGTCAGAAAGGAGGCCCTGGAGCTGCTGGGCCTGGCCCGGGAGCGCAATCACCAGCTGGCCCACGCGCGAGCCAACTATGAAAAATATCTCAAGCTCTATCCCAAGGGACCGGATGCCGAGCGCGTGCGCCAGCGTCTGGCCGGAGTGCTGACCGCCAATCCCTCCGAGCGCGAGGTCAAGGCGGCGCAGGCAGGCGGCTCCGGCAAAAAGGCCGAGCCCAGCCGGCCCATCCGCTGGGACTGGTACGGAACCCTGTCTCAGGAATATCTGCGTGATCAGACTACTTCGGCCACCGATCCCAACGCCAAGCGGGTCAATACCTCGCGCCTGACCACCCTGCTGGATCTGACCGCGCGCGGGCGCAACGCCATCTATGACATGCGAGCTCAGTTGGATGCTCAGAACGACCGAGATTTCCAGGCCAAGGCCAAAAATCAACCTGCCTATGCCCTCAGTAATGCCTATGTGGAGCTTCAGTACAAACCGTTGGGCGCCGGGGTGCGGGTTGGCCGTCAGCGCCACAACGGCGGCGGCATCCTCGGTCGCTTCGACGGTGTGTTGGCCAATTATTCGGTGACCGACAGTGTGACCGTGAATGCTGTTGCTGGTTATCCAGTGGCGCTCAACGAAAAAACTCGTGTCCAACAAGAAACCCACTTCTACGGCGTCAGCGCCGACTGGCAGCCCACCGAGTTGGAGTGGTCCTTCAATGCCTTCTACATCCGTCAGGACCGGGAAGGCTACCTGGACCGCCAGGCGGTGGGCGGCGAGGCGCGCTACTTCACCTCCGACAAGTCGGTGTTCACCCTGATCGACTACGACGTGACCTACAGCCAGCTGAACACCCTGCTGGTGCAGGGCAACTGGAACCTGTCCGACCGGGACGCGCTGTTCGCCACCGTGGACTACCGCCTGAGCCCGACCCTGACCACGGCCAATGCCCTGGTCGGTCAGACCACTGCGAGCACCCTCAAGCTGCTCGGTCTGACCAACACCGAGAGCCAGATCCGCCAGCTGGCGCGCGACCGCACCGCGAAGGTCACCACGGTGACCCTGGGCGGCTCGCACCGCATCCGCGAGGATCTGCAGGTCAGTGGCGACATCACCGCCACCAAGACCGGCAGCACCCCGGCCTCGGGCGGCGTGGCGGCGACCCCGGCCACCGACCTGGAATGGCTGTATTCGCTGCAGTTCCTGGGCAACGGCCTGTGGTTCGAGGGCGACAGCAGCATCCTCACCCTGCGCTATGGCGACACCACCAGTTCCCGGAACTACACTGTCAACGTGGACTACCGGCAGCAGCTGCCGGGTGGCTGGCGCATCAACCCCAAGCTGCTGATGGACTATCGTGACCAGCAGAACCAGCCGGTCACCCAGTTCCAGGTCAAGCCCTCGATCCGGGTGGAGTACCGCGCCACCCAGAACTTCGAGATCGACCTGGAAGGCGGTTTGAGCTGGGAACACCAGACCGACAAGGTGAATGGTGATTCCGACACCGGAGGCTATTTCGTCTCCGCGGCCTATCGCTGGGACTTCTGAGGCGCAGGCTGACGGCCTCGTTCGGTAATGGGGTCCAGGCCCCACCCGTATTGCATTTGGCCGGAGATTGCTGTAAAGTCTCCGGCCTTTCGCCGCCCCGGGTTTGGGCTGGCTGATACCAGAATCAACGATTTTTCAGGCCCGAGTGGCTGGAGACGGACATGAAAGCGGACATCCACCCCGATTATCACGATGTAAAAGTGGCTTGCAGCTGCGGCAACACCTTCAACACCCGTTCGACCTACGCCAAGGACGAACTGCATGTGGAAGTGTGCTCGGCCTGCCATCCCTTCTACACTGGTCAGCAGAAGATCATGGACACCGCCGGTCGCGTGGACAAGTTCAACAAGCGCTTCCGCCGTTGATCCGCCGCTGCCGCCTGGCGGTCGCGAGCACGACAGAGGGCGCCCGGGTGGCGCCTTTTGTTATTCTGGGGCCCAAGTTTCAGCACGGAGTACAGCCATGAGTAATGCCGGCGAAAGCCAAGATGCCGATTTCGAGATCAACCAGGCGGCCCTGGCGTATCATGCCCAGCCGCGTCCGGGCAAGATCTCCGTGGAGCTGACCAAGCCGGCGGAGACCTCGCGGGACCTGTCCCTGGCCTACACTCCGGGCGTGGCCGAACCGGTACGTCGGATCGCCGACAATCCCGATGACGCCTATCGCTACACCGCCAAGGGCAATCTGGTGGCGGTGATCACCGATGGCACCGCGGTGCTCGGCCTGGGCCGGGTCGGCGCCCTGGCGGGCAAGCCGGTGATGGAGGGCAAGGGCGTGCTGTTCAAGCACTTCGCCGGAATCGATGTGTTCGATATCGAGGTCGATGCGCACACGCCCCAGGAGTTCATCGACACCGTGCGGCGCATCGCGCCGACCTTCGGCGGCATCAATCTGGAGGACATCGCGGCCCCGCATTGCTTCGAGATCGAGCAGGCCCTGATCGAGCAGCTCGATATCCCGGTGTTCCACGACGACCAGCACGGCACCGCCATCATCATCGCGGCCGGCCTGCTCAACGCCCTGGAGCTGCAGGGCAAGACCCTGGAGCGCGCGCAGATCGTGATCCTGGGCGCAGGCGCGGCCGGGATCGCCGCGGCGCGCCTGCTGATCGCCATGGGCGCGATGCGCAACAACATCCTGATGATCGACCGCCAGGGCGTGATCCACTGCGGACGCGAGGGCCTCAACCCGTACAAGTTCAGCGTCGCGGCCGAGACCGAGAAGCGGACCCTGGAAGACGCCATGGAGGGGGCCGATGTGTTCATCGGCGTGTCCGGCCCGGACCTGGTGACCAAGGCCATGCTGGCCTCCATGGCGCCGCGCCCGGTGGTGTTCGCCCTGTCCAACCCGGTCCCGGAGATCCGTCCCGAGCTGGCCATGCAGGTGCGCGACGACCTGATCATGGCCACCGGGCGTTCCGATTATCCCAATCAGGTCAACAATGTCCTGGGATTCCCGTTCATCTTCCGCGGCGCCCTGGACGTGCGTGCCGCGCGCATCAACGAGGCCATGCAGATCGCCGCCGCCCACGCGTTGCGCGATCTGGCCCACCAGCCCGTGCCGCAGTCCGTGCTGGAGGCCTATGGCGTGGACACGCTGGACTTCGGCCCGGACTATATCCTGCCCAAGCCCCTGGATCCGCGCCTGCGCGACACGGTGGCGCCGGCGGTGGCGCGCGCCGCCATCCAGAGCGGCGTGGCGCGCGGCGAATGGCCGGAGCACTACCCGCCCTTCCAGTAGGCCGCCGCGCCCGCGAATCCCGACTACACTTCCTTCAAAAGAAAAATCCGGGCCTTTTGGCGGGTCCGTTCTGAAGGAGGTATGGCATGCAGAAGGTGGCAATCATCGGGGCCGGGCGCGTGGGCGAGACCACCGCGCAATTCCTGGCCGAACAGGAGACCGCGCGCGAGATCGTGCTGATCGACATCCGCGAGGACGCGCCCCAGGGCGTGGCCCTGGACATCGCCCAGAGCGCGCCGTTCTTTCGTTTCGACACCCGGGTCAGCGGCAGCAACGACCCCGCCGCCATGGCCGATGCCGAGGTGGTGGTGATCACCGCCGGGGTGCCGCGCAAGCCCGGCATGTCGCGCTCGGACGTGCTGGACATCAACGTCAAGGTGATCGACGGCATCGTCGACGACATCATGCGCTACGCGCCGCGGGCCATCATCATCATGGTCACCAACCCGGTGGACGTGTTGACCTTCCGCGCCTGGCGCCGCACCGGCTGGCCGCGCGCCCGGGTGCTGGGCCAGGCCGGGGTGCTGGACGCCTCGCGCATGGCCGCCTTCATCGCTCTAGAGACCGGATTCTCCACCCGGGACGTGACCACCATCGTGCTCGGCGGTCACGGCGATTCCATGGTGCCGGTGCCGCGTTTCTGCACCATCAATGGCATCCCCGTGAGCCATTTCATCGGCCCCGAGCGCCTGGAGGAGATCGTGCAGCGCACCCGCGACGGCGGCGCCGAGATCCTGGCCCTGCGCAAGAACTCCAGCGCCTATGACGCCCCCGGGGCCTCGGTCGCGGCCATGGTGGACGCGATCAGCCGCCACCGGCACCGCCTGCTGCCCTGCGTGGCCATCCTGGAGGGCGAATACGGCCAGCGGGACATCGCCATGGGCGTGCCCTGCGTGCTCGGCCGCGACGGCATGGAACGGGTGGTGGAGCTGCCCCTGAACGACGAGGAAAGCGCGGCCTTCGCCACCTCCGCGGCCGGCGTGCGGGCCGATATCGGGCGCCTGCCCTGAACGGGGAGCCCCGCCATTTTGTGATAGGCTTGCCGCCCGCAGCTGTGTGATTTGGGAGGACCGATATGTCCGACAAAAAGGCGTACCTCGAATACGAGGGTTGTGCAGAAAAGATCGAGCTGGACGTCCATTCCGGCACCGTGGGTCCGGACGCGGTGGATATCAGCGGCCTGTACAGCAAGGCCGGGCTGTTCACCTACGATCCCGGCTTCGTCTCGACCGCGAGCTGCAGCAGCGCCATCACCTATATCGACGGCGACGAGGGCATCCTGCGCTATCGCGGCTATCCCATCGAACAACTGGCCGCGAAGTCCACCTTCCTGGAGGTGGCCTACCTGCTGATGTATGGCGAGCTGCCCACCCGCGAGCAGCTGGACGGCTTCACCGACATCATCATGCACCACACCATGATCAACGAGTCGCTGCTGCGCTTCTTCGAGGGCTTCCATTACGACGCCCACCCGATGGCGATGATGGTGGGCGTCGTAATGG
>JALVTT010000129.1 GCA_027024025.1 Sedimenticola sp.
ACATCACCCTCGTCATCACCGGCGGCCTGCGCGTGCCCGCCGACTTCATCAAGGCCCTGGCTCTGGGCGCGGACGCCATCGCGGTCTCCAACAGCGCCCTCCAGGCCATCGGCTGCCTGGGGATGCGCGCCTGCAACACCAACAACTGCCCGGTGGGTGTCGCCACCCAGCAGCCCCACCTGCGCGCCCGCCTGAAGATCGAAAAGGGCGCCGAGCAATTGAACAACTTCTTCCGCGCCGCCACCGAGCTGATGCAGGTGATGGCCCGCGCCTGCGGCCACGATCATCTGAACAAGTTCTGCGTGGACGACCTCACCACCTGGAAGAAGGAGATCGCCGAACTGGCGGGGATCGCCTACGGCGGGGTGGGTTGAGCGGCATGCTGCTTGCCCGTGGCGCTCCGACTAAACGCCAAAAATAGCCCGGCGTCCACAACAATGATGCTCAAACAGAATAAGGAGGATGGCGTATGACCGATGCGCTCGCGCACAACGCTCATGAATCTCACGCAGGCAGGCAGTGGCTCTGGCTGCTGCTGGCGGGGCTGGCCCTGGTGGCCATCGGCAATTTCGTTCTGCGGGGCGAGGGCTGGCTGCGCGGCGCGCTGCTCGGCGTGGGCGGCCTGATGGTGGTGTTCGCCTCCTCGGAGATGATGATCAAGGCGGTGGACGGCTATGCCCGACGGCGGGGCATGAACGCCTTCGTGGCCGGCACCATGGCGGGACTGTCGAGCAACATCCCCGAACTGGTGATGCTGGCCTTCGTGCTGATGGCGACCCCGCGCGTGGGCTTCATCGTCACGGTGCTGACCCTGCACGTGGGGGCGGCGGCCTTCGGGCTGTATTGCGGCCTGCTGCCGCGCGACGTGAAGGGCGACGCCAGCCTGCCGCGACCGCTGGTGAGCCTGAGCACCGATCTGTACGCCGCGGCGGCCGGGGTCTTCTTCAGCCTGGGGGTGATCATGCTGCTGATGAAGGCCTTCGCGGTGCGCGGCGGCGCGGCGGCGCTCAACACCACCGACCTGTATGTCTTCGGCGGCGTGCTGCTGGCGATCCAGGCGGTGGCCACCACCCGCCTGGTGAAGCGCTTTTCCGGCAGCCACGCGCCCGAGTCGCCCGAAGACGTGCCGCTGGATACCGCCCCGGCGGACCTGATGCCGGTCGCGGCCATCACCGCCTTCGGTGTCGGCGGCCTGCTGCTGTCGGTGATCGGCGGCCACGCGGTGGGCGAGTTCGCCGACATCCTGGTGCATCGCCTGGAGGCGGCCGGCTATTCGGAGATGTTCGGCGGCATCGTGCTCAGCCTGTTCTCGGCCTCGGGCGCCTTCATCATGATCGGCACCGCCCACTTGCAGAAGAAATACAGCATCGCCATGGCCAATGCCTCAGGCGGCATCACCCAGGTGCCCTTCCTGGTGCTGCCGGCGGCCATGATTCTGCTCGCGGCCTTCACCCAGACCGGGGTGATCCCGGCGGTGGACGGCGGCAACGGCGTGATCCCCATCGACATCCACACCACCAGCGCCATCCTGCTCGGCTTCCCCTCCATGCTGGTGCTGTGGAAGGCGGTGCAGGACGACGGCAAGGTGAACTGGCTCGAGACCAGCACCATGATCGCCATCTTCCTGCTGGTGATCTATCTGCTGATCGCGCACGGCTGAGGGCCGGGGCACAGGGGCATTGATTGGTGCCTCCCCCCGTTTGCGGATCGTGGCCGCTGCGCGGCCGGCTATTCTGGAGAAGCGGGCGGCGGCCCGCGCGCGCTGTCATTTCGACCGGAAGCAACGGCGCAGGCGGTGCCGGCACGGGGAAATCCCGCAGCCTGTTTGGGCAATGAGATCCCTCCGCTCCGCCTGCGGCTCCGGTCGGGATGACAGGGGGGAGGGGTGGCTCCGGTTGGGATGACAGAGGGGAAGGCACCCGAAGGCTCGCCCTCCGCTGCGCTCCAGTACCCTGCGCCAGCGGGACCGGGGCACTCCGTAGCCTGCTCAGAGTGTGCTATTCGGGTTTCCCCTGCCGCCGCTATCGCCGACCGGCGGCGACCTGCTCCAGATGCTCGGCCAGCCACACCTTGATGATGGACTGGCGGGTGACGCACAGGCGCCGGGCCTCGCAGTCCAGGGTGTCGATCATCCAGCGTGGCAGTTCGACGGCCACCCGGCGCGGCGCCAACAGGGAGCGTCTGGCGCGCGCGAGATCCAGCGCCTGGCCGATGTCCTCGCCCCTGTCGAACCGTTGGTCGAATGTCCTGGCTTTCATCAGACCGGACTCAGATTCGCATAGGCCACCACCAGCCACTTGGGGCCGACCTGCTCAAAGTTGACCTGGACCCGGGCGCCGTTGCCCTGGCCCTCGGCGTTGAGCACCACGCCCTCGCCGAACTTGGGATGGCTGACGCGCTGGCCCAGCTCGAAGCCGGTGCTCTCGCGCGCCGCGTCCAGGGAGCCGCCGGCGGCGGCATAGGGGCGCGAGACCTGGGGCCGGGCGCGCACCTCCTCCACCACCTCGGGCGGGATCTCGCGCAGAAAGCGCGAGGGCAGGGGATAGCTCTCGGAGCCGTGCAGGCGGCGGCTCTCGGCGAAGCTGAGATACAGCCGGCGCATGGCGCGGGTCATGCCGACATAGCAGAGGCGCCGCTCCTCCTCCAGGCGGTCGGGGTCCTCGGCGGACATGCTGTGCGGGAACAGCCCCTCCTCCATGCCGCCGATGAACACCATCGGAAACTCCAGCCCCTTGGCCGAGTGCAGGGTCATCAGCTGCACCGCGTCCTCCCACTGGTCGGCCTGGGCCTCGCCCGCCTCCAGCGCGGCGTGCGCGAGGAAGGCGTCCAGATCGGACAGGTCCTCCTCGCCCTCGGGCCGCTCGAACTGGCGCGCGGCGTTCACCAGTTCGTCCAGGTTCTCGATGCGGTCCTGGCCCTTGCCGTCGCGCGACTTCTCGAAGTGCTCGCGCAGGCGCGCGCGGGCGAGCACCACCTCGAGCTGCTCGGGCAGGTCCAGGTCTTGGGCCTCGGCGGCCGCCTCCTCGATCAGCTCGACGAAGCCGCGCAGGGCGCCGGCGGCGCGCGCGGTCATCTTGCCGCCACGCAGCAGGTCCGCGCTGGCCTGCCACAGCGAGCAGCCGAAGTCGCGCGCGTGCAGCCGGATCGCCTCCAGGGTCTTGGCGCCGATGCCGCGCGGCGGCTGGTTCACCGCGCGCTCGAAGGAGGGGTCGTCGTGACGGTTGGCCAGCAGACGCAGATAGGCCAGGGCGTCCTTGATCTCGGCGCGCTCGAAGAAGCGCAGCCCGCCGTACACCCGGTAGGGGATGCCGGCCTGGATCAACGCCTCCTCGAACAGCCGCGACTGGGCGGTGGTGCGGTAGAGGATGGCGATCTCGGCGCGCGCCAGGCCGCCCTCAATGGCCTCGCGGATGCGCTCGACCACGAAGCGCGCCTCGTCCACCTCGTTGAAGGCGCCATAGACGCGGATCGGCTCGCCCTCGGGGTCCTCGGTCCAGAGCTGCTTGCCCAGGCGCCCGGGGTTGTTGGCGATCACCGCGTTGGCGGCCTTGAGGATGTTGCCGGTGGAGCGGTAGTTCTGCTCCAGGCGCACCAGGCGCGCCCGCGGGAAGTGCTGCTGAAAATCGCGGATGTTCTCCACCCGCGCGCCGCGCCAGCCGTAGATGGACTGGTCGTCGTCGCCCACCACGAACAGGTTGTCGCGCTCGCCCGCGAGCAGGCGCAGCCAGGCGTACTGGATGGCGTTGGTGTCCTGGAACTCGTCCACCAGGATGGCGCCGAAGCGCTCGCGGTAGTGATGCAGGATGTCCGGCCGGTCGCGCCACAGCTCGTGGGCGCGCAGCAACAGCTCGGCGAAGTCCACCACCCCGGCGCGCTGGCAGGCGGCCTCGTACTCGCGGTAGATGGCGATCATCTGCCGCTGGTAGGGATCGCCGCCGTGATCCAGGTGCCCGGCGCGCAGGCTCTCGTCCTTCTGCTGGTTGATGAACCACTGCACCTGACGCGGCGGCCATTTGGAATCGTCCAGGTTCATCTCGCGCACGATGCGCCGGATCAGCCGGAACTGGTCGTCCGAATCCAGGATCTGGAAGCCCTGCGGCAGCCCCGCCTCCTGCCAGTGGGCGCGCAGCAGACGGTGCGCCAGGCCGTGAAAGGTGCCCACCCACATGCCGCCCGCCGGCTGGCCCAGCAGCGCCTCGATGCGGCCGCGCATCTCGCGCGCCGCCTTGTTGGTGAAGGTGACCGCCAGGATGCCCCAGGGCGAGAGGCCCTCGACCTGGATCAGCCAGGCGATACGGTGCACCAGCACCCGGGTCTTGCCCGAGCCGGCCCCGGCCAGCACCAAGGCGCTGCCGGGCGGGGCGGTGACCGCCTCGCGCTGGGCCTCGTTGAGGGGATCGATAAGGGGGGTGACATCCATGGGGAGGGGATTGTAGGCCAGCGCGCGGGCCGGGTGCACCTCGATCCGGTCACAGGCTAAGCGGACAGATATCCAGCAACAGTGGATTTCCGTCGGGCCTTGCCGCAAAATCACCCGATCATGACCTCCGAAGACGACATCCTGAGCGAAAAGCCCCTGATCCTGGTGGTCGAGGACGACACCGACCACCTGATCCTGGTGCAGCGCTGGCTGATCAACGCCGGTTATCTGGTGGACGGCGCCAGCCAGGGCCGGCAGGCGCTGGCGCGCATCGCCCAGCAGCGGCCCGACATGGTGATCACCGACCTGGTCATGGACACCATGGACGGCCTGCAGCTCCTGGAGCAGATCCACCTGCAGGATCCGCTGCTGCCGGTACTGATGGTGAGCGGCGAGGCGGGCATCCCCGAGGCCCTGAGCGCGGCGCGGCACGGGGTGGTCGGCTTTCTGGAGAAGCCGGTCGACGAGCAGACCCTGCTGCAGGCCGTATCCGACACGCTGGCCCATCTGAGCACCCCCGGCAGCAACGCCAGCGACGCGCTGGAGCGCTGTTTCGTGCACCGCTCCCAGCCCATAGACGCCCTGCTGCAGCAGGTGCGGCAGCTGCGTGACAACAGCGCCCCGGTGCTGATCCGGGGCCCCGAGGGCAGCGGCCGCAAGCATCTGGCGCGCTGCATGCACGACACCAGCGCGCGCGGCGAAGGCCCCTTCATCAGCATCAACTGCACCCAGCCCGCCCGCCTGCTGGAGGCCGAGCTGTTCGGCTACACCCGGGGCGAGTTCGTGGGCGCCACCGAGGACCATCCCGGGCTGATCCGCCAGGCCCAGGGCGGCACCCTGCTGCTAGGCAGCATCGATGAACTGCCCCTGCCCCTGCAGGGCCGCCTGGTGCGCATGCTCGAGGAGAACACCGACCCCCTCAGCGGCGGCAACGACCTGCGCCTGGTGGCCACCTCCAGCGAATCCCTGGAAGAGGCCGTGGAGCAGGGCGCCTTCGACGAGGCCCTGTTCTACCGCCTGGGCGTGCCACTGGTGATCCCGCCGCTGAACGAACGGCACGAGGACATCCCCGCGCTGGTGGCCCACTTCCTGCAGGAGTTCGAGGCCAACGGCATGCCCGCACGGCACTTTGCCGCGGACGCCCTCAAGCAACTGGTGCTGGCGCCCTGGCCCGGCAATGTCCGTCAGCTGCACCGCGTGGTGGAACACTGCTACCTGCTGACACCGGGCGAGATCAACCCCGCCTCGGTGGTCAACGAGGCCCTGGCGGGGCAGACCCAGGCCCCGCCCACCC
>JALVTT010000130.1 GCA_027024025.1 Sedimenticola sp.
ATCGGTCCTATACTGCCTCCTCACAGGAAAGGAACACGTCGATCAGCTCTCGAGCCAAGAATAACCGCTCCCGGCTCCGAGGGATATGATCACATGGGACCTGACAGGTGGTGCCGTCCCGGTAGGGCGTCTTCAGCTGGTAACGGATGGCGCCGTTGGGCGTTAGCGATAGCCGCTTCTCGGATACCGCTGGCCTGGAGACATACCTGCACAGCCGTTCCAGCTTCTTGCGCTCATCGGCCCTGGCCGCTACACCAGCATGCAGGCTGAACCCAGCGACCTTGCCGATCCCGTCTTCGAACAGTTCACCACTGGCCGGCAGCGTTTGCAAAGTGAACACCTTGCGCCCCGCCTGCGGGCCGACCGCAATGCGGTAAGTGATCGAGTGCCCCAGCAGTGGTGCCATCGAATCGTCGCCCACCGCATCCGGGGCCAGATAGCTGTTCTCCATATCCCGTTCCAGCAGGCCCTGGCGCTCCAGAAAGCGCCCAACCCGGTGGGCGATGGTGTGCGCCAGCTGGGTGAGTTCGGCGCTGCTCGGTGCCAGCACCCAACGGAACCGGGCGGCTCCATGATGCGTATCGACATACACGCCATCGAGGAACAGCATGTGGAAATGAATGTTGAGGTTAAGCGCACTGCCGAACCGCTGGATCAGCGTGACGGCACCCGTCCTGGCCGTGTTGTGTGTGTAGCCTGCTTTCCTGACCAGATGCGTGGCGATGACACGGTAAACGATGCCCAGCACGCGCCCCATGATCTCGGGCCGGCTGGCAAACAGGAAGCGCAGCTGGAACGGGAAACTCAACACCCACTGGCGCATAGGCTGTTCAGGCAGAACCTCATCGACAAGCAAAGCCGCGCTTTCAGACATACGCCTGGCACCGCAACTGGGGCAAAAGCCGCGGCGCTTACAGCTGAAGGCGACCAGATGCTCTGCATGGCAGGTGTCACAACGCACCCGCAGGAATCCGTGTTCCAGCCGGCCACATTTCAGAAATTCTTCGAATTCCCGTTGCACATAACCCGGCAATTCCCTGCCTTGATCCGCCATAAGTGCTGCGAACGCCGGGTAATATTCATCGACGATCTGATAGAGAAGGGTTTGCTCGGGACGATGGCGCTGGTAACGACCAGTATCCACGTCCCGGCTGGCCATCCTGGCCGCCACACGAGGCATGATCCGCTTCCTTGCGATACTGTGTTTATATACAGTCTATCGCTTAGCGGAAAGTTCTTTAACCCATTTAACCCTCAGCCGAAATGCCAGCCAGTGCCAGTTATTGCCTGTGAATGCCAGTCACTCCCACTCGATCGTCGCCGGCGGCTTGCTGGAGATGTCGTAGGCCACGCGGGAGATACCGCTGACCTCGTTGATGATGCGGCTGGAGACGGTCTCCAGCAGTTCGAACGGCAGGCGCGCGAAGCTGGCGGTCATGAAGTCGATGGTCTTGACCGCGCGCAGGCTGACCACGTACTCGTAGCGCCGCGCGTCTCCGACCACGCCCACCGACTTGACCGGGATGAACACCACGAAGGCCTGGCTGACCTCGTCATAGAGACCGGCCTTGCGCAGCTCCTCGATGAAGATGTGATCGGCCTGACGCAGGATGTCGGCATATTCCTTCTTCACCTCGCCGAGGATGCGCACCCCCAGCCCAGGGCCCGGGAAGGGGTGCCGGTAGACCATATCGGCCGGGAGACCGAGTTCGATGCCGATCTTGCGCACCTCGTCCTTGAACAGCTCGCGCAGCGGCTCGACCAGTTCCAGCTTCATGTAGTCCGGCAGGCCGCCGACATTGTGATGCGATTTGATCACATGCGCCTTGCCCGAGGCCGCGCCCGCGGACTCGATCACATCCGGGTAGATGGTTCCCTGGGCCAGGAAGCTGACGTCCTCGAGTTTGTTCGCCTCTTCCTCGAAGATGTCGATGAACAGGTTGCCGATGATCTTGCGCTTCTGCTCCGGATCCTCGATGCCCTTGAGGGCCTTGAAGAAGCGATCCGCGGCGTTGACCCGGATCACCCTCACCCCCATGTGGCGGGCGAAGGTGGCCATCACCTGATCCCCCTCGTGCAGGCGCAACAGGCCGTTGTCCACGAAGATGCAGGTGAGGCGGTCACCGATGGCCCGGTGCAGCAGGGCCGCCACCACGGAGGAGTCCACCCCGCCGGACAGGCCGAGCACCACCCTGCCCTCGCCGATCTGACGCTGCATCTGGGCGATGCTGTCCTCGATGATATTGCCGGGGTTCCAGAGCGCGTCACAGGCGCAGATCTCGCGCACGAAGCGTTCCAGGATGCGCCCGCCCTGCTTGGTGTGGGTCACCTCGGGATGGAACTGGATGCCATAGAAGCGGCGCGACTCGTCGGCCATGCCCGCGACCGGGGCGTTGTCGGTACTGGCGATGACCTTGAAGCCCTCCGGCGGCTCGATCACGCGGTCGCCGTGGCTCATCCAGACATCCAGCAGGCCCCAGCCCTCCTCGTTGGTGTGGTCCTCGATGTCGCGCAGCAGTTCCGAGTGGCCGCGCGCGCGCACCTGGGCGTAGCCATACTCGTGCTTGTCCGAGGACTCGACCTGGCCGCCCAGCTGCGCGGCCATGGTCTGCATGCCGTAGCAGATGCCCAGCACCGGCACGCCCAGTTCGAACACGATCTGCGGCGCACGCGGGGTCTCCGCCTCGGTGACCGTCTCGGGCCCGCCGGAGAGGATGATGCCACGCGGTTTCTGCGCCCGGATCTGCTCCTCGCAGTTGTCGTAGGGCCAGATCTCGCAATAGACCCCGATCTCGCGCACGCGGCGCGCGATCAGCTGGGTGTACTGGGAGCCAAAGTCGATGATCAGGACGCGATGTGCATGGATGTCAGTAGTCATGAATTTTCCCGCTAAAGCATTAACCGCAAAGGACGCCAAGGTAATCGATAAGACTGGCCGGATGACAGGGCGGATCCTGGCGCAAAGAAATGCTCTCCGCGCACAACCACCCGCATTCAGTCACTTCGCGCTCTTCGCGTCCTTGGCGGCAAAATCAATCAATCGCGGCGGTAGTTGGGCGCTTCCTTGGTGATCTGCACATCATGCACATGCGACTCGCGCATGCCCGCGTTGGTCACGCGCATGAACTGCGGCTTGGTGCGCATCTCCTCGATGGTGGCGCAGCCGGTATAGCCCATGCTGGCGCGGATACCGCCGGTGAGCTGGGTGATCACATTCACCAGCGGGCCCTTGTAGGGCACGCGCCCCTCGATGCCCTCGGGGACCAGCTTGTCCTTGTCCTTGGTGTCCTCCTGGAAGTAACGGTCGCTGGAGCCCTGCTTGCCCGCCATGGCGCCCAGCGAGCCCATGCCGCGGTAGGACTTGTAGGAACGGCCCTGATAGATCTCGACTTCGCCCGGCGACTCGTCGGTGCCGGCGAACAGGCCGCCGATCATCACCGAATAGGCGCCGGCCACCAGCACCTTGGAGATATCGCCGGAATAGCGCAGCCCACCGTCGGCGATCAGCGGCACCCCGCTGCCTTCCAGGGCGCGGCAGACATTGTCCACCGCGGTGATCTGGGGCACGCCCACGCCGGCCACGATACGGGTGGTGCAGATCGAACCGGGGCCGATGCCCACCTTGACCGCGTCGGCGCCGGCCTCGACCAGGGCCAGGGCCGCCTCGCCGGTGGCGATGTTGCCACCGATCACCTGTACATCGGGGAAACGCTGCTTGATCCAGGCCACGCGGTCCAGCACCCCCTTGGAATGGCCGTGCGCGGTATCGACGGTGATCACGTCCACCCCCGCCTCGACCAGGGCCTCCACCCGCTCCTCGGTGCCGGCGCCCACGCCGACCGCCGCGCCGCAGCGCAGGCGCTCCTGCGAGTCGCGGCAGGCCTTGGGATAGTCGGTCGCCTTCTGGATATCCTTGACCGTGATCATGCCGCGCAGATCGAAGGCGTCGTTCACCACCAGCACCTTCTCGATGCGGTGCTCATGCAGCTTGGAGATCACCTCCTCGCGGCCGGCCCCCTCGCGCACCGTGATGAGCTTGTCCTTGGGCGTCATGATGGCGCTGACCTTCTCGTCGAGACGGGTCTCGAAGCGCAGGTCGCGGCTAGTGACGATGCCCACCAGCTCGCTGCCGTCGACCACCGGCACACCGGAGATATTGTGCCGGCGCGTGATCTCCAGCACCTCGCCGATACTCAGATTGGGCGACACCGTGACCGGATCATGGATCACCCCGCTCTCGTAACGCTTGACCCGGCGCACATGCGCGGCCTGCTCGTCGGCGTCCATGTTCTTGTGGATGATGCCCAGACCGCCCTCCAGGGCCATGGCGATGGCCAGGCGGGACTCGGTGACCGTATCCATGGCCGCGGAGATCAGCGGGATGTTGAGCGCGATCTCGCGGGTCAGGCGGGTGGACAGATCCACGTCCTTGGGCAGGACTTCCGAACGCGCTGGCACCAGCAGCACGTCGTCGAATGTGAGGGCTTCCTGGTCTTGTGCTAGGCGCATCGGCACTCCCGGTCTGGATTTTGAAAGATAGCCGCGCATTATAGGTTTAGGCGGCACACCGGTAAAGCAGAACACCTCCCGGAGCGGGGACGGTCCCGGCAGGCATTCTGTCGCGGGAGGCGCAAGGGAATATTTGTCGCGCCCCGGCGTCGTGTGTGGGCAGTCCCAAAGAAATGCTGCGCTTTCCAACCACCTTTCGAGGAGACAATCCAGCAATGAAAATGCGTACCCTGGCCCTGAGTCTCGGCACCCTGTCCGCCCTGTGGCTGGCCGGCTGCCAGGCCAACCCGAGCAAGTCCGCCGCGGCCGCCCCGCAGGATCCGGCGCAGGCCATCGCCGCCGCCGACGCCGCGCGCAAGGCCGCGGCCGCCGTGGACGACGAATGGCGCGACACCGGCAAGATCATCAAGACCGCCCAGAGCGCCCTCAAGGCCGGCGACACCGCCAAGGCGCAGAAGCTCGCCGCCAGCGCCGAATTCCAGGGCCACATGGCCGTACAGCAGGCCCGGGCCAACGCCAACGCGGGCAACCCCGACTACCTGTACCGCTGATTGCCGACGGACAGGGGGCGGACGGGGCCGGCCCCGCCTGTCCCCGTCCGCCGCAAGGGGCTATCATCCGCGGCATGCAGACCCGCCGCGACATCTACACCATCAGCCGCCTGAACAGCGAACTCCGCCAGGTACTCGAAGGCAGCTTCCCGCTGCTCTGGGTCCAGGGCGAGATCTCCAACCTGAGCACACCGCGCTCGGGGCACCTGTATTTCAGCCTCAAGGACGCCCATGCGCAGATCCGCTGCGCCCTGTTCCGCAACCGGCGCAACCTGCTGCGCTTCACCCCCGCCAACGGCGAGGCGGTGCTGGTGCGCGCGCGCGTCGCGCTGTACGAGCCGCGCGGCGACTGCCAGCTGATCGTCGAGCACATGGAACCGGCCGGCGCGGGCTCGCTGCGCCAGGCCTTCGAGGCGCTGAAGACCAAGCTCGCCGCGGAGGGCCTGTTCGACACCGGGCGGAAACGCCCGCTGCCGGCCATGCCGCGCCGCATCGGGGTGATCAGCTCACCGTCGGGCGCGGCCCTGCGCGACATCCTGCATGTGCTGGCGCGCCGTCATCCCTCGGCCGAGGTCATCATCTATCCGGCCGCGGTGCAGGGAGTCCAG
>JALVTT010000131.1 GCA_027024025.1 Sedimenticola sp.
GGAGCCGGATTGTCGCCGCTTGCGGCGCCCGAAGGGCGAGGGGCAGGGATGCCCCGAGACAATTCCGCAGCGCCGCTTCCGGACCGAGAAGCGCAGGGAACCCGGAGCGCAGCGGAGGGCAAGCCTTCGGGTGCCCTTTCTTTTGGTTCCTTTTCTTTGGGCAAGCAAAGAAAAGGAACGCGCCCGCGGGCCGCCGCCCGCTTTCAGAATGGCCTGCCGCGTAGCGGCAACAATGCTTTGGACACCCCCCTTCCAACCTCTCTCCGCAAGCGCGGAGTGGGGTTATCGCAACGCCTCGTTCACTTTTCTCCGAATAACAGTGCTGCCTGTGGGGGGATACTGGGATGGGGTATCAGATCGGATGTCAACTGAGGCAGTTGTCCTCAAGCACCGTGAATACGGCTCGGCCGGTCCGGCCCTCGTCCTGCTGCACGGCCTGTTCGGCTCCTCGGCCAACTGGGGCTCGATCGCGCGCGAGCTGGCCGCCAACTACCGGGTGATCGTCCCCGACCTCCGCAACCACGGCCAGTCACCGCATACCGACAGCATGGACTATCCGGCGATGGCCGGCGATCTGTGGACCTTGCTCGAGCGTCTCGATGTCGCCCGGCCCCTCCTGGTGGGGCACAGCATGGGTGGCAAGGTGGTGATGCACGCGGCCCTGGCGCGGCCCGGGGAGACCGCCGCCATCGGCGTGGTGGACATCGCCCCGGTGGCCTACGCGCACGATTTCAGCACCATCCTGGACGGGCTTGCTTCCATCGAGCTCGCGCGGCTGCGCGACCGGGCCGAGGCCGACCGCCGGCTGGCCGCCTTCGTCGAGAGCCCCGCGGTACGCGCCTTTCTGCTACAGAACCTGGCGCGCGAGGGGCAGGGCTGGCGCTGGCGTCTGAACCTGCCGGCCCTGCGCGCCGCCATGCCCCGGATCACGGGGTTCGAGCCGCCCACCGGGAGGCGTTATCATGGCCCGGCACACTTCATTCACGGACAGCGTTCCGACTATGTCAGGCCCGAGTACGCCGGACCCATACGCGCGCTGTTTCCCGCCGCGTCGTGGTGCGAGGTCGCGGCGGCCGGGCATTGGGTCTATGCCGAGCAGCGCGCGGGTTTCATGCGCTGCCTGCGCGCGCTGCTGCGGGCGGCATCGGTCTGAACGCCCTCATGGGAACCGCGATGCATCGAAGCACCATCGACTATGGCAGGCTGCAGCGACAACTGATTCAGGCCGGCCTGGACTGTGATCCGGCCTGGTTGCATGGCGCCCTGTTCGGCATGATCGCCCTGCACGACGACCGTCATGGCGCGGTCTGCGAATGCCTGGAGCAGGCCATGCAGGGCCTGCGGGTGCTCGATGCCGAGGTCCAGGCCCTGTACCACGCCACCTGGAAGGAACTGGACGGTCCCGGCCTCGACTTCGGCATGCTGCTTCCCGCGGCCGACCGCTCGCTGCCCGAGCAGGCCCAGGGCGTGATCAACTGGACCCGGGGCTTTCTGGCCGGGCTGCGCTGTGGCGGCATCGACACCGTGGAATTTCCGGTGGTCTCCGGGCGTCATGCCATGCAGGCGCTGCAGGAGGTGGCCGACAGCCTGCCCGCCGCGCTGGCCGACGACCAGGAGACCCTGGACGAGGCCATGGAACACGTCTGGGTCACCGCGGTGCTGGTGCGCGAGCTGCTGGTGGTGGCCAGGGAGCAGGGGGGATGACTGAAGCAAACCGCCGCCGCTGGCCGGGTCCGGCCCTGCTGCTGGCCGGCTGCCTGCTGGCCGCCACCGCCGGGGCCGGGCTCAGCCGTGGCGCCGATCCGCAGACCGGGCTGCGGTTCTGGAAGCTGCAACAGCAGGGCCTGTCGCTGGAACTGCGCCAGCGCCTGCCCGACCAGACCCGCGCCTTCTTCCAGGCGCGCGGCTTTCCCCGCGAGATCGCCGACCGCATCGCCACCGCCTGCGTGCTGCAGACCATCGGCGGACACCGCGAGGCAGACGGCCCCGCGCCGGTCCACATCGACCTGACCGAGTGGCGGGTGATCACCGCCGACGACGCGCGTCCGCCCAAGCTCAAATCGCGCTGGGACGCGGAATGGCCCCCGGGGCGCGTCAGCCGGGCGGCGCGCATCGCCTTCCGCTGGGCGACCTTTCCCACGGTCCAGACCTTCTCCGCCGGGGGTGACTACGGCTGGGGCATGATCAGCTTCGACCTCCCGCCCGGCAGCCGCTTCGACCTCCTGGTGCGCTGGCGTCAGGGCGGCCAGGCGCGCGAGGCGCGCATCGAGGACATCCAGTGTCCGGAGGATCGGTAGCTTGTCTGCATGGCCCGGACAGCCCCTCCCGCGGGGGGAGGGGTATCATGACGCATCGTTCATTTCCCCGAACGGTCGTGCTGCAGGCGGGGGCCTTGCGACACCCAATCAACGATCACGGCGCGCGTCTGTGCCGCGCCCCAGGCAGGAGCACCGATGAGACTGATACCCTTTTTTCTGATACTGCTGAACCTCGCGCTGCCGCTGCAGGCGGCCGAATCCCTGGCGCCGGTGTTCGGGCGGCCGGCGGCCCCGCCTCTGGTCTTGAAGGACATGGACGGCAATGTGCACCGCCTGTCCGACTACCGGGGGCATCCGGTGATCGTCAATTTCTGGGCGACTTGGTGTCCGCCCTGCCGCGCCGAGCTGCCTTCCATGAACCGTGCCTGGCAGGCGCTGCAGAAGGACGGGGTGGTGATGCTGGCGGTCAATGTGGGCGAGGACGAGGACACCATCTTCGCCTTCAACGCCGACTATCCCATCGACTTTCCCATCCTGCTCGACCGCGACAGCAAGGCCATCGACACCTGGTCGGTGCTGGGCCTGCCGACCACCTTCGTGGTCGATGCCCAGGGCCGGCTGGCCTATCGCGCGGTCGGCGGCCGCCGGTGGGATTCGGACCGGTTGCTGTACATGGTGCGCGCGCTCATTCCGCCCGCAGGGCGGTGATCGGGTCCAGCGCGGCGGCGCGCAGCGCGGGCGCCACCCCCGCGAGCAGGCCGATGCCGGTGGCGATTCCCAGCGACAGGGCCGCGTAGCCCCAGGCGATGTGCACCGGCAGGCCGGGCGCCAGCAGGTGGATGGCCCAGGCCCCGCCGATGCCCAGCGCCAGACCGGCCAGGCCGCCGGCGCCGCCCAGGATCACCGCCTCGCCCAGAAACAGGGTCATGATCTGCGGACGCGCGGCGCCCAGGGCGCGCAGCAGGCCGATCTCGGCGATCCGTTCGTTGACCGAGATGGTCATGATGGTGAGGATGCCGATCCCGCCGACCACCAGGGAGATGGTCCCCAGGGCGCCGACCGCGAGGGTCAGGATGTCCAGCACCGAGCCGAGCACCTCGAGCATCTGGTCCTGGGTGATGACGGTGAAGTCCTCGCGCCCGTGGCGCTGGAGCAGCCGCCGCTTGACCCGCGCCGCCATGGCCCCGGCGTCGGCGCCGGCCTGGTAGAGCACGTCGATCTCCATCAGGCCCTCGCGGTTGAACATCGCCAGCGCGCGGCCGACCGGGATGTAGACACTGTCGTCCAGGTCGAAGCCCAGCATCTGCCCCTTGGACTGCATGCTGCCGATCACCCGGTAGCTCTCGCCGCCGATGCGGATGCGCTGACCCAGCGGCGAGGCGTTGCCGAACAGCTCATGGCGCAGGCGGCTGCCGAGCACCGCGAAGGCCCGCGCGTGACGCGGCGCGTCGTCCGGCAGAAAGCGCCCCTGGGCGACCGGGATCTGCCAGACCTCGGGCACCCCGGCTCCGGTGCCGAAGATATTGGTGCGCCGGGTGCGGCCCTTCCATTCCACCGCGCCGTTGCCCTGCACGAAGGGCATCACCGAGCGGACTTGTGGCAGGCGCGCCAGCAAGGCCGCGTCGTCCAGGGTCAGCGGGCGCACGGTGCTGATGGTGGCGCCGGAGATGCCGAAGGTCTGGGTCTTGCCCGGGGTGACCGCCAGCAGATGGGTGCCGAACTGGGTGAATTCCGCGATCACGAAGCGCTGGATGCCCTCGCCGATGGCGGTGAGCAGGATCACCGCGGCGATGCCGACCGCGATCCCCAGCACGGTGAGCAGGCTGCGGGTGCGCTGGGCGCGGATGGCGCCGCCGGTCAGGTGGATGAGGTCGGCCAGGCGCATCATCGGCCCGTCAGCGCCCGCACCGGGTCCATGCGCGCCGCCCGCCGCGCGGGCATGACGCCGAACAGCAGGCCGGTGGAGACCGCGACCGCCACCGCGGCGAAGGGGGCCCACAAAGGCGCGGCGAAGGGGAAGTCCGGATACAACTGTCCCACCAGGGCGAGCCCCAGCGCGGCCAGCAGCAGTCCGCTGAGCGCGCCCGCGCCGGCCAGCATCACCGCCTCGGCCAGGAACAGGCGCAGCACCTGGCGCGCCGAGCCGCCCAAGGCCTTGATCAGGCCGATCTCGGCGGTGCGCTGCGAGACCGCCACCAGCATCACGTTCATGATGAGGATGCCGGCCACCGCCAGGCTGATCCCGGCGATCCCGGCCACGGTGTAGGTGAGGGCGCGCAGGATGCGGTCGAAGGTGTTCAGCACCGCGTCCTGGGTGATCAGGGTGACATCGTCCTCGCCGTCGTGACGCCGGCGGATGATCTCGATGGCCGCGGCGCGCGCGCTGGGGATGTCGGCCTGGCTGCGCGCCTGGATCAGTACCCGGAACAGCGAGGGGCTGTTGAACAGGGCCTGGGCCGAGGCCACCGGCACGATGACCATGTCGCCCAGATCCAGGCCCAGCGACTCGCCGCCGGGGGCGAGTTGGCCGATCACGCGGAAGCGCCGGTCGTTGATGCGCACCCAGCGGCCCAGGGCGCGGCGGTTGCCGAACAGGGCGTGGCGCAGCTTGGCCCCGAGCACCACCACGTTGCTCTGACGTCCGGGCGGGATGTCGGGCAGCATGCGGCCCGCGCCCAGGCGCAGGCGGCGCACCGCGAAGAAGTCACGGGTGCTGCCGATCACCGTCACCTCGCGCTCGCGGCTGCCGAAGGACACCGGCGCGTTGCCCAGGCTGATCGGCGCGATGCGCGCGATGGCGGGGCTGCGCAACAGGGCCAGGGCATCGTCCAGGGTCAGGTCGCGCGGGGTCTGGCCGAACAGTGGGGGCGGTCCGCCGGTGGTCTCGTTGCGGCCCGGCAGCATGATCAGCAGGTCGGTGCCCAGCTGCTCGAACTCGCCGATCACATAGCGGCGCGCGCCTTCGCCCAGGGCGGTGAGCAGGATCACCGAGGCGACCCCGATGCTCATCGCGAGCAGCATCAGCAGGGTGCGCGCCCGGGCCCCGGCCAGGGAGCGGAAGGCGAAGGCGAGCAGGTCAGACGCGCGCATCGCCGGTCTCGTCACGGTGGATACGCCCGTCCAGCATGTGGATGCGGCGCGCGGCCCGGCCGCCGATGGCCGCGTCATGGGTGACCACCACCAGGGTGATGCCGTCGCGGTTGAGCTGCTCCAGCAGGCCGATCACCTCCTGCCCGGAATGCTGGTCCAGATTGCCGGTGGGCTCGTCGGCCAGCAGCAGGCCGGGACGCATCACGATGGCGCGCCCGATCGCGACCCGCTGGCGCTGGCCGCCCGAAAGCTGGTCGGGACGGTGCCGGGCGCGCCCGGCACCGTCCCGACC
>JALVTT010000132.1 GCA_027024025.1 Sedimenticola sp.
ACACATTGGTCACTTTCCCCGGACAACAGTGCCGCGAGCGGGGGAGGGGCGGAGCAGGGAACCGCCCGCCTCCCGGGACAACACCCGGCTCGATCACTATCTGTAGCGGTCGTGATTGAACACCATGTCTCCGCCCGGGGCGCCCTTGTGGCAGGCGATGCAGCCCATGGGCTTGCCCTTGGCCACGCGGCCGGCCAGCGTCATGCCCTTGGGATTCTTGAGGATGCTGCCATCCGGGGCGTATTTGACCCAGAACCAGTCGCGGTCCTCGGGGTCGTAACCGGGCCGTTTGAACATCACGGTGACCGCCTTGAGGTATTTGCCCGGGTTGTTGGCGACGTTCGACTTGCTCACATCCTTGCCGCGATAGTTGCGCTTGATGATCACCGGTCCCTCATCGGAGCGGACCTGCACGCGGGCATCGACCGTATCCAGGATGGCGCCGTGCGGATGGGTGCCGGTATAGGGCGCGGACATGATGGCGCCGGGGCCCACCAGATGACGGCGCTGCATCGCGTTCCACAGATCATGCGCATAGGCCACATCGTCGGCCCCGCCGAAGGGTGGTCCCATGGCCCTGGTCGCGGCCGGGGATGAATAGAGGTCCGCGCAGCCCGCGGTGAGCAGTGCGCCGGCGATCAGACCGGTGGCACCGAGTTGAAGAGGTTTCATGGCAGTTTCTCCTTTGCTGGAACGACAGAAAACCGGACAGGCGCCGATCCGGCCCGCGAATCGTTCGTCCTGCCTGCTGAGAGCGAGACCCGGTAATCCACGGCTTTGTTTCGCCGCCGCAGCCGCAGCTGCAGCCGATCGCCGTCGCGGCGCAGCGCGGCCACGTCCGCCTGCAGACGGATCTCCCCCAGCACATGGCCGCTGGCGGGCTCGAAGGCCAGCAGCGCGGGCCGCCCGGTCACCGCGATCCCCAGCCCGTGGTAGCGCACCACCGGGAGCACCAGGCGTTCGCGCAGCCCGGTCGCCCACAGCAGCCGTCCATCCTCCACCGAGAACGCGCGCAGACGCCTGTCATAACCGCCGGCATAGAGGCGCCGCCCGTCGCTGGACAGATTCAGCGCCGGCCGCGCCAGGCGGGTCTGCCACAGGGTGCGCCCACGGGGGTCGACCGCCAGCAGGCGCCCGTCGAACAGCGCCAGCGCCGCGCCCCGGCCGGCCAGCGCGAGCGGGGCCTCGGTCGGTTCCTGAGGCAGGGTCCTGTGCCACAACACCCGTCCGTCCGCCGCGTCCAGGCCGTACAGGCCCGACTGGCGCGCCACCACCAGCAGAACCCCGCCGCTGACGACCGGCGGATAGATCCAGTCGTCCCCGCTGCGGAAGACCCAGCGCCGGGCGCCGGAGCGCGCGTCCAGGGCCAGCAGGCGCCCGCTGCGCGAACTCACAAAGACCTGGTCACCGGCGGTCACCGGCCGGAACAACACCGCCGGCCCCTCCAGCGACCACAGCACCCGGCCGCTGCCCGGGTCGATGGCGGCCAGGTGCGCGCCGGACCACTCGAGATGCGGCAGGCCGCCGGCCGGGGCGCTCGCGGCCCAGAGCAGGCCGCCCAGCAACAGGCCGGATAAAGACAATCGGGACATGGGATCGACTCCGGTTTCTTTGCGTCATCCAATGGCGGAGACCGCCCCCTGGCCGGGGATGTTTCACGGCCAGAAGCGCGCATATACGCTATAATTACTCCAATAAGTGCATTTGCGCGGATCGAGACCGGTATGGGCACTGAACATCTCAAAGCAGCGAGTCCGGATCGGGCGCGCGTCCTCGGCGAGGCCACGCTGAACGCGGTCCGGGCACTCGGCCTGACCCAGGGCGATCTGCAGGCGATCATCGGCAGACACCCCAGCAACGTCCGCCGCCACGGCATCGACCCGGCCACCAAGGCCGGAGAACTCGCCCTACTGCTGATCCGCGTCTATCGGGGCCTGTTCGCGCTCCTGGGCGGTGACGCCCGGAGCATGCGCCACTGGATGCACACCGCCAACCGGGATACCGGCGGGGTTCCCGCCGAGCAGCTGCGCTCCATCCAGGGGCTGGCCGAAGTGGTGGCCTATCTCGACGCCTTGCGGGGCACGCCTTGATCGACTGGCCCGCCCTGCTGCGCGACACGCCCCAGGCCCGCCTGCGGGGGACACTGCACCGCATGGTCGAGGACCAGGAACAGGTCGCGACCTGGACGCTGGTCGGTTCACTCGCGGACCAGCAGATCCTCGAAGAGATGCTCGACGCCTCCAAGCCGCCCCTGCCCGCTTCCGCGCGGGGTCTGCATTACCTGCTCGCCACACCCTTTCGCTATCCACCGCTGCGCCACGGCTCCCGCTTCGGGCGGCGCCATGAACCCGGCATCTTCTACGGGGCCAGATCGGAGCGGGCCCTGCTCCACGAGTTCGCCTACTACCGCTTCGTGTTCTGGACCGGGATGGTCACGCCCCCCGACCGCCCCCTCCTCAGCCGGCACACCGCCTTTTCCGCCACCTATTCGGTACTGGGTCATCGCCTGCAGTCGGCGCCGTTCGCCCGCTACCGCGAGCGCCTGCGCGACCCGGCCGACTGCCGCGAGAGCCAGGCCCTGGGCCGGGCCATGCGCGACACGGGCGTGCAGGGGTTCGAGTACCCGTCCGCGCGCGACCCCCGCGGCGGGCTCAATGTCGGCCTGTTCACGCCGGCCGGGCTGATATCGAGAAAGCCACGCAACCTCTCGGGCTGGCTCTGCGAGACCCGCGGCGACCATGTCGTCGTCTCCCGCGCCGACACGAGAAAGACCTGGACCTTCGAGCGCCGCCTGTTCGAGCTGGATGGCGCCCTGCCACGTCCCTGCGAAGGCTGATGCCAGGACCACCGATGGGAACGCCGCCATCCCGGCGGCCCGGCCGGCGGGACGCCGCCGCTCCCTTTGCGCTCCCGGAGATTTCCAGGCCGCCCTTGGCCGGGTACAATCCGCCATTTACAGGATCCCGCCCATGCGCCAGTTCCTCGCCCGCATCCCCTTTCACTACGCCCTCATCTTCGCCCTCTCGCTTGGGCTGGCGCCCTTCGTGCCCGAGCCGCATGTCTGGCAGAAGCTGAAGATGCTGGCCGACGGCAGCCTGAGCCGCCCCATCGACATCTTCGATCTGTGCCTGCACGGCGCGCCCTGGGTGCTGCTGATACTCAAGATCGCGCTGGGCCAGTTCTCGCTGCGCGCGCCGGAGGATTGAGATGCCGCTGCCCACGCCCGGCGAACGCAGCCCCCTGCACCACCGCCGCATCGACTGCCAGGGCTATCGGCGCGCCGACGGCCTGTGGGATATCGAGGGCCACCTGATCGACACCCGCGAGGAGCCCATGCAGACCTTCGGCCGCGGCCGCATCGCGCCCGGCGAGCCCCTGCACGAGATGTGGATGCGCCTGACCGTGGACGACCGGCTCCAGGTCATCGACCTGCAAGCCAGCATCGAGCACGCGCCCTACCCGGCCTGCCCGCACTTCCCCGCCGAACGCCTGCGCAAGCTGGTCGGCCAGCAGATCGCGCCCGGCTGGACCGCGCGCGTGCGCCTGGCCCTGGGCGGCGTGCATGGCTGCACCCACCTGGTGGAACTGCTGGGTCCGCTGGCCACCACCGCGGTCCAGACCGTGTACGCCTGGCGCGGCGAGTCGCCCGACAGCCGCGATCACCAGCCGCCCGAGGACTTCATCAACAGCTGTCACAGCCTGGCCGAGGGCGGCGAGGCCGCGCGCCGGCTCTGGCCCGGGCACCGCGCCGATGACGACCGGGACTGAGGCCCCGCCCGAGCTGCTGGCCCCCGCCGGCGGCATGGCGCAGCTCGAGGCCGCCCTGCACGCCGGGGCCGACGCGGTCTATTTCGGCCTGGACCGGGGCCTGAACGCCCGCGCGCGGGCCGAGGGCATCCCCTGGGACGCCCTGGAGTCGGTCATGCACAGGCTGCATGCGCGCGGTCGCAAGGGCTATCTCACCCTCAACACCCTGGTGTTCGACGAGGAGCTGGCGGAGGCCGAACGCCACATCCGCCATGCCGCGCGCTGCGGCGTGGACGCGTTGATCGTGCAGGACCCGGGGCTGATCGCCCTGGCCCGCGCCACCGCCCCGTCACTGCCCCTGCACGCCAGCACGCAGATGTCGATCACCGACGCCAACGGCGTGGCCTTTGCGCGCTCGCTGGGTATCGACCGGGTGGTGATCGGCCGCGAGCTGTCCCTGGAGGAGATCCGCGCCATCCGGGACAGCGGCATCGGCGCCGAGATCGAGGCCTTCGTGCACGGCGCCCTGTGCGTGAGCTACAGCGGACAGTGTTTCTCCTCCGAGGCCTGGGGCGGACGCTCGGCCAACCGCGGTCAGTGCGCCCAGGCCTGCCGCCTGCCCTACGGTCTGCTGGTCAACGGACAGCCCCGGCAACAGGGCGACTTCAACTATCTGCTCTCGCCCCAGGATCTGATGGGCATGCCCTGGCTGCCGGCCATGATCCGGGCCGGGGTACGCGCCTTCAAGATCGAGGGCCGTCTCAAGGGCCCGGGCTATGTGGCCGCCACCGTGAGCGCCTACCGCGAGGCCCTGGACCGGGCCGTGGCCGACCTGCGCCGGCACCCAGAACTGAGCGAGATCCCCATCCAGACCGGCACCCGCCGCCGGCTCGCGCAGCTGTTCTCGCGCGGTCAGGACGCCGGGCACGACGGCCTCAGTCCCGGCTTTCTGCACGGCCCGCGCCACCAGCAGCTGGTGATCGGGCGCAACCCGCGCCACCGCGGGTTGCATCTGGGGCAGGTGCGCGAGGTCCTGCCCGACGGGGTGCGCCTGGAGCTGCACAACCCGGTCAAGCCGGGCGACGGGGTGGTCTTCGAGCACGGCGACCCGCAGCAGCGCGAGCCCGGCGGGCATGTGTTCGCCATCGAACGGGACGGTAAACGGGTGCGTGGCGAGATCGACAGCGGGCGGGTGACCCTGCGCCTCGCGCGCGGCCTGGACACCCGGCGCATCCAGGTCGGCGATCACGTCTGGCGCAGCCGTGACGCGGCCACCGACAGCGGGCCGCGCCTGCGGCCCGACGAGGACCGCGGCCGGCTGCCGCTGCGGGTGCGCCTCGACGGCCGCGCCGGCATCTCCCTGTCCATCGAACTGGACGACCGGCGCGGCCACCGGGTCCGTGTCGAGACCGACGCCGCCCTCGCCCCGGCGCGCAGACAGGCCCTGACGCCCGCCGGTCTGCGCGAGGCCTTCGGCAGTCTGGGCGACACCCCCTTCCGCATCGAACAGATGGACATCGCGCTGCCCGAGGGCCTGTTCCTGCCCCTGGGTCAAATCAAGCAGGCCCGGCGCGAGGCCGTGGCGCAACTGGAATCACGGCTGCAGGAACACGACCGGGCCCACGGCATGCCGGTTCGTCCGGTGCTGGACAGTCTGCTGCCTTCCGCCGCGCGGCCCCATCGGCCCGCGCAACCCGGTCTGAGCCTGCTGTGCCGCAGCGCCGAACAGGTGGCGGCCGCGCTGGCGCTGCACCGGATCGACACCCTGATCCTCGACTTCCTGGAGGTTCACGGCCTGAAGGACGCCTGTCAGCAGGTCCGCGAGTCGGGCCGCCGCCTGG
>JALVTT010000133.1 GCA_027024025.1 Sedimenticola sp.
TGAGGATCCATTTCAACGATACCATCTTCACCTCCAAGCTGATCGATGGCCGGTTCCCGGACTATGAGCGGGTGATGCCCACCGGCGATACCCAGACCCTGCAGGCCGACAAGGACAGCCTGCGTCAGTCACTGACCCGGACCTCCATCCTCTCGAACGAGAAATACCGGGGCATCCGCTTCCGGCTCAGCCCCGGCCTGCTGCATCTGCAAGCCCACAACCCGGAGCAGGACGAGGCCGAGGAAGAACTGGAGGTCGATTACCAGGGCAAGGAGATCACCATCGGTTTCAACGTCGGCTATCTGCTGGATGTGCTGGGCGTGCTGGATACCGAAGCGGTGAGCATGGCGCTGATCGACTCCAACTCCAGCACCCTGATCACCCCGGCGGGCTCGACCGAGTGCCGCTATGTCATCATGCCCATGCGCCTGTGAGGCAGGCGGGTTTTCGGGGTTTCACAAGGAGGGGCGGGGATCGCCCCTTTTTTGTCGATGTTTTCTGAAATCGTCATCGAGAATCTGAGGGTATTCGAACAGGCCTGTTTTCGGCCCGGGCCGGGGATCAATCTGGTGACCGGGGCCAATGGGGCGGGCAAGACCAGCCTGTTGGAGGCCGTGCACCTGGTGGCGACCGGACGGAGCTTCCGCCACCGGGATACCCAGCCGCTGATCCGGGAAGGGGCCGAGGCGGTGCAGTTGGTCGGGCGGTTTTCGGATCGCGGGGGGCACTCCCATGTCCTGGGCCTGAGGCGCGAGAAACAGGATCTGGTGGTGCGTCTGGACGGTCGGGGTAATGTCAGGAGGTCGGAGATCCTGGAACTGCTGCCGGTCCAGTTCATCGGCGCGGATCCCCAAGACCTGATCAGCGGCCCCCCGGAGAAACGCCGCGCCTTTCTGGACAATGGATTGTTCCACGTGGAACATGACTACCTGGCCGTGGCGCAGCACTATGCCCGCGCCCTCGCCCAGCGAAACGCCGCGCTACGGTCGGGCGGCTACAGAAAACAGGAGTGGGATGCCCAGCTTGCCTCGTTCGGCGAACGTCTGGATGCCTATCGCGCCCGCTATGTCCCGGGCCTGGTCGATACGGTACGGGCGGTTCTGCACGACTGGGGCTTTGACGCCGACCTGGCGTTTTCCTACCGGCGTGGCTGGAGCCAGAAGGAAACCCTGGGCGAGGCATTGGCCCGCATGCTGGATACGGACCGGAAGCAGCACTTCACCTCGGTCGGTCCGCATCGCGCCGATCTGGTGATTACCGCCCGCGCCGCGCGCAGCGGCAAGATCCTCTCCCGGGGTCAGCTCAAGATGCTGGTCGCGGCCATGTATCTGGCCCAGGCCCGGCTTCAGTCGGAGACCCGACCGGTACAGGTGCTGTTGTTCGACGATATCGGGGCGGAGCTGGACGCCGACAACCGGGCCCGCCTGTTGCGGACCATCGGCTCGAGCTATCCGCAGGTGATCGTGACCTCTCTGGATCCGCCGGGGGATTTCGACGCGGATTCCACGTCCCTGCGGATGTTTCACGTGGAACATGGCACCCTGCATCGGCAGGACACACCGCCCGAATAGATCCCGTGGCCGACAGAGGCTTGGTGTATAATGCAGCCTTCACAGTCCTTCTGACACATCCTCAATGACCGAAACCAAGTACGACTCCTCCGCGATCAAGGTTCTCAAGGGCCTGGACGCTGTACGCAAGCGCCCCGGCATGTATATCGGCGATACCGACGACGGCACCGGCCTGCACCACATGGTGTTCGAGGTGGTGGACAATTCCATCGACGAGGCGCTGGCCGGCTATTGCACGGAGATCCAGGTCATCATCCACGATGACAACTCGGTGACCGTGTCCGATGACGGTCGCGGCATCCCGGTGGGGATCCACGAGGAGGAAGGGCGCTCGGCCGCCGAGGTCATCCTTACGGTGCTGCACGCCGGCGGCAAATTCGACGACAATTCCTACAAGGTCTCCGGTGGTCTGCACGGTGTCGGTGTGTCCGTGGTCAACGCCCTGTCCGACCGCCTGGAGCTGGAGATCCACCGCGACGGCCATGTGCATCGCCAGGTCTATCATCTCGGCGAGCCCGAGGCCCCGCTGGCCGTGGTGGGCGATTCCGATCGCACCGGCACCACCATCCGCTTTCTGCCCAGCCCGGAGATCTTTTCGGACATCGAGTTCCACTACGAGATCCTCGCCAAGCGCCTGCGCGAGCTGTCCTTCCTCAATTCCGGGGTCCGGATCGCCCTGCGCGACGAGCGTACCGACCGTGCCGACGTGTTCGAATACGAGGGCGGTATCCGGGCCTTTGTGGAACATCTCAACCGCAAGAAGACCCCCCTGCACGAGAAGGTCTTTCACTTCACGGCCGAGCGCAACGATATCGTGGTCGAGCTGGCCCTGCAGTGGAACGAGTCCTATCAGGAAAACATCTTCTGCTTCACCAACAATATCCCGCAGCGCGATGGCGGCACCCACCTGGCCGGCCTGCGCGCGGGCCTGACCCGGACCCTCAACAACTACATCGAAAAGGAAGGTCTGGCCAAGAAACAGAAGGTCAATACCAGCGGGGACGACGCCCGCGAGGGCCTGACCGCGGTGTTGTCGGTCAAGGTGCCCGACCCCAAGTTCTCCTCCCAGACCAAGGACAAGCTGGTCTCGTCCGAGGTGAAGTCGGTGGTCGAGTCCCTGTTGTCCGAAAAGTTGGGGGATTTTCTGATCGAGAACCCGACCGAGGCCAAGGTGATCGCGGGCAAGATGATCGAGGCCGCCCGGGCCCGCGAGGCCGCGCGCAAGGCGCGTGAGATGACCCGGCGCAAGGGTGTGCTGGATGTGGCCGGTCTGCCCGGCAAGCTGGCCGACTGTCAGGAAAAGGATCCGGCCCAGTCCGAACTCTATCTGGTGGAGGGCGATTCCGCGGGCGGTTCGGCCAAGCAGGGGCGTGATCGCCGCACCCAGGCCATCCTGCCGCTGAAGGGCAAGATCCTCAATGTGGAGAAGGCCCGATTCGACAAGATGCTGTCTTCGGCCGAGGTCGGCACCCTGATCACCGCCCTGGGCTGCGGCATCGGGCGCGAGGAGTTCGATCCCGACAAGCTGCGCTATCACCGCATCATCATCATGACCGACGCCGACGTGGACGGCGCCCATATCCGCACCCTGCTGCTGACCTTCTTCTACCGTCAGATGCCGGAGCTGATCGAGCGCGGCCATATCTTCATCGCGCAGCCGCCGCTGTACAAGGTCAAGAAGGGCAAGCAGGAGACCTACCTCAAGGACGATGCCGCGCTCAATGCCTATCTGCTGCGCACGGCCCTGGACAATGCCGGCCTGCATGTCACCGCCGATGCCCCGCCGCTGTCCGAGGCGGCGCTGGAGCGACTGGCCAATGATTATGTGGTGGTCTCCGCCATCCAGCGGCGTCTGGGCCGCCGCTATGACGAAAATTTCATGCAGCGGCTGCTCTACATGCCGCGGGTGAGTCCCGAGATGCTGGCGGATGCGGATGCCTTCTCCGCCTGGATGGAGGAGCTGCAGGGCCGCCTGCAACAGGATGGCGGTGTTTCCGATCAGTACAAACTGCGCCTGGTCGAGGCAGAGGAAGAAGGCCACGGGCGCAGCCTGTGCCTGGAACGCTGGACCCACGGCATCGCCAGTGAACGCCTGGTGCCTCTGGACTTCTTCAACAGCGCGGACTACCGCAAGATCGCCGATCTGGGCGAGCAGCTGATCGACCTGCTGGGCGAAGGCGCCTATGTGCGGCGCGGTGAAAAACAGCGTCCGGTGGAAAGCTTCGAGCAGGCCCTGGCCTGGCTGATGGAAGAGGCCAAGCGTGGGCAGCACATCCAGCGCTACAAGGGTCTGGGCGAGATGAATCCCGAGCAGCTCTGGGAGACCACCATGGACCCCGCGACCCGGCGCCTGCTGCAGGTCAATATCGAGGACGCGGTCGGTTCGGACGAGATCTTCACCACCCTGATGGGTGATCTGGTCGAGCCACGGCGCGATTTCATCGAGCGCAACGCGCTCACCGTGGAGAATCTCGATATCTGACGGACGCCTGCGGGCTACCGGGGGCAGGTGATCGCGTAGATGGTCTGGCCGTTAGCGCGGCGCCGATCGAAATCGGCCCTGTCCACCTCGCCGGAGCGTGACCAGTCGACGGATCCCGGCTTCTGCAGGACAAAACGGTTGTTCCCGCAAAGGGCCAGCGCACGCCCGATGCAGCCGTCAGGGTCGCTGCACCAGATGAGGTAACCGGCCCGACCGTCCTTGAACATCGCCGGATAGGCACCCGAGGCGGAGAACGGGCCGATCTGCATCCCGGTCTTGCCGGGGCTGGCACAGCCGGACAGAAAAACCAGGCCGGCAAGCAACAGGTTCTTTTTCTTCATGTGAGAAGGCGCCGCCTTGTGGATCGGGTCATCCCAGTGTAGCCGATCACCAGAAGATTTCCCCAGAGTTATCCACAGGCTCGTGTTTCGGGTAGGCGCCTGGAATATCAGAATTCGATGATATATCGTCAGGACGCAAGCAGTAACGAAAGTGAGTGTTTACTTTCATTTTAACCCAGTGAAGTCGGTAGCTTTTCGAGCTGACCCTCGATCCATTCTTCGACTTCCTGGTTGATTTCGGCGGCGCTTTTGCCCTCGGTCTGTATGGGGCTGCCGATGCGCACCTCGATGGTGCCCGGGTATTTCTTCACACCCCGTCGCTTCCAGTAGACACCCGCGTTGTGGGCAATGGGTATCACCGGATAAGCGCTTTTCTCGGCCAGCACCGCCCCGCCCATGCCGTATTTGCGCCGTTGACCGGGCGCGGTGCGGGTCCCCTCGGGAAAGATCACCACCAGGCGGCCGTCCTCCAGGGCCTGTCTGCCTTCCCGGATCACCTGGATGACGGCCTTGCGGCCCGCCTTGCGGTCGATGGCGATGGCGCGGCAGGCGATCAGGGCCTGACCGAATACCGGGATGCTGAGCAGTTCCTTCTTCAGCACCCAGGACTGGTGCGGCGCGAGCAGGCCGCGCAGCGAGATGGTCTCCCAGGTGGACTGGTGCTTGGCCATGATGATGGCCGAGCCCTCGGGCAGGTGTTCCATGCCCTCGATGTGTACCCGCAGCCCGCAGATCACCCTTTGCAGCCACATATTGACCTTGCCCCAGTGGGTGGCGATGCGGTCGCAGGTCCCGACATCGACGAAGTGGCGCAACAGCACGATGGACAGGCCGTGGGTCAGCACGGTCAGGGACATCAGGACGAAATAGATGACGGAGCGGATCAGGATCATGGCAGTGTATGGATCAGGTGTTCCACGGCATGCGCCAGGTCGTCGGCGATGAACAGGTCCGGGTCGTCGGCCAGCTGTGCCTCGGTCTGTCGGCCGCGTCCGGTGCGGACCAGCACGGGCCGCGCCCCGGCCGCGCGCGCGGCCCCGACATCGGCGGTATCGTCGCCGATCAGCCAGGTGCGCTCCAACGGTACCGCAAGCCGTTCGCTGGCCGCTTGGAGCAGGCCGGGGGCGGGCTTGCGGCAGTCGCAGCCGGCATCCGGGGCGTGCGGGCAGAGGAACAGGCCGT
>JALVTT010000134.1 GCA_027024025.1 Sedimenticola sp.
AGACCTTCCTCTCCGGCCCCGGCCTCGGCGATGGCCTGCGCGTCCTGCCCGTCGCCGTGGTCCCGCGCCAGGCCGGGGCCGGAGAGGAAGGTCTCGATGCAGCCGTGTTTGCCGCAGTAGCAGGGCGGGCCCGGGATCTCGTCCCCGCGCGGCCAGGGCAGGGGGTTGTGGCCCCATTCGCCGGCGATGGCGTTGGGCCCGCTGAGCAGGCGTCCGTCGATCACGATGCCGCCCCCGGTGCCGGTGCCGAGGATGACCCCGAACACGCTGCGCGCGCCGGCGGCGGCGCCGTCCGCCGCCTCGGACAGGGCGAAACAGTCGGCGTCGTTGGCGATGCGCACGGGTCTCTGCAGGGTGTCCCGCAGGTCGTCGAGCAGGGGCCGGCCGTTGAGGCAGACCGAGTTGGAATTGCGCAGCAGGCCGGTTTCGGGGGACAGCGCGCCCGGGGTGCAGATGCCCACCGGCAGCTCGGGCGAGGGCGGGTCCAGGCGCTCGATCAGTGTGGCGACCGCCCGCAGGGTGGCCGCGTAGTCGCCCTGCGGGGTGGGGATGCGCAGGCGCGGCTCCAGGCGGCCGTCCGGGTGCAGCAGGGCGCCCTCGATCTTGGTCCCGCCCAGGTCGATGCCGATGCGCGGCGGGCTCATGCGCCGGCGGCGGTCGCTTCCTGCGGCGGCTCGGGCTCGGGCGCCGCCTCCTCATGCCGGGTGCCCGAGGGGTTGGTGAAGCTGTCGTTGAGATCCTGCACGTAGCGGTCGGTGTCTTCCAGCACTTCCATCACCAGGCGCCGGCTGCGCCGGGTCCAGCCGCGCGGGGTCTTGGCGAAGATGCTGCGCCACGGCGCGGTATTGGCGCGGAAGGCCTGCGCCAGGTTGCCGCGGATCTCCCGCGCGGCGGCCAGCTTGTGCGCCATCCGCTGCAGCGAGCGGGCGGCCAGGCGGCGGATGCCGTAGTGGATGCCCAGCCAGCCGATATAGGCGCCGAGGGCGCCGAGGAACAGGCGCAGCGGGCTGGCCTTGAGCCATTGCCACCAGTCGGCCTGGTAGTGCAGGCCGTCCCACTGGCCAAGCTGGATGGAGCCGAACAGGAAGCCGCCGAGCAGCAGCACCAGGGCCACGGCGTCGCCGATGAGCACGCGGCGGCGCCAGGTGTCGATCAGCGTCTGCAGCGCGGGCACCGCCTTTTCCTCGATGTCGCGGGCGTTTTTCTCCAGGCTGCCGACGATGCGGTAGGCGCGTTCGACCTCGACCTGCTGCATGCGCCCGTAGATGTCGTTCAGGTCATCGTCGCGCTTCTTCTCGAAGCGCCGGCGCAGGGCCTCGTCGTCGATGGGGTTGGCCGCCGATTTGCTGAAGATGGTGAAGAAGCGTCCGGCGGTCAGGCCACGTTCGCCCAGGGCGCGCTGCCAGGCGGCGACCACCTCCTCCGGGTTGTCCTCGCGCGCGGTGGTGTCCAGCTGGTTGAGGATGTAGAGGAACTTGCCCGAGTCCGGGCGCTTGATGGTCTTGTCGATCAGGTGGTCCAGGGTGTCGCGCATGGCGCCCGGTTCCGGGTGGCGGGCGTCGAAGAACACCAGTACCAGGTCCGAGAGATCGATCATGTGGTCGGTGATCCTGAGGGTCGAGGTGCGCTGCGCGTCGGCGTCGAAGCCGGGCGAGTCGATCAGGATCTTGCCGCGCAGGCGTTCGCTGGCGCAGGTCTTGAGCTGCAGATAGGCGTCGATGCGCGAGCCCTCGCCGCTGGCCACCTTCTCGATCTCGCTGCTGATCTTGTAGAAGGGGAAGCGCGGATCGGAATCCAGGGCGATGCCGGGCAGGGTGCGGGATTCCTTCTGGTCGCCATAGCTGATGACGGTGAACTTGTCGTCCACCGCCTGGTTGCCGCTGCGCTGCAGGGCCTCGCCCAGGTAGTCGTTGATGAAGGTGGATTTGCCGGCGGAGAAGGTGCCCAGCACCGAGATCAGGGGCCACCAGGGGATCTGGGTGGCGTGCGAGTCCTCCTCGCTGAGCAGGCCCATGCGCCGCGAGATGCGGTCGAGCTTGCGGAAGCTCTGGACTGCGTTCAGCAGTACCGGGTTTTCCTGCTCCAGATGGGTTTCCAGTTGCTTCAGTCGGTGCTCGATCACGCTGCTCGTTGCCATGCCTGCTTCCTGTCCATTGGTGACTGCCTCGAAATGGGTCTCGGCCCGGTTCGGGATGTTAGAACGATCCGCGGTCTCCTGAACAGGGCTTTGTTCTGTTTTGCGCGTGAGCCGGGGCCGGTTTTATAACCTGAATTCATTGCTTTTTACCCCGCCGATAGGGGATAATCGGCGTCCAAATCGCGCCCATTTCGTCGCCTGACGGGGTGGGCGCGTCAATGCCTTTGCGTAAAGGAAACAGGATCTTATGCGTAGCTTCACTGCTCTGGCGTTTGTCGCGATGCTGACGCTTGCGGGCCTGGCCCCGGCGGCCTCCAAGGGCGGCGACGGAGGGATCTTCGTGGTCAAGGCCTCCAAGGAACAGCCGACCGTGGCCATCGGCGGCAGCGTGGTGCCCTATCGCGAGGTCACCCTGGCGGCGCAGCTGCCGGGCCGGGTCAAGTTCGTGGCCGGGGTCGAGGGCGACAGTTTCAAGAAGGGCGAGACCCTGGTGGCCCTGGACGAGGACGAGCTGCTGGCCAAGCGCGCCGCGGCCTATGCCCAGTACACCGCGGCCGAGGCCGAGTTGCGCAACGCCGGGGTCCAGTATTCGCGCGAGCTGTGGTCGCCCAAGAGCAAGTCGGCCCCGGGCGGCATGGGCATCCCCAATCTGTTCGACCAGATGTTCACCCGTCCGGCCGAGGACTTCTTCGGCGAGCGTGACCGCGGCGCCGAGCGCAGCGCCGATCTGTACGGCGCCAGCACCCGCATCGAGCAGGCGCGCAGCGCCATGCTGCGGGCCCAGTCCGAGATCAAGGCCATCGACGCCAAGCTGCGCGACACCAAGTCGGTGGCGCCCTTCGACGGGGTCATCATGCAGAAGTTCATCGAGGAGGGCGACACGGTGCAACCGGGTCAGCCGCTGCTGAAGTTCGCCGATGTCTCCTGGCTGCAGATCGAGGTGGACGTGCCGGCGCGCCTCGCCCAGGGGCTGCGCCCGATGCAGATCCTGCCGCGTGCCGCCACCTTCGACGATCATCCCGAGCCGGTGGATGTGCGCGTGGCCCAGGTCTATCCCATGGCGGACGTGCAGCGGCATACCGTGAAGGTCAAGTTCGATGTGCCCCAGGGCATCTCCAAGCCGGGGATGTACGCCAAGGTGAAGATCCCCGACACCTCGGTGGCGGCCGGCCTGGCGCGTTTGCCGGCGATCCCCACCACCGCGATCCGTTATCGCGGCAGCCTGCCCATCGTGTATGTGCAGAACGACAAGGGTGAGCCGGAGCTGCGCATGATCCGCGAGGGCAAGCGTCTGCCGGACGGCATGACCGCGGTCCTGTCCGGTATCGCGGTCGGTGACCGTGTGTATGTCAATCCCGGTCCGGACATCTTCCGGGAGAAGCCGGCCGAGGCGGAAAAGGCCCCCGCCGGCGAATAGGGCCTTGCCGGCGACGGCGGCCCCACCAGCATTTTAGGATCGGTCCAGACGTATGAGCGACGACATCGATACAAGACCCTCGAAGCCCTGGGAATCCGGTGTCATCACCGAGGAGCACAGCCTGGGGATCGCGGGCTCGATCGCGCGCTTCTTCATCAACTCCCCGCTGTCCCCGCTGCTGTATATCGCCATGCTGGGCCTGGGCATCCTCGGCCTGATGATGACCCCGCGCGAGGAGGATCCTCAGATCTCGGTCCCCATGGTGGATCTGTTCGTCAAGTATCCGGGCGCGGATGTCAACCAGGTGGCCTCGCTGGCGGTACAGCCGCTGGAGCGCCTGATGTACGAGATCCACGGGGTCAAGCACGTCTATTCCGCCAGCCAGCGCGGCCAGGGCGTGGTCACCGTGCAGTTCAAGGTGGGCGAGAAGATGGGGCCCTCGCTGGTCAAAGTCAACGACAAGCTGGCCTCCAACCGTGACCGCATCCCGCCCGGGGTGCTGCCGCCCCTGGTCAAGGCCAAGGGCATCGACGATGTGCCGGTGGTGACCGTCACCCTGTGGTCGGAGAAGGACTACAACGGCGACGGGATACCGGATGTGGACGACTCGCAGCTGCGCCGCCTGGGCCAGTCGGTGCTGCAGCTGATCAACGAGATCCCCGAGACGGGCAACAGCTTCGTGGTCGGCGGGCGCGCCGAGCAGGTCATCATCGAGGTCTATCCCGAGCGTCTGGCCGGCTTCGGTCTGAGCCTGGGGCAGGTGGCGCAGGCCATCCAGGGCGCCAATCTGGAGCAGCAGATGGGTGGAGTGGAGTCCAGCGGCTCGCGCCTGATGGTGGTCTCCGGCGCCTTCCTCAAGACGGTGGACGATATCAAGCAGCTGCAGGTCGGCGTGCACAACGGGGTGCCGGTGTATGTGCACGATGTGGCCGATGTGCGCCAGGGGCCGGAGGATGCGCACCAGACCGTGGCCTATTACACCGGGGCGGCCAGCGAGGATCCGAACCGCGCGGTGGCGGTGCCCGCGGTGACCCTGGCGATCGCCAAGAAGCGCGGCACCAACGGGGTCAAGGTGGCCAATGAGGTGATCGCGCGGGTGAACGCGCTCAAGGGCCAGCTGATCCCCAACGATGTCAACGTCAGCATCACCCGCAACTACGGCAAGACCGCCGAGGACAAGTTCGACGAGCTGATCTTCAAGCTGTTCGTGGCCACCGGCTCGGTGGTGATCCTGGTGTGGCTGGCCTTCAAGGCGGTGCGGCCGGCGGTGGTGGTGATGATGGTCATACCGGTGGTGCTGCTGTTCACCATCACCTGCGGCTGGCTGCTCGGCTTCAGCATCAACCGGGTGTCGCTGTTCGCCCTGATCTTCGCCATCGGCATCCTCGTGGACGACGCCATCGTGGTGGTGGAGAACATCTACCGGCGCTGGCTGGAGGCCGGCACCACGGACATGGCGACCGCGGTGGACGCGGTGCGCGAGGTGGGCAACCCGACCATCCTGGCCACCGGCACCGTGATCGGGGCGCTGCTGCCCATGGGCTTTGTCAGCGGCATGATGGGGCCCTATATGCTGCCCATTCCGGTGCTGGGCTCCATCGCCATGGCCATCTCGCTGTTCGCGGCCTTCGTTTTCACGCCCTGGCTGGCCATCCACGGCCGCCTGCGACCGACCATGCATTACCTGGAGACCGCCGGCAAGCGCGAGCACCGCGAGGCGGAGTGGCTGGACGGTTTCTACCGGCGCATCCTGGTGCCCATGGTCGAGCATCCGCGCAGGGCGCGTCTGTTCAAGATGGCGATGTGGGGCAGCTTCCTGTTCGCCTGCTCCTTCTTCTACTTCAAGTGGGTGGCGGTGAAGATGCTGCCGCTGGACAACAAGCCCGAATTCTCGGTGGTGCTGAACATGCCGGAGGGCTCCGCCCTGGCGGTCACCGGCAATATGGCGCACCGCATCGCCGACCGCCTGCGGCGGATGCCCGAGGTGACCGCGGTGCAGATCTATGTAGGCACCGCCAAGCCCTTCGATTTCAACGGCATGGTGCGTCACTACTACCTGCGGCAACAGCCCTGGGAGGCCGAGATCCAGGTGCAGCTGGTGGACAAGGGCGAGCGCGAGCGCACCAGTCACGAGATCGCCGACGAGGCGCGCCGCCTGGTGCATCAGATCGTGGGCGAGGGCAACCGGATCCGCTTCGCGGTGGTGGAGATGCCGCCCGGGCCGCCGGTGCTGCAGTCCGTGGTGGCCGAGGTCCACGGGCCCGATCCCGAGACCCGGCGCACCGTGGCCAAGCGCCTGACCGCGATCTTCGAGCAGACCGAGAGCCTGGTCGATGTGGACAACTACCTGCGCGATCCGTACGACTACTGGCACTTCAAGATCGACTACGAGAAGGCCCAGCGGCGCGGCATCACCGTGCAGCAGATCAACCACGAGCTGGCCATGGCGCTCGGCGGTTATGTGCTGGGCGACGTGAAGCAGCTGGCCGGTCACGAGCCGATCAACATCGTCATCCAGATCCCCCTGTCCGAGCGCTCCAATGTCTCGCGCCTGGGGGACATCCTGGTGACCTCGGGCGACGGCGTGGGCGTGCCGCTGCGCGAGCTGGGGCATTTCGAGCGGCGGGTCGAATCCTTTACCGCCTTCCACAAGGATCTGCGCCCGGTGGAGTATGTGGTGGCCGATGTGGGCGGCAAGCTGGCGGCGCCGGTGTACGGCATGCTGCAGGTCCAGGACAAGCTCAGGGAACTGGGCTGCGACACCCCGGACGGGGTCAAGCTGTGTGACAACATCTACTGGACCGGGCCGCCGCCGGACGACAGCAAGTCGGCCATCGAATGGGCCGGCGAGTGGACCGTCACCTATGAGACCTTCCGCGACATGGGCCTGGCCTTCATCGCGGCCCTGGGCCTGATCTATACCCTGATCGTGTGGGAGTTCGGCAACTTCCGCGTGCCGGCCCTGATCATGGCGCCCATCCCGCTGACCCTGCTGGGCATCATCCCGGTGCACGCCCTGTTCTTCCAGATGGGCTGGGGCGGCGAGTTCACCGCCACCTCCATGATCGGCTGGATCGCCCTGGCCGGCATCATCGTGCGTAACTCCATCCTGCTGGTGGACTTCGCGGTGCACGCCATCCAGGACGGCCACAGCGTGGTCGAGGCCGTGATCGGCGCGTGCAAGACCCGGACCCGGCCCATCCTGATCACGGCCCTGGCGCTGGTGTGCGGCTCCTCGGTGATCTTCTTCGACCCGATCTTCCAGGGCATGGCCATCTCTCTCGCCTCCGGCGTGCTGGTGTCCACCATACTGACCCTGATCGTGATCCCGCTGGGCTGTGTGCGCGCGGCCGAGTCGCTGTGCGAGGTGGCGGGCGTGGACTGCGACGAGGAGGGCCAGCTGCCCGCGCCAGCCCCCTCGGCCGCCGAGCCGGCCGCCACCCGCCAGCCGCTGTGGGTGCGGGTCTGGGGGCTGGTCGCCGGTGTGCTGTTCGCGCTCGTCGGCGCCGTCCAGGGCGTGATCGGCTGGTTCGGCGCGCGTCGCGAACGGCGTGCCGCCCCGGCCTCGCCGGCCCCCAGGGCGCCGTCCGCAGACACGAAGGCCCCGTCCACGGGCGGGACGGACCGGCCGGCCCCGGATGAGGTGGCCACGGTGCAGGCCCCGGCGCCTGAGGACGAGGAGCAGCCCGCCGCCCCGGAGGCGGCGCCGGCGGAGGGCGCGACCGCCGCGCCCGTCAGCAAGAAGATCACGGTCCGCAAAAAGGCCGTCACCCGCAGCAAAAAGACCACGGCGAAGAAGGCAGCGGCGAAAAAGGCCTCGGGCAAAAAGGTCACGGCCAGGAAGGCTGCGAAGAAAACCGTGGCCAAGAAGGCGGCTGCCAAAAAGACCACGGCCAAGAAAGCAGTCGCGAAAAAGGTCGTGGAGAAAAAGACGCCTGTGGGCAGGCCCGAGGACAACAAGGATTCGGGGAGCAACGGCCGGACCCGGCGGGGCATCCGGCTCAAGGCCCCGGACAATCTCAGCGACGACGGACTGGGCTGAGATCCCGTCCCCGGGCGCCGGACATTGACCCGGAGGCATTTTGACGGTAGTTGTTGTAAACAGCCTGCCGGGCCAGACGCCCAGGCTGTCAGCTCATTGCCAGGAGGGTTCCGAGTCATGCGCAACGGCCGCGGCCGCCGGTTTTGCCTGCTGTATCTGCTGGGCGCGCTGGGCCTGATGGTCCAGAACCCGGTCGCGGCGGCTGACGGCCTCCGTCCGGTGGGGGCGCAGTTCCGGCCCGAGGCGCAGCGCGGAGAGAAGGTGCTGCCTCCGGAGCAGGATCCGGCGCAGCGCCAGTTCCGGCCCCTGCGGCGACCGCATATCGAGTCGCAGACATCGGACAATGCGGCCACGCCGGCCTGGCCGGTGGTCCCGCAGACCCCCTATTATGGGGCCTATGGGATGCCGGCCTGGGGCGCTTATCCGCTGTATCCGGGGCTGTACCCGGCGCCGCTGGCGCCGTATCCGCCAGTGCCTTATGTGCCGTGGGGCTATTGAGCCCGGCGGCGAAGACAGGATTGAGGGGCGGGCTCATGGTGAGCCCGTCCGGTTGAGACAACCACGAGAGAGACGTATCGATGAAGTTGGACAAATGGATCAGATCAGGGCTGAGGCTGGGCGTGCTGTCCCTGGCCCTGGCCGGCGGGCTGGCCTCGGCCGGCCCCATGCAGACCTGGCGGCCCGATCCGCTGGCCGCCCCGCCGGCGCTGCCGGCCATGCCCGCGCCGCCTGCGGCCCCCATGCCGCCGGCGCCCCGCATGGGCATGGACGACCCGCGCTTCCGTCCGGTGCCCCCGGGCAGCTATCCGCCTGCGCCGCCGCCCATGCCCTATATGGGACAGCCCTTCGTGGTGATCCCGGGCCAGCACTATCCTGGAAGCGATAGCCGCCCGGCCTTCGTCAAGCAGTACGCCTGGCGTCCGGCGGACCGGCCCATGCCGCGCCCGGCGCCCCAGCCCGCGTACACTGGCTACGCCCCGCCTCCGGCGCCGCCCGCGCCGCCGGTGATGCCCTACAACCCCTACGCCGGTGCCCTGTATCCCATGGCGCCGGGCTATCCGCCGGCCGCCGCGCCCTGGGGCGCGCCGCCGGCCCTGCCGCTGCCACCGGCGCCTCCCATGGCGCCCATGCTGCCGGCGCCCTATCCACCGCTGCCGGGCGCGACCGCCTATGGCGCCTATCCGCCGCCCGCCTGGGGCCAGCCCGGCTGGGGCCTCTATCCGCCGCTGTATGGCGGCCTGCCCCAGCCCTGGTTCCCGGGCTGGCCCGGCGGCGCCATGCTGGGCTGGACGCCCTGGCAGGATGGCCGCCAGGACCGCTTCGGCTTCCCGGGCGGGCTGGGCTTTCCGATGGCGGGGCTGTTCTGATTCGATACGCCGGACCTGAGCGGGAGGGTTATTCATGATCACCTTGATCGGCAGTCTCAAGGGGGGCTCGGGCAAGAGCACCGTGACCTTCAATCTGGCGGTGTGGCTGGCCCTGGCGGAGGCCGATGTGGTGGTGGTCGATGCCGATCCCCAGGCGACCCTGAGCGATGTGCTGCAGGTGCGCGCGGAGGAGGGCTACCGGCCGGAGGTCGCGCGCATCCCGGCCCAGGCCCTGCACCAGGATCTGGACAGCCTGCAGGCCCATGACGAGGTGCTGATCGATGTGGGCACCGCTTCCATGGACAACCTCAAGCGGGCCATCGCGGTGGCCGACCGCATCCTGGTGCCGGTGCCGCCCAGTCAGGCCGATATCTGGTCCACCCAGCGCTTTCTGCGCTTCGTGGCGGCCAATACCGGCGACCGGCAGCCGGAGGTGCTGGGCTTCATCAACCGCGCGGACACCCACCACGCCATCCGCGAATCGGACGAGGCCGCGGCGGCCCTGGTCAGCCTGCCGGGCATCCAGTATCTCAAGCCGCGCCTGGCGCAGCGCACCGCCTACCGGCGTTCCTTCAGCGAGGGCCTGGCGGTGTTCGAGCAGCAACCGCGCAGCAAGGGGGCTGCGGAATGGAACGCCCTGGCGGCCGTGCTGTATCCAAAGCTGCTGGGCTGACACGATCCTGATCCCGGCGCCGGACAGGGCGCGGGATCATCAAAGGGGGAGCCCGTCATGAATCGCCTGTTGAATCTGCTGCTGAGCCATCTGGTGGCGCTGGGATTCCTGCTGTTCGCCCTGGCGGCCCTGATCTGGCGTGGGCCGCTGTTCGGCCTGGACTCGGCGCGGGCCGGTGGCACGGGCGCGGAAGCGCCGCCTGCGGCAGAAAATCCGCGCACCCCGGAAAGACCGGCCCCGGAGCCGCAGCTGCCGGAAGCCGCCACGCCGAAGGCCGGGCCCGAACACAAGGCGGAGGACGCGCGCCGACAGCAGGCGGCATCGCAGCCCGGTGATGAATCGGCCGCCGCGCCGCCGGCAAGGGACAAGACCGTGTTCCGGCCCCTGGAGGCAAATGAGATGGCGCCGGCCACGCCGGCCGGGAGCGCCGGCCGGGCGCCGCATTTCCGCGCCCCTGAACAGGCGCCGGCCCTGCCGGACCGGCTGGTACAGGCGGGCCCGGACAGGGTGCTGCGGGCGGCGCGCGAGGCCTTCTGGAACAAGCACTATGCCCAGGCCGAGCGGCTCTACCTGCGCTACCTGGGCATGCGCCCGGAAGACGGGGCCATCTTTGCCGAGCTGGGCAATCTCTACCAGTCCATGCAGCGCCGGGGCGATGCCATGGACGCCTATTACGAGGCGGCGCTGCGGTTCCGCGCCCAGGGGGCCGGGGATCTGTTCCGTCAGGTGCGCGAGATCCTGCGCAAGGGTGGCGATCCGCGGGCCCGTGATCTGGGCGCGCGCTAGTTTGGGGCCGGTTGTTGAAAACCGCCCTGAGAAACCTTGCCTAAGGTGTTGTTATCTGTGTTAGTGTATCTGCCAGCGCTTTGTGCTAGTTTAAGGCGCATATCCGCCCCAATCCGGTGCCCCGCATGAACGACAAGTCCCAGACAGAGGAGAAGGAGCCACAGCCTCTCTCCCACGAGAACGAATACGCCCGGCTGTCTGAGGTCTTCGAGTCCAGCGCACGCCGCTGGGAGCTGATCATCTATCCCTCCCTGTTCGCCTTCATCGTGCTGGCCCTGTACGGCTTCTACCTGATCTACAACCTGCAGCGCGACGTGCATTATCTGGCGATCAGCGTGGACACCAATATGACCACCCTGGCCGGCAATATGCAGGCGGTGTCCAAGAACATGGGGCAGCTGACCACCAATGTGCGGGCCATGACCGTGAGCCTGGATTCCATCGATCGCAAGGTGGCGACCCTGGAGCCCATGCTGGCCAATATCCATTCCATGGACCAGTCCATGCGTTCCATGACCCGGAACACCCAGGCCCTGAACGTGGCCGCGCAGGGGATGAACGTGAACATGTACCGCATGAACCGCGACATCGGCCGGCCCATGCGGATGTTCAGCGCCTTCATGCCCTGGTAGGGGGGCGGTTCAATCCTCCGAGGTGTCGATGCTGGGGGCGGGCTCCTGCAGGAAATAGCCCTGCACCAGGTTGACTCCGATATTCCATAGCAGCGCCAGGGTGTTGGCGTTCTCGATGCTGGTGGCGATGGTCTTGATGCCGGCCTCCTGGATCTGGGTGTTCAGCGCGGCCAGTCGGTCCTGTGCTTTGGCATCCGCTGCTAGATTTTCAACCATGCTGGGCGCCAGGCGGACAATGTCTACTTGATGTTTTTCCATGGTGTCAAGATCCAGATTTCTGTCGTCCACGCCACCACAAGAGATTCGGCAGTTAATTTTCTTGAGGCCCTCGATCAGGCGAATCACTTCCGGCGTCGCCTTTCGTAGCTGCTCCATGTCGAATTGGAAGTAGAGCCAGGCCCCCTTGGCCCGGAATTCGCGCAGGCAGTCACACACCCATAGGAGCATGGAATCGTCCATGGCGCCCTCGCGTGAGAGTTGGATGTGAAAGTTGATTTTGCGTTTTGTCTGGCGGTGACGGGCCAGCTCGCGGATGGCCTGTCGGATCACCCAGCGGTCGATTTCGGCCAGGCGCTCTCCCTGACGTGCGGCCTCTTCAAACCATTCATGGGTTTTCTCTTCACCGGAGCGTGTCACTAGGCGAAGCAGGACAGAATAGTTTTCTCGGGTGTCACCTCCCAGGCTAACGATGGGCTGGTACATCAGACGGAAGGTGTCGTGTTCTAGCGCATAATCGATCTGGTCGATGATGCCACGGTCGATCTGAAGGGCACTCGTGGGCGCAATAACATCTTCTTGTGGTGGTTCTTGTGATTGTTCTTCTGTAGGTTGGTGTGTTTTTCGGTTGATTTTGCAGCACTGACGTATGAGTTCCCGCGCGGATTGTTGTCCATCCACGGAGATGCGACCGGCCCCGAAACGGGGTGCAATAGGAAGGTCGCAGTGCTGATCCAATTCCCCTGTTTCTAAAGTTCTCAGGCAGGCATCGATTACTTGATCTGCTGGCTGTTGCTCGGAATGCAACAATGCCATAAATTCGTGGTCGCCAAAGCGTGCCAGCAGGCGGGCATGTGGGCTCAACTCCCTGCGGATCAGATCGGCGCTTCCCTTGAGTAGCTGATCGCTCCGGAAAACGTCGGTACTGTCGTAGATCTCGCTGAAATTGTGTATCGCAATCTCTACCAGCTTGGTGCCTGGTTCGATTTTGCCTTGGGCCAGAGCACTCTCGAATTCACGAATGAACGCGTAGCGGTTGCTTAGCCCGGTGAGCGGGTCGGTATTGGACAGCTCGGTGATGCGGGCTTGGAGTTCGTCGCTTTGATCACGCTGATGGATAATAATCTGAGTGCAAATTTCGCCGCCTAATTCGGATGAGGAGAGTTCCATATCCACTTCGACATTGGAGCCATCCATACGGCGGCAGACCAGGGTTTTAGACAGCGATCCGGTCTTTATCGATTTTCGCAGGGCTTTCTTGAAAGCGTCGCGCGATTCCGGGGTGATCAGATCCATGGCCGGCAGGCCTTCTATGTCTTCTTCGGTGATCCCGAACATTTCGCAATACGCTGGGTTGGCCTGCACATGCATACCATCGTGGATATAGGCGATGGCATCTTGGGCGTGGGTCAGCAGGCCTAAGAAACGTTTCCGCGCGCTCTCGTACCGGCGTTTGGTAGTCGCCAACTCTTGCCTCAGTAACAGGGTCTGGTACTCGCGTTTGAGGCTGAAGACAAAATATTGGTGTTCGCTTGAGTTGACTAGATCGCGGACATCGTTTTGTATGGCGAAATCAATATGGTCTTGAGGATTGCTGCTGGTGAGAATGATGGCTGCCGACGGGTTGGCTTCCCGAACCAGCTCGATTGCCACGTCCGCGGGCAGCTTGTTGGAATCCATGTTGACTGTAACGATATCGGCTGGCTCGGTTTCGAGCAGCCGGACCAGGGTATCACGGCTGTCGGCGCTTTCCATGCGCGCCGCCTGGCCGCTGTTGCGTAGGGCGGTCACACACCGCGCGGCCTCCTCCGGGCTGCAACCCACCATCAGCAGTTCCAGCGGCGAGTTGCCATTGTCCAGACTTTGAAATACAGAATCTGGGATTGTGGCCATGTGCGATTTTACCCTTCAGGTGACAATAGAAAGGTGCCTAATCATAATGCATTCCACAGGCTTTCGAACTCATTATAATCGCCGTCCGGCTCCGAACCCATATCTCCTTCGTGGTTGACGTACTCATAGGCAAAGCGTGCGTATGCGCTGCTAAAGTCGATTAAGCGTGTTAGCCGAATCAGGTGATGCGATTTTGAGGCACCCCATAGCCACAGGCGGGTACCCAGGGAATAATTGGCATTGGCTAAGATCAATGTGGGGCATCCTTGTCCAGTTGCGTCTTGCCCGCTGTGGGCCAGCAGGCAGTTGATGGGGTCTCTCCTGTTGCGTGGCGGCACGCGGCCGTTGGCGCTGGCCAAATAGGCGGTGCCGGCTTCGACCTGGGTAGCGATGACCTGCAGCCCCAATTCCATCCGCGCCTGATTGTCGCAATGGATCCAGCGGATCACGCCCAGGCCGTAATCGGGTTGCCCGCTGTCTCCGCCGATGCCCAGCAATTCGCCAATCTTGACCTTGGGGGGGTGCCGGTCCGTCGGCCATTGTAGGCAGTAGCCGCCGGCGCTTTCGTTGAGGGTAGTGATCTCCATGCCTTCACCACGCTGTAGGTCCAGCAGGCTGCTGTCCCGCCATTGGCTGACTGGCTCGTCGTTTAGATGACTGTTTCCGAATTGTCCCTGGCTTTCAATTAGCAGTGAATCGCTGCGTTCGTTTGATGGCAGCGGGCTGAGCGAGAGGGAATTTTGGTCGATGGCATCCAGGGGGTTGCTGTGTTGCGTGGGTAGGGTCGGCATATTGACGTTGGGACCAGTACTCAGGCTGCTATGCGGTTCGTCACTGATAGCTTGCGGGCGCGTAGTTTCTTCTGTGCCCAGGGGGTTGAGCGCGGCGTGGATAGCGCGCAGCCCGCACAGGATATGTAGTGAGAAATGCAGCCGGGTACGCACGAATTTTCGTTCGGGCGGTGAATGCCAGTTGCGGATCAGTTGGCGTAGCAGGGCTCGCGAAATTTGTTGCTGGCTGAGTTTGACATCTTGATCGCCAGCGCTGGGCGTTTCCTCGTATTCGTCGTGCAGCTTGCGGATCAAGTCGCGCAGATCGAGGATGGCGATATGGCGGCCAGGTATGGGCATGTGCAGCGCATTGTGGACTGGAGCCTCGTCCTTGACCAGGTTGATGTTTAGACAGCCGGTGGAGGGGATGTCGTCATCCATGCCCAGAAAGCGGGTCTGCGGCGCCCACTGCAGGGCCTTGTCGAAGGTCGTCTGCAGGTGCGACTGGCGCAGGCGACCGGGCGCGGCCGCGGCGAACAGCAGCAGCGCCTTGTAGGTTTCCTCGATGGTCGAGACTTCCTCGTGCTCCTCGATGCGGTTCTTGACTGGAATGCGGTGCACATGGTTCTGACGAGAGAAGGCGAAGATGGCGTTGATCTCCTTCCACAGGCGTGTTGGGGTGTTGGTATAGGCTAGACTGCTTTGCAGGAACACCTGGCCGAGATAGTAGAGGGCGCGGTGTAGCGCAATCACTAGCAGCTTGCGGTCAAAGCGCTCGGTCTGCCCGCCCAGCATGCGCTCAACGATGATTTTGTAGTTAATGGCCAGTTCGTTGTACAGCTCGCGGCTGAGTGTCACGGTTTTCCAGGCCTTGGCCGAAAGCGGGAAGCCCATATCCATGTAGTGGCGTCGCAGGTTGTCGCACACATAATGTACCGTGGGACGGAAAAGTTCGACCACCTTGGTTCTTACTAGCTCGGGAATCTCATAGCGGTTGAAATCCAGTAGGGAGGTGTAGATCTGGCGCGAGGTCTCTCCGATATTGGCCAGTGGCAGGGCCTCGATCCATTCCGAGGTGTCGCGTGGCTCCAGCAGCATGCTGTTAGCCGGTGGGGGGCTCTGGTCAGGTATGCCGAGGCCCAGCGAGCTGGCCCTCACTGCGTTGCTTACATCCATTGTTGGCTTTTGCTTGTCCATGGTTAACCACCTTCACTATGGCATTGGTGGCGGGCGCTGAGCGTCCGTTGCCATTAAGTGTAGCTCTAATATTAACCTGATTAACAAGCAAAATTCGCGACTAAGTCAAGAAATTGTACTTTCCAGCAGGGTTTTGGATGGCTGACCAGGGATCTCGCGGACCAGACGCGGCACCAGGTAGCCGGGCAGGCGGGCCTGCATCTCCCGGTGCAGGGACAGCGCGGTACTGTCCGGCAGGGCGAAGTGCGCGGCCCCGGCGACCCGGTCCAGGGCGTGCAGGTAATAGGGCAGGATGCCGTAGTCGAACAGCCGCTCGCTGAGGGCGCACAGCGCGTCCGCGCTGTCGTTCACGCCCCGCAGCAGCACCGACTGGTTGAGCAGGGTGATGCCGGCCCGGCGCAGCCGCTCCAGCGGCGCGCGCAGGGGCTCGGACAGCTCGCGCGCGTGGTTGCAGTGCAACACCAGGCTGACGCGCGGGCGGCAGCCCGCCAGCAGCCGTTCCAGCGCCGGGGTCAGGCGCGCGGGCAGCACGCCGGGCAGGCGCGAGTGGATGCGCAGGCGGCGCAGCCGGGGCAGGGCCTCCAAGTCCGCCAGCATGCGCGCCAGGCGCGCGTCCGACAGGCTCAGGGGGTCGCCGCCGCTGAGGATGAGCTCCTCGATGTCAGGCATGTCGGCCAGGCGCCCGCGCAGTTCCTCCCAGTGGCGGGTGGCGCTGGCCTCGGCATAGGGGAAGTTGCGGCGGAAGCAGTAGCGGCAGTGGATGCCGCAGGCCCCGGTGGCCACCAGCAGGGCGCGGCCGTGGTATTTCTGCAGCAGTCCGGGCATGAGCCCGGCCGCGTGGTCGCCGACCGGGTCGGCGCCGAAGCCCGGGGTCTCGCGCAGCTCCTCGCCCAGCGGCAGCACCTGGCGCAGCAGCGGGTCGTCCGGGTCTCCGGGACGGATCAGGCCCAGATAATGCCGGGTGACGCGCAACGGGAAGCGGGCGGCCGCGGCGCGCGCCGCCGGCAGCAGATGTCCGGGCAGGCCCAGGGCCGCGAGCAGGCGCGCCGGGTCGGTGATCGCCCGCGCCAGTTCGGCCTGCCAGGAATCGGGCTGCGCAGGCGCCCGGCTTGGCGTTATCATAGGCCGCTGATTTTGCCTTCGGATAGAGGACGACATGGCGACGTACAATACCAATGAATTCCGCGGCGGTCTCAAATTGATGCTGGACGGTGATCCCTGCGTCATCATCGAGAACGAGTTCGTGAAGCCCGGCAAGGGCCAGGCCTTCAACCGGGTCAAGCTGCGCAACCTGAAGACCGGCCGGGTGCTGGAGAAGACCTTCAAGTCCGGTGAATCGGTCGAGGCGGCCGATGTGCTGGACCGTGATCTGGCCTATCTCTATACCGACGGCGAGTTCTGGTACTTCATGGACAACGAGTCCTACGAGCAGTATCAGGCGGATGCCGCCGCCATGGGCGACGCGGTGAAATGGATCAAGGAGCAGGATGTCTGCATGGTGACTTTGTGGAACGGCTCTCCGATCGCGGTCGAGCCGCCCAATTTCGTGGTCCTGGAGGTCACCGAGACCGACCCCGGCCTCAAGGGCGACACCTCGAGCGGCGGCGGCAAGCCGGCCACCCTGGAGACCGGGGCCGTGGTGCGGGTGCCCCTGTTCGTGCAGATCGGCGACAAGCTCAAGGTGGACACCCGCTCCGGCGAGTATGTCAGCCGAGCCAAGGACGAATAGCGCCGCATGGCCCGGCGATACGCCAGTGACTGGCGCCCCGGAGCCCCCCTGGAGATCCTCGAGGCCCGCGCCCGGCTGAACCGGCAGGTGCGGGCCTTTTTCGATGCGCGCGGGGTGATGGAGGTCGAGACCCCGCTGCTGGGCGCCTCCTTCGGCACCGATCCCGCGATCGAGCCCCTGAGCACCCGCTTCCAGGGGCCGGGGTACGCGGCGGGCAAGACCCTGTATCTGCAAAGCTCGCCCGAGTTCTTCATGAAGCGCCTGCTGGCCGCCGGCAGCGGGCCCATCTACCAGCTGTGCAAGGCCTTCCGCAACGGCGAGGCGGGCTGCCGTCACAATCCCGAATTCAGCATCCTGGAGTGGTACCGGCCGGGCTTCGACGCCCCCGCGCTGATGGACGAACTCACCGCCCTGGTGCGCGAGCTGGCCGGGGATCCGGCATTGCCGGAGCGGCGCCGCAGCTACCGCGCGCTGTTCCTGGAGGCGCTGGATATCGACCCCCTGGAGGCCGATGTCGCAGCCCTGGCCGATTGTGCCCGGCAACATCACCTGCTGGGCGCGGACAGCCTGGACCTGGACCGCGATGGCTGGCTGAATCTGCTCATGGCCGGCTTCATCGAACCCGGCCTGGGGCGGGACGGCCTGCTGTATGTGACCGGTTTTCCCGCCTCCCAGGCCTCGCTGGCGCGTCTGGATCCGGCGGACCCGCGCACCGCGGCCCGTTTCGAGCTGTACTGGAAGGGCCTGGAGCTGGCCAACGGCTTCGAGGAGCTGGCCGATGCCGGCGAGCAGTCGGAACGTTTCGAGCGGGAAAACTGTCGCCGCTACAGCCAGGGCCAGCAGCCCATGCCGGTGGACGACGCCCTGCTCTCGGCCATGGAACACGGTCTGCCCGCCTGCGCCGGGGTGGCCGTGGGGGTGGATCGGCTGCTCATGGCCCTGCTCGGCGAAGGGGATATCGACCGGGTGTTGGGGTTTTCCCTGGCGCGGCTGTGAAGCAATTGACGGGCCGCTCCGGTCCGTCTATACGTTGGGTAAGACCGAAGTACCGACTCACCACTGCCCATGGAGGTAAGTGTCATGACGGGTATCGGATTTCTGATCATTCTGGCCGCGCTGGCGGCACTCGGTGTCTTTGTCGCCGGCGGGGTTTCCATGGCGCGCGGCGGCAAATACGACCGTCAGCACGTCATTCCCCTGATGGAGGCGGAGGTCATCGTGCAGGCCATCCTGGTCGGCATGGTGATCATCGCGGCATTGTTCTGGGTCTGAGTCCCGGCCCTGGGGCCGGGCTCAGTCGCCGATCGGCTCGCCCATGCGGATGTGCCGGCCGATCAGCGTCTCGCGCATGTCCACCGCGTAGCGGGTGTTGAGCACGATCACGGTCGAGCCCATGTTGAAGCGCGCGATCTCCTCGCCCTTGGCGAAGCGGGGCGCGTTCTCCCCCTCGTAATGCCAGTGGCGCACGGTGTCCGCCCGGACCTCTCCGGCCCACACCGTTTCCATGCTGCCGACGAAGATGGCCCCGACCAGGATCACGGCCATGGGGCCGCGTTCGGTATCGAACAGCAGGATCAGCCGTTCATTGCGCGCGAACAGACCGGGCACCAGCTGCGCGGTGGCCTGGCTGACGCTGAACAGATCGCCGGGCACGAAGACCATCTCGCGCAGGGTTCCGGCCAGCGGCATGTGCACGCGGTGATAGTCGCGCGGTGACAGATAGAGGGTGGCGAAGCTGCCGGACTCGAACTGTGAGGCCATGTCCGCATCCCCGGCGAGCAGGGCGAACAGGCTGTATTCATGGCCCTTGGCCTGGACCAGGCGGTCCTGGCGGATGGGACCGGCCTGGCTGAGCACGCCGTCCGCCGGGCTGACCTCGGCCTCCGGGTCGATGGGCCGGGCCCCGGGCCTGAGCGCCCGGGTGAAAAAGGCGTTGAAGCTGGGATAGGCGCCGGGGTCCGGCTCGGCGGCCTCGGCCATGTCCACCCCGTAGTGCGAGATGACGTAACGGATCAGCGCGTCCTTCAGCCAGGGGATCTCGCTGCGCGCGAGCTGGTGCATGCGCGCCGAGAGCCAGTGCTGCGGCAGCAGGCGCAGGATGAAGGTGTTAAATCGGTCCAGCCAGCCGGGCGTGTCGGAGGGAGTCTCGGTCATGGGTTCCAGGCGGTGTATGAGTTGGCGCAGACTTTCGGCCATTCGCCCGGGCTTGTCCAGTGTCAGATGGGCGTACAGGCGCCGGTCGGGGCCGGTCAGGGCCAGGCGTGTGGCGGCGCCGCAATAGGGCGGGCCGGCGCTCAGTCGCAGCCGCCGCAGCAGGCCCTGGCGCGCCTGCCGGCCCAGCCAGTAGACTCGGGCCCAGGGCACCTCGCGCCAGCGCGAGGCGGGCGGCGGGGCCATGCCGGCCACCAGGATCAGGCGCAGCCGCCGCTGCAGCGCCGGCTCGTCCGCCAGGCGGTTGAAGGTCTCGGTCAGGCGCTCCAGCAGGGGGGTGCAGGCCGGTTCAGGCTCGCCGTTGAGCAGCAGGGTCCAGTGGCCGTCCAGGGGCAGGCGCGCGGCGGTCTGGATGCGTGGCGGGCTGTCCTCCAGGCGGACGCCCTGGCGCGCCAGGCGCTGCTGCTGGTAGAGCTGGCCCAGCCAGTAGCCGAGCAGGGTCACCGCCAGCGCGGCCAGCGCCAGGCGCGCGCGGGATGGACGCCGCCGTGCCACCTCAGCCCGCGGCCAGGACCTTTTCCGCGGCCGGCAGGGCCGCGCCGGCGTTGATCTCGGCGCCCATGTCGCTGAGCACCGCGTCCAGCGCGCCCAGGCACAGGGTGATGTTCTCCGGGCGGCTGGCGTGACCCATCAGGCCGATGCGCCAGACCTTGCCCGCGAGATCGCCCAGCCCGGCGCCGATCTCCAGATTGTGTTCCTCGAGCAGGCGACCGCGCACCGCGGCATCGTCCGCGCCCGCGGGGATGGAGACCGCGTTGAGCTGGGGCAGGCGGTGCGGCTCGTCCACGATGAACGACAGGCCCATGGCCTCCAGGCCGGCGCGCAGGGCCAGGTGATTGCGGTAATGCCGGGCCCAGGCGTTTTCCAGGCCCTCCTCCTTGAGCATCAGCAGCGACTCGTGCAGGGCGTACATGGCGTTGACCGGCGCGGTGTGGTGGTAGGCGCGTTTGGTCTTGCCGCCCCAGTAGGCCATGACCAGATTCATGTCCAGGAACCAGCTTTGCACGCGGTGGCCGCGGTTGGCGATCCGGTGCTGGGCCCGCTCGCTGAAGCTCACCGGCGAGATGCCGGGCACGCAGCTCAGGCATTTCTGGGTGCCGGAATAGACCGCGTCGATCTCCCATTCATCCACGCGCAGCTCGGTGCCGCCGAGCGAGGTCACCGCGTCCACGATGGCCAGGCAGTCATGTTTGTGCGCCAGCTCGACCAGGGTTCTGGCGTCGGACTGCGCGCCGGTGGAGGTCTCGGCATGCACGAAGGCCAGCGCCCTGGCGTCGGGGTGGGCCTTGAGCGCGTCCTCCACCTTGCCCGGATCGACCGCGCTGCCCCAGGCGTCCATGACCATCACGGGAGTGCCGCCGCAGCGCTCCACGTTCTCCTTCATGCGCCCACCGAACACGCCGTTCTGGCACACGATGACCTTGTCGCCCGGTTCCACCAGGTTGACGAAACAGGCCTCCATGCCGGCCGAGCCGGGCGCGGAGATGGGCATGGTGAGCGGGCTTTCGGTCTGAAAGGCGTATTGCAGCAGGGATTTGATCTCGTCCATCAGCGCCACGAAGGCCGGGTCCAGGTGACCGATGGTGGGGCGGCCGAGGGCCTCCAGGATACGCGCCGGCACATCGGAGGGGCCGGGGCCCATGAGGGTACGGCGGGGCGGATGGAAGTTGTTGTCTGACATGGGGGAGATCCTTGGCTCGGGCGGTGTGAAAACGTTGATGGGCGAGTATATTGAGGGGGACGAAGCAATCGCAACGCCATTAACCCGCATATTTCACCCGGGAACGCGATGATCGTGCCGGGATCGACGCTCAGGTGCGGATTTGCGATTGAATCAATAGCCCAGGCTATTGATGATTGAGCAAATACCGCAGATGGGCGTCGAGACCGGTGCGAGGGCGTGTTCAGCGATACCCGCTGACATTTTGCACTTTGCATATGTCAGGATTGCCCTGTAATTCCAATGAGTTGGAATATTTTTTCAGCGACCGGGTGAAATATGCGGGTTAACCCATCAATGACAACGGTATTGATCCATGAGTGAGAAAGACATCCGCGACAAGGCGGCGTGGCGGGAGCGCCTGTCCCCCGAGCAGTACCAGGTCTGTGCCGAACACGGCACGGAAAGGCCGTTCAGCGGCGCCTACTGGGACACCAAGGACAAGGGATTGTACCGCTGCGCGGTGTGCGGCGAGCCATTGTTTTCGTCCGAGGCCAAGTTCGATTCCGGCACCGGCTGGCCGAGTTTCTTCCGGCCGCTGGGGGAGGCGGCGCTGGGGACGCATGAGGATCACAGCCACGGCATGCGCCGCACCGAGGTGCATTGCCGCAAGTGCGGCGCCCACATGGGACATGTGTTTCCGGACGGGCCGGCGCCGACCGGGCTGCGCTACTGCATCAACTCCGCCTCGCTGCGGTTCGAGCCGGAGGCAGGGGCGGAATGAGGGGCATGGGCGGGGCGCTCCGGGCTCAGGCACTGCTGTCCGGGGAAACTGGGCAATGCATCGAGGCGCCCCTCCCCCCGCCTGCGGGGGGAGGCCGGGAGGGGGGTGAACAAGGTTGTGTTGCCGCTGCGCGGCAGGCCATTCTGGATGCGGGCGGCGGCCCGCACGCGCCCTACTTTTCTTTGCTTGCCCAAAGAAAAGTAGGCAAAAGAAAGGGCACCCGAAGGCTTGCCCTCCGCTGCGCTCCGGGTGCCCTGCGCTTCTCGGCCCGGAAGCGGCGCTGCGGAACTCGCCCATCTTCGATGGGCTCAAACAGTCCTCGCGCTGATCGCTTCCGGCCCTGCGATGCTCGGCTGCGCCAACGGGTCCGGGTACTCCGTAGCCGGCCTGGAGGACTGTTCGAGTCGCCCCTTTATCGAATCTCCCACCATCCCCTGCAGGACACGGCTTTTGGTCGTGATAGGCAACTTTTCCCTGGACAGCAGTGCGGGCTCAGGGGGTCGGGCCCAGGAGCTTTTCCACCTTCTGTCCCGACCAGAGGCCGCCGCCGGGGGCGGGACGGGCCATGTCGTTCCAGATCTGCGCGGTCTGTTCCGGCAGGATCTGGTTGGCCTGGTATTCGAGGGCCTCGCGGGTCAGGGCCTCGATATAGGCCTGCTCGCCGGCCAGGGCGATCAGTTCGCGCAGGGTCAGCTCCTCGCCGCTGGCCGCGAACAGCTGTTCGATGGCCTCCTCGGGCGAGAGCCGCACCAGCAGTTCGGCGGCCATCTCCTTCAGGTTCTGTTCGGGGGGCGGTTTGGGTGGCATGCGCAGGCTGATGTCTTTCAGCCGCTGCCGCACCAGGGGCACCACCTCGCGGGTGGTTTCGGTGCTCAGCTCGGGAAATCTGCGGTTGAAACGTTCGATATGGCCGGCGACCGCGGAGGCGGTCTCCATGCGGGCCCAGGCCTCGTGCGCGGGCACCCAGGCGTCGCCCAGGCGGATCATGGGGGCCGCGTCGGGGGTGCCGGGTTTCGGATGCTTGTTCGCCATGGCTGCATTTCCTCGAGGATCCTTCCAGGGGTTGCGGCCGGTGGCGGCGGAACTTTAGAGGGTGTTTTTGTAAACACCCTCTTAGCAGTCCGACAGACCGCTAATCGGATTCCAGATTGATCTCGAAGCGGGCGCCACCCTCGGCGGATTCGCCGATGCGCAGGCTGGCGCCGTACTGGGCCAGGATCTCGCTGACCACCGCCAGGCCGATGCCCTGGCCGGGGTGCTGCTGGTCGGCGCGCATGCCACGCTCCAGCAGGGCCGGGCGCAGGGCCGGAGGGATGCCCTCGCCGTCGTCCTCGATCACCAGGCAGGGGCGGGCCGGATCCGGGGCCAGGACGCGCACCCGGCTGCGCGCGTGGCGAAAGGCGTTCTCCAGCAGATTGCCCAGCAGTTCCAGCAGGTCGCCAGGCTCGATGCGCAGGGCGAAGCCGTCCGGCAGTGCGATGTCCAGCCGGATGTCCCGGTTGCGCGGCAGCCGCGACAGGCTGTTGCCCAGGCGTTCGGCCACCGGGCGTACCGCCTGCGGGGCCTGCAGGGCGCTGCCGCCCGAGACCGCGGCGCGCTGGCGCTGGTAGGAGACGATCTCGTCGATGCGGCTGACCTGCTCGTCCAGCAGGGCGGCCGAGTCAGGGTCGTCCAGCTCCCGGGACAGGCCGCGCAGCACCGAGAGCGGGGTCTTGAGGCTGTGGGCCAGGTCCGCCAGGCTGTGGCGCACCCGTTCCTGGCGCCCGCGTTCCTGACGGATGAGGGCGTTCACGGCCCGGGTCAGCGGCCGCAGCTCGACCGCCACCGAGTCGGGCAGGGCCTCGGCCTCGCCCTGTTCGATGCGCCGGATGCGTCCGGCGATCTCCGAGAGCGGCCCCAGGCCCCAGCGGATGGCCAGCAGCTGCACCACCAGGAGCAGGCCGCCCAGGATGCCCAGGCCGATCCACAGGGTGGCCTGGAAGCGGGCCTGCTGGCGGGCCGCGTCGGTGATATCGGCCGCCACGCTGATGCGGTAGGGGACCGGCCTGCCCTGGAGATCCTCCCAGGCGATGGCCTGGTCGAGGATCAGCAGGCCGTCGGCGCGGCGCTCGCGGGTCTGGCCGGTGGGCAGGGGCGGCGGGGGCGGCAGCTCACGCCCCAGCAGCGAGGCGGAGCGCCAGTGATAGGCGCCGTCCGCGCCCTCGATCAGGGCGTAGAGCCCGGAGTCGGGACGGTTGAACAGCGGGTCGGCGACCGCCTCCGGCATGCGCAGCCGGCCCTGTGCGTCTTCGCCGGCGGCGGCCAGCAGGGTGTAGATGTGGGCCTGCAGGCGTTCGATCAGCGCGGTGTGGGCGGCCTCGCGGTAGGCGGCGTTCAGTGACCAGGCCGCCGCGCCGATGAAGCCGAACACCAGCAGGGCGCTGATCAGGAGCAGGCGGCGGCGGATGGAGACCGGCCTCACGCCGGCTCGGCCCGGAAGCGGTAGCCGCGGCCGCGCAGGGTCTCGATGGGGCGGCGCCGTCCGTCGGGGTCGAGCTTTTTGCGCAGGCGGCCGATAAAGACCTCGATCACGTTGCTGTCGCGGTCGAAGTCCTGGTCGTAGATGTGCTCGGTCAGCTCGGTCTTGGAGATCACCCGGCCGGCGTGGCTCATCAGGTATTCCAGAACCCGGTATTCATGTCCGGTCAGTTCCACCGCCCGGCCGTCCAGCTGCACGGTCTGGCGCGCGGTGTCCAGACGGATGCCGAGCAGTTCGATGGTACTGCTGGCGTGCCCCGCCGCGCGCCGCAGCAGGGCGTTGAGGCGGGCGGCCAGCTCCTCGGCGTGGAAGGGCTTGGTCAGGTAGTCGTCGGCCCCGGATTCCAGGCCCTCGACCTTGTCCTGCCAGCTGTCGCGCGCGGTCAGGATCAGGATGGGGAAGGTGCGCTCCAGGGCGCGCAGCTCGCGGATCAGCTCGATGCCCGAGAGCCCCGGCAGGCCCAGGTCGATGATCGCCAGGTCGATGGGGTATTCACGCCCGATGAACAGACCTTCCTCGCCGTCCGGGGCCTCGTCCACCGAGTAGCCGCGCTGCTCCAGCTGGCGCCGGAGTTGCCGGCGCAGGAGCTCCTCGTCTTCGACCAGGAGGATGCGCATCGGCTCAGTGGCGTCGCTCGTGGCCGCGCCCGCGCCGGTGCTCGCCGCGGTGTTCCCGCCGGTGCGGCCGGTGTCCGCGGCCATGATCGTCGTCGGCGTCGATCTGGATGCGCCGTACCCGGCCGTCCGGGGTCAGGATGCGCAAGCGATAGACCTCGCGGCCGCTGTCGTCGTAAACCGTCTCGGCCGAGAGGATGCGCCCGTCATAGCGGTCCCTGGCCTCGGAAACGGCGTCCTCGAGGCCGCTGCGGTCGTCCCAGTCCGCGCCTGCCGGGGACAGCAGGCACAGCAGGGACAGGGCGATGAACAGGCGGCGCATGGCGTTCTCCTCAGTCGTCGATGGGCCGCACCGTCACACGCACGCGCAGGGTGTCGCCCGGGTCGTGATCCAGGCGGGTGTGATAGGTGCGCCCCTTGTAACGGTATTTTACACGGTAGCCGACGATTTCCTCGCGGCTCTCGTAGCGGTTGACCGTCTCGCAGCGGCGGCGGTGCACCGGCCGGTAGTCATCGTCGTCGTAATGGGCGCGGTCCAGGTCGTTGGCGATGGAGGCGCCCAGCAGGGTGCCGGCCACGGTCATGGCGGTCTTGCCGCTGCCACGGCCGAACTGGTTGCCGACCACGCCGCCGACGATGGCGCCGACCAGCGGGGTGGTGTAGCCGCCGCGGTGGGCGCGGGGGCGGGGGCTGCG